>JAEMSA010000034.1 GCA_016463095.1 Candidatus Nanopelagicales bacterium
GGTCCAGGTAGAACAGAAAAAAATGTTGTGGGTTATCCATTGCTACCGGTTTACACCGCTAAAGCTGGTGGATTTTTCTTCATCGTATTTGGTGTCACAACTTTATTAGGTGCACTTGTTGCTATTAACCCAATTTGGTTATACGGACCATTCACCCCAGATCAAGTAACAGCAGGTTCACAACCTGATTGGTACATCGGATTCTTAGAAGGTTCACTACGAGTGATGCCTGCAATTGAATTCAACATTTTTAATACCTGGACATTCTCACCAAACATTTTGATACCAGCATTAATTTTGCCCGGCCTAATGTTTGTACTTATGGGTGCTTATCCATTTATTGAAAGTTGGATTACTGGGGATAAAAGAGAGCACAATTTGCTAGATCGACCAAGAAATGCGCCAACTAGAACTGCTCTTGGCACAATGTCTTTAACTTTCTACATTTTGTTATGGATAGGTGGCGGAAACGACATCATTGCTACCACTTTTAGTCTCTCAATCAATTCAATAACTTACTTTATGAGAGTAGCCCTAATAGCACTTCCGCCACTGGTGTTTATAGCTACCAAGCGAATTTGTTTAGGGTTACAAAGAAAAGATCTAGAAATGTTGTTACATGGAAAAGAAACTGGCCGAATTCTTAGACTTCCAGACGGTGGATTCGTGGAAGTTCACGAACCAGTTAGTGAAGCAGAGTTACCAAAACTGCTTGCCCGTGAAACTTATCCGGTGTGGGAACTGCCGCAAAAAGTTGATGCTAACGGAATTAAAACACCTCACTACCACCGCCAAATGTTGAAAGCCAGAATGAGTGCCTGGTGGACTAAAGGTGATTTACCAATTCCAACTGCTAAAGAAATTCAAGCTGGTCAACATCACGCCTATGAAGCCTTAGAACAGGCTAGTGAATTTGGGGTTAAGCCAGGTAAAGAAGAAATCGTTTCCGCAACAAATCATTAAATAAGTAAATAAATAAAGCCCCAACAAAACTGTTGGGGCTTTATTTATTTCTGTTTAAGAGACTGGTCTTACGGGCTTGGTTGGTTTAACTCCAAGTTGAGCAATACCTGCATCTCTTGTTGACTTAGCAGAATCCATGGCAGTTTTAAATGCTAATTTAGCTGCATCGATCTTTGTTTCATCTGTACCAGCAGCAGTTATCGCAGCATTTTTTGTTGCAATTGCGCTAGCTTTTGTGGTTGCAAAAGTTGCTTTAATTGCAGCTTTAGATGCTTTGTATGTTGCGATACTTGCTTTGAACGCAGTTACCTGAGTTTGGTATTGAGCTTGTCCTGCTTGAGTTGAAGCATCGACTGCCATTGCAGCAGTTGAAGATGCGCTTAACACAAGTGCTGAAACCACGATTGCTGACTTGATTCGGTTTGATAATTTCATCAGAGCCTTTCTGTTAGAAAGAGAAGAATTTCTTGTCCTTCACTAACAGGAAAGTGGCTAATTCTGGGGATTACTTCAAATCTAACTGGGAGTTGTCTGGGAATTAAATTCTTGAATTGGGTGACCTACACATCTATCCTGAGGGGCAACTCCTTGGAGTGCTTCTTCTATATGATCCCCACAACCAGAATAGGTGGCTTTGCCGCAAATTCGACAACTTATTTTAGTACAGATCCGAATCACCATTTCGCAGTATTTTGATTGTTGCGAAATCAACACTAATGCTTTGTTAAGGAACTAGTAAAACCTGTCCAGCGTAAACATCTATTCCCTCAAGCACATTTAAATCTTTAATTTGTTCTATAACTGCACGCGGGTCAATTTCCGGATTAACCCGCATTGCGATGGTCCATAAAGTTTCACCTGGAGCAACCACAATTTGAGTTGTAGTCGCACTGGCTGTTTCGTTTGATGCCTTAGCACTAGCGGTAGCTAGTCCAACTATGGAAAAAAGTGAGATCGCGAGCATGGCCACAAAGCTCAAGACAGAGACTAGGAAACGGCCTCTACGGGTCAAACGAATCGGTGCCACTGCCACGGGTGCCAGGGTTGTCATAAAAGCCTCTCTCTCGAACACTTGTTCGATTATTGCACACCGTTCCGACATTTGGCAAGTTTTATCGAACAGGTGTTTGAAACATCTGTTCGAATGGGCTACTCTAGGGATATGACAAAAAACAACGTGAGTGAATTGCCTGATTCAGGCCCAGATGGCGATGGTCTAACCGCTCGCCAAAGACGCATTTTGGAAGTAATCGAGGAAGCCGTTCGAGATCGAGGTTTCCCCCCAACCGTTCGTGAGATCGCTGAATTAGTAGGTCTGGCCTCCCCCGCATCTGTTGCTCATCAACTTTCAGCCTTAGAAAGAAAAGGTTTCATTAAAAGAGATCCAAATTCTCCACGCGCTATTGATGTGATGATGCCATCGAAAGCTGGAGTTGAGATTGATGGACTTGTTGGTGGAGTAAGTAATGAACAAACACCAGATGCAGCCTTTGTGCCATTGCTTGGACGCATTGCTGCTGGTGGACCAATCTTGGCTGAAGAATCAATTGAAGCTGTTTATCCATTGCCTAGAGAACTAGTTGGTAATGGTGAATTATTCATGCTCACAGTTGTGGGTGACTCAATGATTGATGCAGCAATTTGTCATGGTGACAAAGTTGTTGTTAAGAAACAAGATGATGCTCAAAATGGTGACATTGTGGCTGCCCTTCTTGGAGATGAAGCAACAGTTAAAACATTAAAACGTAAAGATGGACATGTGTGGTTAATGCCCGCAAATCCAGATTATGAACCAATTAACGGTGATCATGCCAAGATTCTTGGTCGCGTAGTAACTGTGATGAGAAAGCTTTAATAAGTTCTTAATCACTTAAGATAGTTTTGTGCTTATATCTGTCTTAGCCCGAGGATATGTATTTCTTAGAGCTGCTCATTTTGGGCCAACCGTAATTGTTACGATCACAACATTTCTTTTAGCGATTTCACAATATTCGATAATTGATGCACTCAGAGTTGCCTTAGCAATATTTGCAGGCCAGTTAGTTGTGGGCTGGAGTAATGATTTTATTGACGCTCCCCTAGATATCGCCGCTCAGAGAACAAAAAAACCTATTGTTAGTAAAGAATTAAAACCTGAGCAGTTAAAGAAATCAATTGTATTTGCACTTATTGCATCCTTATTATTTTCCCTGTTTAGTCCTTTAGGCATAACTGGAACTCTCGTTCACTTTCTGGGAATCTTGAGTGCAACGTTTTATAACCTTAAATTAAAACCAACTATTCTTTCTCCACTCCCCTACATTGTCTCCTTTGGAGCACTTCCTTGGGCAATTTATTTACCAGCGGGAAACCAGCCACCATTATGGCTATTTATAGATTTTATGATCATTGCAGTGGCTTTTCACTTCTTCAATGTTTTAAAAGATTTTCAATGGGATATCAATCAAGGAATCCTAGGACTTCCCCAACGACTAGGTAAAAACGCCAGCTTATTTATTTCAATTTCACTTGTTATTTCAGCACTACTGGTTTTTATTTTTCTTCGTTAAGAATATATGATTTGCCTATGACAATAATATTTATTGCTGGTGGTGCTAGAAGTGGAAAGAGCCGTAAAGGTGAAGAGCTGGCCATTAGTCTGGCCGGTCATTCAAAGCCAATTTTTATTGCAACAGCTGAAGCAGTAGATGATGAGATGAAATCACGAATTGAAAAGCATCAGCATGATCGTGGAACAGCATTTGAATTAATCGAAGAGGCCAAGGACTTAACCAAGGTTTTAACCAAAGTCAATCCTGAGGCAACCGTACTGGTTGATTGCCTCACTCTGTGGTTATCAAACAACATGATGGGTGAAGAAACAGATACCAATCAATCTGTAATCCTTGCAGCGCGTGCTCGGACGGGTGCCACCATATTTATCAGTAACGAAGTTGGTGAAGGTATTGTGCCGATGCATCCTGTCTCACGCCAGTTCCGAGATCTTTCAGGCATCATGAATCAAGAGTTTGCAAGAGCTGCCGACAAAGTTTATTTCATGAAGTTTGGCATTGCCCAGGAACTTAAATGATCAATGACATAAAAGTTGCCTTTGCGTTTTTAACCCGCATTCCGATAACGCACAAGGAAGAGATTTCTATTCAACGCAGCGCAGTTTGGTTTCCCTTGGTTGGCTTTGTAATAGGGCTTTTCTCAGGGTTATTATTTATTGGGCTTAATGAATTGATTCCAGCTGCACCTGCTGCTGCAATCACACTTATTTTTTGGATCCTTGTCACAGGTGGATTTCACCAAGATGGATTGGCCGACACCTTTGATGGTCTAGTCGGTGGCTGGAATCCTGAAGATCGGCTGCGAATCCTGAAGGATTCGCGTCACGGCACATATGGTGTTCTATCAATAGTTTTGCAATTAATTATTCAATTCGCACTTTTATCCACACTTAAATCACAAATAGCACTACTTGCACTCTTAACAGCGCACACCTTGGGCCGACTTGTTCCCATTTATTTTATGCTCACACCTGCTGCGCCATCCCACGAAGGCATGGGGGCTACTTACGTTCGCACCGTCAAAAAAATCCACGTGCTTTTTGCAACATTGTTAACATTTTTATTACTGGCGCCTTTGATAGGTCTTCATCTATTAGTAATTGGTGCAGTTGTTGGAATTATTTCTTTGTTTTTTTTGCTCTACGTGCGAAAGAAAATCGGTGGAGTTGTTGGTGACGTGTTAGGTGCATCTGAGCAAATTGCCGAAAGTTTTATACTTCTATATTTTGTGATTATTTCAACCAACAACCTTTGGTTAACGTGGCTAATTTAATTACTGAGCGTTTTGATTGCATTCTTTTTGACCTGGGTAATACTTTAATCAAACAGGAAAATCCAGGAGTTCCATACGAATCCTTATCGGTGCAGCTTTTACCTGGAGTCCAAAAACTTCTTGATTTACTACATGGTCAGGTTAAGCTCGGGATAGTTTCAAATACGCAGACAATTACAGCAGCCGAGATAAATAAGAAACTTGCATTAGTAGGACTAGATAAATATTTTGACGTTATTATTGCCACTGCCGAATTGGGTAAACACAAACCAGATCCAGCTCCTATTATTGCTGCTCTCTTAGAAATAAACTCAAGTGCTGATCGAACTCTTTATGTCGGAGATGTTGAGAATGACAAGATAGCCGCGTTAGCTGCTGGCGTGCACTTTGCATATGCAGGCCCAGATTTATATGTATCAGTGCACCAATACTTATTACATAGTGAATTGGCATTTGATCGTGCTATAAATAATCTTCCAATATTTTCAAAGCAGCATTATGATTTGGTACGAAAAGAATTTGATGGATTAGCCAAGCCAGTTGGCTCCCTTGGCAAATTAGAAAAAATTACCGCCCAGATAGCGGGTATCACACATTTACCTTCACCATCCGTAGATCCTGCTGCCATTGCACTTTTTGGGGCAGATCACGGGATTGGCGCGGATGATTCTGTAACACCATGGCCACAAGCAATCACAGGTTTGATGCTTGAAGTTATGGGAGATAACAAAGCCGCCGTATCAGTTTTTGCAGAGGTAGCTGATGTTTATGTTCAAATTATTAATGTGGGGGCGGTAGTTCATTCACAATCACCTGGTGTTCGAAACGAAAGAGTTGCCAGCGGCACCAAAGACATACGGACCCACGATGCTATGTCTGACTCCATTGTTCGAGACGCTCTGGAAGTTGGTGCGCAAACCGCAGAGAGATTAATCGCTGGTGGATCGCGCTGTCTTGTGACCGGTGAAGTGGGTATTGGAAATACAACATCATCAGCAGCACTAATTGCACACTTTGCACAATCGACTGCCGAGCAAATCACTGGTCGCGGATCAGGTATCGATGATGAAACATTTGCCAGAAAAGTAGAGATTGTTGGCCAATTAATTGCAAAGACCAAAGATGAGTCGGATCCTATTCACACACTTGCTCAGATTGGTGGAATAGAAATTGCAGCTCTTGTTGGCTACATACTGCGCGCAACCTCATTGCAGGTTCCAATTGTCTTAGATGGAGTTATTACTTTGGCTGCTGCAACAGTTGCAAAGGCAATAAACCCAGAAATAGCACAGTTTTTAATTGCAGGACACTCTTCATCAGAACCAGGATCACGGATCGCAATTGCTTATCTAGGTTTAGACCCAATTCTTGATTTGGAACTAAGACTGGGTGAAGGTACCGGAGCACTACTTGCCCTACCCATCCTTCGAGCCTCATGTCAGGGGCTTTCACGAATAGCTCGCATCTCTGATCTGCTTTAAGAAATCGCATATGTGTTTTTATTTATCGTAAGTAAGAGAATATAATTATTTAAAAAAATGTCACACTAAAAGCTCGGTAAGTAAAAGGCCCGCTTGCATGTACACAATTACTCACAGCCAATACCTATAAAACTACCTCTAGATTTTCATAGATCAAGAATAAAAAAGAGTCGCCCTATAAGCCGGA
>JAEMSA010000003.1:0-25395 GCA_016463095.1 Candidatus Nanopelagicales bacterium
GCGGTACGCGAGCTGGGTTCAGAACGTCGTGAGACAGTTCGGTCCCTATCCTCCACGCGCGAAAGAGTTTTGAGAGGACCTGTCTCTAGTACGAGAGGACCGAGATGGACGAACCTCTGGTGTGCCAGTTGTCCTGCCAAGGGCATGGCTGGTTGGCCACGTTCGGACGAGATAACCGCTGAAAGCATCTAAGCGGGAAGCTCACCTCAAGATGAGAACTCTCACAGGGTTAACCTGGTAAGACCCCCAGAAGATGACTGGGTTGATAGGCCGGATGTGGAAGCGCAGCAATGCGTGGAGCTGACCGGTACTAATAGGTCGAGGGCTTGTTTTCACAAACTTCTAATTATGTATTTCCTTTTAAAGGAAGTACTCGCGTCCTCTATGCGGTTTTCGAGTTATGTATTGGTTAAACCTGATACAAAACTCAATAAAGTTACGGTGATCATGGCGAGAGGGAAACGCCCAGCTCCATTCCGAACCTGGAAGCTAAGCCTCTCAGCGCCAATGGTACTTCTCGGGAGACCGAGTGGGAGAGTAGGACGTTGCCGGACATATAAAAATATCCACCTGTAAAAAGGTGGATATTTTGTTTTATAAACCTGCTTAAATTGTCTTAAGCAAAGTAAAAGAATAGGAAACAAATTTCAGATGGATGAATTAAAAGTTCCAGATGAAATTACTGGCAAAGAATTAGCACCAGAAATAAAAGCAGAGTTAAGAACTTTACCTGAAGGTTTAGCACTTTTTGTTTCCCGGCATTTAGTTGCCGCTGGAGAATTTGTTGATACTGATTCTGAATTAGCACTCAAACATGCCAAAGCAGCCAATGTGGCAGCAGCATCCCGTTTAGCAATTGTGCGTGAAGCAGTTGGAGTTACCGCATACCATGCAGGCGATTTTAAACTTGCGTTATCTGAACTAAGAACCGCAAGACGAATCAGTGGCAGACCTGATTCATTAGCTTTGATTGCAGATTGTGAAAGAGCATTAGGCAGACCTGAGAAGTCAGTTGAGTGTGGCAATGAAAAAGATTTACAAAAAATGCAACGAGCTGATTATCATGAACTTATGCTTGTTATTGCAGGTGCGAGATCAGATTTAGGTCAAAAAGATGCCGGTTTAGCTTTAGCAAAGATTCCAGAATTTAATACTGGTAAACCTGCCGCATCAGTGGCCAGATTGAGATTTGTTTATGCGCAAACATTAAAAAAGCTAGGCAGAGATGAAGAATCTCAAATGTGGTTCAAAAAAACAGTTGAACTAGACCCTGATGATTTAACTGGGGCTAAAGAATTCTTGGATCAATAATGTCTCTCATTGATGCTTATGATTGTGTGCTGCTGGATCTAGATGGTGTTGTTTACTTAGGAAAAACTCCTATTGATAATGCCGTCAAGGCGATCAAAGAATTACAGGCCAAGAAAGTAAATATTGCCATCATTACTAATAATGGTTCTGTGACCGCAAAGAGTGTAAGTAAGTGGATGAAAGATTTTGGTTTAGATTTCAAAGCTTCTAGCATTGTGACAAGTTCACAAACGCTGTGCTGGTATTTGCAAGAAAAATATCCCAAAGGAAGCAAAGTTTTAGTGGTAGGAAGTCAAGGCTTGAAAGAGTCAGTGACTGAAGCAGGTTTCAAAGTTGTTTTGAAAGCTGATAAAGAACCATTAGTTGTAGTAAACGGTATTGATGCAAATATTTCTCAAAAAGATTTGGCCGAGATGTGTTATGCCATTGCTTCAGGGGTGGACTGGGTTTCCACAAATGGTGATTACACTTTTCCTACCGAAAAAGGTTTAGCACCAGGAAACGGTGCATTCAATGCTTTGATTACTTCGATCACCGGAAAATCACCACTTTTGATGGGCAAACCGCAACCGCATATGTTCAAACAGGCAGCGCAATTATTTTCCGCCCAGAATCCGATAGTGGTGGGGGACCGATTGGATACTGACATTCAAGGTGCCAACAATGCAGGTTTTAAATCTTTGTGTGTATTGACCGGAGTCAGTGATATGACCCAGATTCAGCATGCTTCACCATCCACAACCCCGACTTATGTCGGAAAAGACTTAAGCGCACTCCTGGATAACAACTATTTAGTAAGTTGGTAGTTATGGAAAACCCAACCGAACCTAATGTGACCCAGAATCAGCAAGCAGAACTTTTATTGGGTGCACTGAAACCGATCATTCCCAGTGGGGATGTTCGAGTAGATGCAGCTACTGAACGATTAACTGAGCTGACAGATTTACCAGCAATTGAACACGTTGCAGTTTTTGAAGATGTGCATCGTCGACTTCACGATGCCTTAACAGATAACTCAGAGTGACTTTAAACAGACTCGATCAAGAACTTGTTAGGCGAGGATTAGCCCGATCTCGCGAAATTGCCATTGAGTTAATTAATTCAGGTTCAGTTTTAGTTGATCATGTGCCAGCTTTGAAACCTGATCGTAGAGTAAATAATGAAGTTTCGATTGTGATTGAAACAGAGGTTGATCATTACGTAAGTCGTGGCGCCCATAAATTGATAAGTGCACTTGATGAGTGGTCAAATATTGATGTTGAAAATCAAATATGTTTAGATGCTGGTTCTTCTACTGGTGGTTTTAGTCAAGTTCTTTTAGAAAGAAAAGCTGCCAAAGTCTTTTGTGTAGATGTGGGCTATGGACAACTCGCTTGGGAAGTCAGAAATCATCCTCAAGTAGTGGTTATGGAACGAACCAATATTCGAAATATGCCATCGGCAACATTGCAACCAGTGCCCACAATTGTGGTCGCGGATTTATCTTTTATTTCCCTTTCACAAGTTTTGCCTGCATTGATTGCTAATGCAGCAGAAGCAGCTGATTTTCTACTAATGGTTAAGCCACAATTTGAAGTTGGCAAAGACTCATTAGGAGCAGGGGGAGTTGTACGTGACCCTGGTTTGCGAAAAGAAGCGATCAGAAAAGTTATTGAATCCGGGGCTCAACTTGGATTGGGTTGTGATGGGGTAGTTGCTTCCGCCCTACCAGGTCCTAAGGGCAATGTTGAATACTTTGTGTGGTTGAAGAAAGGTGGTGCGACTATTAGTGATGCGGATATTGAGTCAGCAATTGCTAAGGGTCCACAGTCATGAGTAAAAAACCAGTTGTCTTAATTCTGTTGCATAATGAATCACCAGCTGCAAATAAAGTTGCTGCCCAAGTTTCCCAACAATTAGCTCAAGCCCAAGTATCAATTTGTGCGCCTTTAAGTGACAAGAAATTGATTGAAAGTGCAGGATTTGTCATAGATGAATTCATAATTGGTAAAAACGAAAACCCAAACCTGGCTTTAGTGTTTGGTGGTGACGGAACAATATTGCGTGCTGTGGAATTTACTAGGACTAATAGTATTCCGGTCTTGGGAATAAATCTGGGACATGTTGGTTTCTTGGCCGAAGCAGAAGTAGACCACATAGAAGATGTTGTTAAGTCCATTGTTAATCATGATTGGATTGAAGAAAAACGCCTTGCTATAGATGTAGTAGTAACAAAAGATAATGAAATTGTTTTTGAATCCTTTGCCTTAAATGATGTTGCCATAGAAAAATCTGAGCCTGGGCAAATGTTTGCGCTAATTTTGGAAATTGATGCAGAACCTGTTTCTCGG
The DNA here is from genome assembly GCA_016463095.1 of Candidatus Nanopelagicales bacterium. Lineage (GTDB taxonomy): Bacteria > Actinomycetota > Actinomycetes > S36-B12 > UBA5976 > ATZT02. The sequence goes on from JAEMSA010000003.1 coordinate 3,642, forward strand.
CTGTGGGGTGATGGCATAGTTTTGGCAACTCCCACAGGTTCAACTGCTTATGCGTTTAGTGCAGGAGGTCCCGTAATTTGGCCAAGTGTGGAAGCGTTAGTCGTAGTGCCAATTAGTGCACATGCGCTATTTGCCAAACCATTAGTAGTTGGCCCTAATTCAGTTATTGCAATAGAAGTTCCTCAAGATGGTACGCCTGGACATTTAACTGCTGATGGCAGAAGATCTTTCGATTTGTTACCTGGAATGAGAATTGAAGTTAGAAAATCTTCCACTTATGTGCATTTGGCAAGACTTGGTAATGAGACATTCTCAGAAAGATTAGTTAAGAAATTTCAATTGCCTGTTGAGGGCTGGCGAGGAACTAATAAGCGTAAATGATAAATGATCTACGCATTCAAAATATTGGTGTCATTGAAGATGTCTCTCTAGAAATGTCTGCTGGTTTCACCGTGTTGACGGGTGAAACAGGTGCCGGTAAAACAATGATTCTCACCGCTTTTCAGATGGTAATTGGGGAAAAAGTTGATAATAATTTAGTACGCGCTAATGAAAAAACAGCAGTGGTAGAAGCATTCATTCAAGTTCCTAATGATAAAAATATTCGTGCCAGATTAGAGGAATTGGATATAGCCATTGAAGATGGTGGAACACAATTAAGCAGAACCATTGCCCGAGAAGGGCGAGGCAAGATAATTTTAGGGGGCAGATCAGTTCCCAGTGCAACCTTGGAAGAAATAACTCAAAGTTCAATCACAATACATGGCCAAGGCGATCAAGTTTTACTGAATAAACCTAATTATCAACGAGAACTAATAGATCAATTTGCAGGACAAGAGCATCTAAAAATGCTGCAGAATTATCAAGAGTTGTACGCGAAATACGTTGAAACTAGAAAGCGACTAGAGGAACTAAATAAAGCTGGATCACAAAATGCTTTAAGAATATCCCAATTGCAAGAATCGTTAAAAGAATTAACAGAAGCAAATTTAGAAATTGACGAAGAAATTACCATCACTGAAAGAATCAACCTGATCAACAATAGTGAAGACATTTTCGAATCATTGGCCTTGGCCGATAAGTTATTAAACGGTGGGGAAGATTCCTCAGGTTCTATTTCTTCTCAAATTAATTCTGCTAGAAAAGCACTTGATGCAGCTGCAGCGAAAAGTGACCGAATTGCATCCTTAAGAGATCAAATTTCTAATTTAGAAGCTGAGATATCTAATGTTGCAAGTGATGTGAATCGCGATTTATCATCCCTAGATAGAGACCCTGCCACAATTGACAAACTTGAATCAAGACGTGCTCTCATCAAGAAAATGCTCACCAAATACGGTCCCACCTCCAAGGATGCTCTAGCAAATATTCAAATATTTCAAAACCAGTTGCTAGATATTGAAGATTTACCGGCTGCTATTGAAAATGTTGAAAAAGAAATAAAGACTATTCTCAATGAATTATCAATTAAGGCACAAATATTGCATGACACCCGAATTGAATCAGCGCTAAATATCTCGAAGGCAATAGAGAAAGAATTGACTTCACTTTCCATTCCTAACGCTAAGTTCCAGGTGAGTGTGGAAACAAATGAGGATCCGCAGGGTCTTAAAATAACAATTGCCGGCAAAGATCATCTTTTACTTTTTGATAATCATGGCGTTAATCAAATTTCCTTCGAATTCAGCGCCAACCCAGGTCAACCATTGCGACCGATCACAAAGGTTGCCAGCGGTGGAGAAATGTCTCGCATCATGTTGGCAGTTGAATTAGTTTTCTCCCAAAATGTGGCAGCTAAAACAATGATTTTTGACGAAGTTGACGCAGGCATAGGCGGGGCTGCTGCCATTGAAGTTGGAAAACGCTTAAAAGCTTTAGCGCAACATCATCAAATTGTGGTCGTGACACATCTTCCTCAAGTGGCTGCTTTTGCGGATAAACATTTGAAAGTTGAGAAATCAGCCACTGGAAATGTGACAACATCCAGTGTTACCGAACTTGATCCAAATGCACGTGTTACCGAAATTGCACGGATGATGGCCGGTATCGAAGATTCGGCCTCGGCTTTGGAACACGCACGCGAACTCTTGGGGATGTCTCACACCTAGTCGTTATAAGATGTAATTCCGTGGGGTTAAGTTTTTTCAACTTACACACCTAGTTACCACGGGAGCCAAATTGTCAGCCGGAACAGTTAAACACATTTTTGTAACTGGCGGAGTTGCCTCATCTTTAGGTAAAGGTCTTACCGCTTCTTCTTTAGGAAATTTGTTAGTTTCTCGCGGATTAAAAGTAACCATGCAAAAATTGGATCCTTATTTGAACGTTGATCCAGGCACTATGAATCCTTTCCAACACGGGGAAGTGTTTGTCACCGAAGATGGTGGTGAAACAGATTTAGATGTTGGTCATTATGAAAGATTTTTAGATGTCGAGTTATCAAAATCAGCTAACGTAACAACAGGACAAGTGTATTCAAGTGTTATCGCAAGAGAGCGACGTGGCGAATATTTAGGGGATACCGTTCAGGTTATCCCTCATATCACCAATGAAATAAAAGGCCGAATTAGAGGAATGGCTTCTGCTGATGTTGATGTTGTAATAACTGAAATTGGTGGCACTGTTGGTGATATTGAATCTTTACCATTTCTGGAAGCAGCTAGACAAATTAGGCATGAAATAGGAAGAGAAAATACTTTTTTCTTACACGTAAGTTTGTTGCCATACATTGGCCCATCTGGGGAACAAAAAACAAAACCAACTCAACACAGTGTTGCTTCGATGAGAAGTATTGGTTTACAACCTGATGCCATAGTGCTTCGTTCAGATCGTTTAGTGCCAGATCAGATTAAGAAAAAGATTTCTATGATGTGTGACGTTGATCAAGAAGCAGTAGTTGCAGCAGTTGATGCACCAAGTATTTATGACATTCCTCGAGTACTACATCGAGAAGGTTTAGATGCATTTGTTATCAGAAGATTAGGTTTACCTTTCAGAGATGTTAATTGGAAAAGCTGGGATGCGTTACTAGAAAGAGTTCATAAGCCGTTGCATCAAGTAACAGTTGGTTTAGTTGGAAAATATATTGATTTACCTGATGCTTATCTTTCTGTGTCCGAAGCACTAAGAGCTGGTGGTTTTGCAAATAATGCCAAAGTAAATATCAAATGGGTGGCTTCTGATGATTGTGAAACACCTGAAGGTGCAAAAAAAGCGTTAAATGATGTTGATGCAGTTTTAATTCCCGGTGGTTTTGGGGTAAGAGGTATCGAAGGTAAACTAGGCGCGCTAACTCATACTCGAAAGAATAAGATTCCAACCTTAGGAATTTGTTTAGGTTTGCAATGCATGGTCATTGAATACGCCCGAGAAATTGTGGGCATGCATGGTGCCTCGTCTTTGGAATTTGATGCCGACACTGCCTATCCAGTTATTGCAACAATGGCGGATCAAGTTGACATTGTTAATGGCCAAAAAGATATGGGCGGATCAATGCGTTTAGGTAGTTTTGCTGCTCATCTAAAGCCAAACACAATTGTGCAAGAAGTTTATGGTGCAAATATAATTAGTGAACGTCATAGACATAGATACGAAGTCAACAATGAGTATCGAGACAAACTATCTGAAAGTGGTTTAGTTTTCTCTGGGCTTTCACCGGATGGCAATCTTGTTGAATTTATTGAACTGGAGAAAAGTGTTCATCCCTACTACGTAGCCACTCAAGCCCACCCAGAATTCAAGTCCCGCCCCACCAAAGCTCACCCACTTTTCCAAGGATTAATAAAAGCCGTGCTTGATTCACGCTGATATTCCGATTTCTTGAACTCAGAAAGTAGAAAGACTGAATTTTGTAATATGATTTAAACATAAAGATTGCTAAAAGGAGATAACTAATTGCTAGTAGGTGTTCCCAAGGAAATCAAAAACCATGAATATCGGGTAGCTATAACTCCTGCCGGAGTTGTTGAACTTATTAAGAACGGCCATGAAGTAATGGTAGAAAAAAGTGCAGGAATAGGTTCAGCAATTTCTGATGAAGAATTTGTTAAAGCTGGAGCAAAGATTATTGATAAACCCGTAGATGTTTGGGCTAAAGCAGATTTGATTTTAAAAGTAAAGGAACCAATCGCAGCAGAATACAACAAAATGCGTAAAGGCCAGATCCTTTTTACTTATTTACATTTAGCAGCTTCCAAAGAATGCACTGATGCGTTAATTAAATCAGGAATAACAGCAATTGCTTATGAAACAGTTGAGCTAGAAAATAGATCACTGCCTTTATTGGCACCTATGTCAGAAGTTGCCGGAAGATTAGCACCACAAGTTGGTGCACATTCTTTACTCAAATTTCAAGGTGGACGCGGATTATTACTTGGTGGTGTACCTGGTGTTAAAAAAGGAAATGTGGTAATTATTGGTGGGGGAGTTTCAGGTCAACACGCTGCCACTATCGCACTAGGTTTTGAAGCCAATGTCACAATTCTTGATTTAAATGTTGATCGTCTCAAAGAATTAGATCTAATCTTTGATGGCAAAGTGCAAACTTTAGTATCAAACGCATATGAAATCGAAAGAAGTGTTTTAGCAGCAGATCTAGTAATTGGTGCAGTTTTGGTACCTGGAGCAAAGGCTCCAAAATTGGTTTCAAATGATTTAGTTAAAAGAATGAAACCTGGTTCTGTGTTAGTTGATATTGCTATAGATCAAGGTGGTTGTTTTGAAGATTCAAAAGCCACCACACATGACAATCCCACTTACCAAGTTCATAATTCTATTTTTTATTGTGTAGCAAATATGCCAGGCTCTGTACCCAATACTTCAACCTACGCATTGACCAACGTGACAATGCCTTATGCCAAAGCAATCGCTAACAAAGGTTGGAAAAAAGCCATGTTAGAAGATAATTCACTAAAACTTGGACTTAATGTTCATGAAGGACAAATTACTTATCAGGCAGTTGCAGAGTCTTTCAATCTTTCATACACGGCGGCGGAGAAATTAATCTCAGTGTAATGAGATTAGACCAGGCGATAGAGGTTTATCTTAATCATCTTTCTACTGAGAGAAATCTAGCCAAGAATTCTCTTGAATCATATGATCGTGATTTAAAATCGTATGCTCAATATGTAAATGGAAATATGTCATGTGAAAGTATTGATACAGATCTAATTCAAGGTTTCTTAAATTCATACCGAAAAAATCATGCAGAAGCTAGTTTGTCACGCATGATTGCCTCAATCAGAGGTTTGCATAAATTTCTGGTTCTGGAAAACGTAGCAAATGCAAATCCAGCACAGTATCTAACAGTTGGTTCTAAATCTCTAAGGTTACCTAAAACACTGTCTTCCCAAGAAGTTATAAAACTTATTGATTCAATCGATAGCCCAGATCTCAATTCAACAAGAGACAAACTTATTTTTGAGTTTCTTTATGGCACAGGGTCTCGAATATCTGAGTTAGTCAACACCGATTTGGGTGATATTGATATTGATTCCAACTTGATTAAAATTCGTTTTGGTAAAGGATCGAAACAAAGAATTATTCCATTAGGTAAATCTCTCAAAGTTGCGATAAACAATTATTTGACAAGACAACGAAACTCACTTATCAATAGTAAAAAACCAATTAATGCCTTGCTGTTGAACTCAAAAGGTGGCAGATTGTCACGACAAAGTATTTGGGAGGTGGTCAATAAATATGCCGTTGCTCAAAAATTTGAAGATCTGACACCTCATTCACTAAGGCACGCTTTTGCGACTCATCTGTTAGAAGGCGGCGCAGATGTACGCGTGGTACAGGAGTTACTAGGTCATAGCTCGGTGAACACCACTCAGATTTACACCCATATCACTGTTGAAAGATTGAGGGAAGTTTTTGCCGAAACACATCCGCGTGCTCGTAATTAATCAACTGGAGCGCATGGAGTTAGTAATAGAGTTCTCACATAGGCTTAACCAATAAGCCCAGCCGGGTCGGCTGTGCGGAAAGTAAGGTTTCAAGTGTCAGTCACTGCGGTTAAAGATGATGGTTCCCGAATAGTTAAAGGGCAAAAAACCGCCAACGAATTTCCAGTCCCACAACCACTAAATTCTCATGGACCTGCCCGAATAATCTCTATGGTAAATCAAAAAGGTGGGGTGGGGAAAACCACTAGCACTATTAATCTCGGTTCAGCTTTAGCAGGATATGGCAGAAAAGTTTTACTTGTTGATTTTGATCCCCAGGGTGCTTTATCAGTTGGTTTAGGTATTCCTGTTTATCAATTGGAAAAAACTTTGCGCCACGTATTAGTTGGAGAACAAATTCCTGCTCGTGACGTCTTAGTGAAAACCCAGGTAGTAAATCTTGATTTATTGCCTTCCAACATTGAATTATCTGCAGCCGAACTTGAATTAGTTAGTGAGGTGGGCAGAGAACAAGTATTAGCTAGCGCACTTCGACCACTGGTTGATGAATATGACTACATCATTATTGACTGCCAACCATCTTTAGGTCTCTTAACTGTAAATGCTCTTGCAGCATCAGAAGGTTGCATAGTCCCACTTGAAACCGAATACTTCGCATTACGAGGTTTAGCTTTATTAACTCAAACTGTTGAAAAAATTAAAGGTCGAATCAATCCGAATTTAAGGATCATAGGAATATTGCCAACTATGTACGATCCAAGAACAGTTCATGGTAGAGAAGTTTTAGAGCGGGTAGAAGAAGCTTTCGGTGACAAAGTATTTGAAACTGTTATTGCTAGAACTGTTAAGTTTCCTGAAACTACGGCAGCTGGTGCTCCAATTACAGAGTACGCACCAAGCTCAACTGGATCTAAAGCATATAAAAGATTAGCCAGAGAAGTCATAGCTAAGATCTGATGACTATTACCTCAACAGCGCCAATTGTAAGAGAGAATTCGGCCGATAAGTTTAATGTCAAACTAAATCAGTTTGAAGGACCATTCGATTTACTATTATCCTTAATCGCTAAACATGAACTAGAAGTAACTGCATTAGCTTTACATATTGTTACAGATGACTTTTTGCAATATATCAAAAATCAAGGAAATGATTGGGATTTAGATGAAGCTACAGAATTTTTGGTCATCGCTGCAACTCTCTTAGATTTAAAAACAGCAAGATTATTGCCTTCAGGTGAAGTTGAAGACGAAGAAGACATTGCTCGTTTAGAAGCCCGCGATCTACTATTTGCCCGCTTAATGCAATACAAGGCTTTCAAAGATGTATCAATTTGGTTAAACGACCAACTTCTAGTTGAGTCAAAGAGATTTGCTAGATCTGTTTCTTTGGAACCACAATTTGCAAATCTATTGCCGGAAGTTTTATTGGGATTAGGCCCAAACGAATTAGCTCGATTGGCAGCAAGAGCTTTAGAAGTTAAAGTTGTTCCCTCGATTTCACTTTCTCATTTGCATGCTCCAACAGTTAGCGTGCAAGAGCAAGCATTAATTATTGTGGAACGACTAAGAACAACTGGTCTTGCTACTTTTAGATCTCTTATAACCGGTGTGGGAGTAGCTGTTATCGTTGCAAGATTTTTAGCAATACTTGAACTATTTCGTGAATCGCAAATAAATCTTGAACAAGAAAATCCTAGAGCAGATTTATATATTCGATGGATCGGTGCTGAGTACGGTGAAGTTACCGTCACCAACGAATTTGATTTAATCAATAACGCAAAATCCAATTCTGATATTAATGAGACCGAATAATCCGATGACTGATAACGAGAACATTGTAGAAGAAGTTCCTTCTATTGGTGCACCTTCGCTAAAAGCTGGTATCGAAGCAATACTGCTTGTCGTTGATGAACCTGTTTCAGCAATAACTCTTGCCCAAATCACTAACTCTCCAGAGATTCAAGTTAATAAGACATTAAAAATGATTCAAAAGGAATTTGATAATCGTGAAGGTGGAATTACTTTGAGAGAAATTGCCGGAGGTTGGCGCTTTTATACCAATGAACACAGCGGGGAAGTTGTAGAACGATTCTTAAAAGACGGTCAAACTGCTCGACTTACTCAAGCGTCACTTGAAACACTTGCAGTTATTGCATATAAACAACCAGTATCACGCGGACGAATTGCCGCAATACGCGGAGTAAATGTTGATGGCGTTGTTCGCACGCTACTTAATCGTGGCCTAATTGAAGAGGCAGGTTCTGATAACGAATCGCAAGCCGTGCTTTATCGAACCACTCAATATTTCTTAGAACGCGTGGGAGTAGCTAACTTGGAAGAATTACCACCAGTAGCAGATTATTTGCCAAATATGGCCGCACTTGACTCTATTATCGACGAATCGATTATGTAATTATGCAAAATCAAGAAGGAATCCGATTACAAAAAGTACTAGCTGCTGCTGGTGTGGGCAGTAGAAGATCTTGTGAAGAGTTGATTGAACAAGGTCGTGTAGCTGTTAATGGAATTAAAGTTAATGAACAAGGCAGACGCGTCAACCCAGCAGTTGACCTCATCACTGTTGATGGAGATCCAATTGCAGCGGCGGCTGGTTTCATCGTTATAGCTTTGAATAAGCCAAGTGGTGTTGTGACCACAATGAAACGCGAAGATGATCGGGCAACTGTTGCCGATTATGTGGCAAACCGCAGTGACCGCTTGTTTCACGTTGGACGATTAGATGCGGATACCGAAGGCCTGATTTTGTTAACTAATGACGGAAATTTAGCCCATGGTTTAACACATCCCTCCTCAGAAGTAAATAAAATTTATTTAGCAAGAATAAAAGGCACAGTTAATATAACTGAAATTTCAGCATTAACAACAGGGATCGAACTAAGTGATGGATTTGCCAAAGCAGACACTGTTTCCATCGTTGGTGCCACCCCGGGGGAAACAGCAATTGAAATTTCTCTTCATGAAGGTAGAAATAGAATTATTCGAAGAATGTGTGAGCACATTGGTCACGAAGTAATCCAACTAGTAAGAGTTCAATTTGGTCCCATAAAATTAGGGGATATGAAATTAGGTAAAACACGCGTGCTCAATCACACCGAAGTGGGCAGTCTTTATCGTGCCGCACAACTAGTTACTGATGAGGCAACATTATGAAACTAGTTGGACTACGAGGTGCAACTATGTTGCAGAAAAATGATGCCACAGAGATGCAATCCGCTGTTATCGAATTGTTAAGCGAGATGATTGCAAAAAATAATATTAAGAACGAGGATTTAGTAAGTATCATTTTTACCACTACAGAAGATCTAAATTGTGCTTTCCCGGCGGCCGCAGCACGAGAAATCGGGCTAGGTGATGTGCCCCTTTTATGCTCAAAAGAAATTGATGTACCTAATGCACCGAAATTAGTGGTACGCATTTTAATGCATAGTTACTCTGTTTTGGACAGAAAAGCTATCAATCATGTTTATCTTCGTGGGGCAGAAGTTTTAAGACAAGATTTGGCTCAATAATGTCTGCGAGTAACTCAACTCGCCCACACGTGGTTATTGCAGTTGATGGTCCTAGTGGGTCTGGTAAATCAAGTATTAGTAAAGCAGCGGCAGAACAGCTCAATTATAAATTTCTTGACACTGGTGCTATGTATAGAGCATTGACTTGGTTTTGTTTACAAGAGAAGCTTTCCGATGAGGACGAAATTTTTGAAAACCTTATAAATCATAATTTTGTTTTGAATATTTCAGTTGATCCTCGGATAGATCAAGTATTAGTCAATGAATCAGATATAACTGCCGTGATTAGGCTTGATGAAGTGACTACCAAAGTTTCGTTTTATGCAGCTATGCCAAAACTTAGAAGTTATTTGGTTCAAAGACAGCAAGATTTAGTGGAAAATTCAGACCAAGGCATTGTTGTCGAAGGAAGAGATATAGGAAGTGTGGTACTTCCTCATGCGGATTCAAAAATTTATATAACTGCCAATGACGAAATTAGAGCTAAAAGAAGAGCCCTCCAAGCAAATGCTGATGAAAATAAAGTACTTGAAGCGCAAAAAATAAGAGATAACTTGGATTCTAATCGTAAGGTTTCGCCATTAATTGTTCCAGAAGGCGCAATAATTCTAGATAATTCGACTCTGAATTTTGAAGAATCCGTTGCCGCCTTTATCCAGATTGTCCGCGGAGCATAGATATGGCCACAGAAGAAGACATAACAAAGTCGTTATTGATTGAAAGCCAGATTTGGATAACTGAAGATATAAACGATGACCAAGTTGTTGAAGAACTAGAAAAGGAATACTCCTTCGATGAAGATTTTATTGATGAAGAAGAAGTTTTACCGCACAAGAATCGTCCTCGTGTTGTAGTAATTGGTCGTCCCAACGTAGGAAAGTCAACATTAGTTAATAGACTTATCGGTCGTAGAGAAGCAGTTGTCCAAGATACGCCAGGAGTTACTAGGGACCGTATCCAATATGACGCAGAGTGGAGCGGAAAACATTTCATTCTTATTGACACGGGTGGTTGGTCCAGTGAAAAAACAGGTTTATTACCCAAAATAAGTGAGCAAGTACAGATTGCTATAGATCAAGCAGATTTGATTTTGTTCATCGTTGATGCACAAGTTGGGTTAACAGAAGATGATGAAGCGGTAGTTAAATTGATAAGAAGAAACTCAGTTCCAGTTATTTTAGTGGCCAACAAAGTAGACGGTATAGAAGCTGAAGCTCAAATTGGAAATTTGTGGTCCCTAGGTTTAGGCGAACCATTTCCAGTTAGCGCATTGCACGGAAGAGGCTCTGGAGATTTACTTGAATTAGTAGTCAGTCGAATGCCAGATGAGTCTCGAATTCAAGATCAACTCAAAGGTCCAACAAAAGTAGCGCTGATAGGAAGACCAAATGTTGGTAAAAGTAGTTTGCTCAATAAATTAACTAAATCAAATCGTTCAGTTGTTTCAGAAATTGCTGGCACAACTGTTGACCCAGTAGATGAAATTGTGATGATAAATGATGAGGCCTGGAATTTCATTGACACAGCAGGCATTAGAAGAAGAGTAAGAGAGTCTTCTGGATATGAGTACTACGCCAGTTTGAGAACTCAAGCAGCACTGGAGAGAGCAGAAATCGCTCTTTTAATATTGGAATCTAGTGAGAACATCACAGACCAAGATCGTAAGTTAATCAACTTAGTAACCGAAGCCGGAAGAGCCTTAGTTCTAGTTTTCAATAAATGGGATTTATTAGACGAAGATCGCAGAGAAATGCTGGAAAAAGAAATAGATTTAGATTTGCACAATGTTAGATGGGCACCTCGAGTTAATTTATCTGCATTAACTGGATGGCATGTTGATAGAATCTCCACCGCGTTACACACCGCATACGCAGGCTGGTCTACCAGAATTGCTACATCCAAATTAAATCAATTTATTAAAGAGTTCATTGCAGCAAATCCTCATCCAGTCAGGGGAGGAAAGCAATCAAAAATACTTTTTGCAACTCAAATTGGTCAAAAACCCCCTGCGTTTGCCTTATTTACAACCGGCATGATTGATGAAAGCTACACCAGATTTATCGAACGTCGCTTGCGAGAAGAATATGGTTTCCTAGGATCACCCATCCATATCAAAGTAAAAATTAGAGAGCGAAGAAAAAGATAAATGTTAAATGTTCCAAATACCATTAGTTTTATTCGTCTATTTTTAATACCAATTTTTCTCTGGACTGCCCTCAATAATCAATTAGGATTGAGTTGTCTAATCATTTTTGTTGCTTCTTTCACCGACTGGTTAGATGGTTATGCAGCAAGAAAATTGAACCAATTTACCCGATTGGGACAATTATTGGATCCCATTTCAGATCGTTTGTATATAATTTCATTAATTTTCGTGATTTTCTATTTTGATCTTGCGCCAACAATAATCTTGCTAGTTATTATATTCAGGGAATTTATTCTTTCTAGTCTATTGTTCTATTTGAAAACAAGAGGAATTACTGGTTTACCCGTTCATTACTTAGGTAAAATGGGTGCGTTTTGTTTACAAATAGGATTACCTGGTTTGATTTTTGCTGAAGCTTTTCCGTCGCAGGATTTTATTTGGCTTACCATTGGATGGTCGTTTACCATTTGGGGAGTGTTTTTGTACACTTTCTCAGCACTTAAGTACTTTGAGCATGCAAAACAGTTAATGTCTAATAATGTCTAAGGATTCATTTTTTAGGAGCGATAATTCCTCCTCAATGGGTTTACTTGCGTTGTTGAACTATGAGATTGAAACAAACGAATACAAAAATCCTAGTAGACCATTTGTTGGAAAAAGAGATCCAAAGTGGTGGATTGCAGTGGTTTTATCATTTTCTGGACTTTTTTTTGGAATCGCGATAGCTAATACTCAGAGGCAAGAACCAATATTTGAAAAAAACAGACAGGATCTAAGAAATACGATAACTAAGAATATAGAAAGCTTAAACTTGGTATCAGAAGACCTAAGTTTGGTGAACAACGAATTAGCGCAAATTCAATCCGATATATCAGATTTGAATTTCCATGGAGTAAGTGCAGAAAATACCACCACACTGCAAATCGGTGCTGGACTAAGTGATGTAACTGGGCAAGGTTTCGAAATAGAAATCAATGATGCTCAGAAAACAGATTCGTTAGAAGTAAAAGACATCGGTTTAGCGAAAGTATTTGATACAGATATTCAATTGTTAGTTAATGCCTTATGGGCTAGTGGCGCTGAAGCAATAACAATAAATGAAAGCCGACTAACCACTACCAGTGCAATCAGATCAGCTGGAGATGCCATCCTAGTTAACTACCGACCATTGCTACCTCCGTACAAAATCGCTGTTATTGGGGATAGCAAAATGAAAGATAAATTTGTTACACATCCGGACTATCTAGATTTAGCGTTTGTGGTTAAAACTTACGGTTTGGGTTTCGAAATATCCGATTTCAAGAAACTAATTTTGCCTGCAACCGGTGTAGCTTTGCCAGACTTGCAAGGTATTACAGTGGGGGATAGATCATGATTCCCGTAATTGGCTTGTTAATCGGTGTCCTAGTAGGAATCGTTATTGATCCAACTGTGCCACTTTGGATGCAACCATACTTACCAATAGCTGTAATTGCGGCTCTCGATGCAGTCTTCGGAGCAATACGTGCCAATCTAGAAGACACTTTTGACGACAAAATTTTTATTTCATCATTTGCTAGCAATGTTCTAATAGCCGCTTTAATTGTTTTCCTGGGCGACCAATTGGGTGTTGGTTCTCAGCTTTCCACTGGAGTTGTCGTTGTTTTGGCAATGAGAATATTTGCTAACTCAGCAGCAATTAGACGTAACCTGTTCGATCGTAAATGAAAAAGAAAGCTAAAGTTTCGTCTAAACTGGCACTAAAAACTCCTCAAAGTCGCAAATATGTAGTAATTATTTTAACCGTGTTACTGGGTATTTTTATCACAATTGCGGTTAAGCAGAATAGTAAACCAGAATTACTTACCTCAGTGAGAGAAGACGAATTGGTATTAATTCTTGACGATTTGACGAATCAAAAAGATGATTTAGAAGTGGAACTAATTAAACAAAACCAAATCTTAGAATCTTTGAAAAATGGTTCTAGTGATGCGGCTCGAAAGGCTGCGCAAGACAGAATTGATCAGTTGATATTACTTTCTGGTACCGCACCGGTTTCGGGTCGTGGTATTCAAGTTTTACTCACAGGTGATCTTTACTCCGTTAACTCATTTACAATTCTTGACACCGTACAAGAGTTGAGAGACGCCGGAGCAGTTGCAATTGAAATTAACGGCATCAGAATTATCAACAGTACATTTTTCACTGATACCACTGAAGGGATCAGTATTAACCTATCCAAGGTGAGAAGTCCATATAAAATTTCTGTGTTAGGAGATCCAGAAACACTTGCCACAGCTTTAAAGATTCCGGGGGGAATGGCAGAAATCGTAACCACTTCTGGTGGGACTGTAATTATTAATGAACTGGCAGCATTGGATATTGATTCAAGTGTCCCTTTGACTACTTTGCAATATGCTGTACCTGTTGATTAAACATAGAAAAGGAAAATACTGTGAACACGCCTTCCAACCTTAAATACACTAAAGAGCACGAATGGGTGAAGATCGAAACCGATGGTGGTGTGACCTTTGGAATCACCGATTTTGCTCAATCTGCATTGGGTGATGTAGTTTTTACGAATTTGCCTAAAGTGGGCGACAAACTCAACGCTGGTCAAACATGCGGGGAAGTAGAATCAACCAAATCAGTAAGCGATATCTATTCTCCTGTTACAGGAGTTGTCAAAGAAATTAATGAGACGCTAGCGACCAAACCAGAAATTCTTAATTCAGATCCATACGGTTCAGGTTGGATGGTTAAGTTATCAGGAGTTAATGAATCTGAACTTTCAGCTCTGTTGGATGCTGACGGTTACACAAAAATCACTCAAGCAAACTAACATAAAACCTCGACCTCAGGTTGACCCTTGCGATGTATTGACTTAGGGTTAGCAGTGGAGGACAACAAAAATGAACATGGAAAATACTGGTGCAATTCCAGTTGTCTCATCTGACACCAGTCCACTTCCTGCCATTGAAGATGGTCATCTTGAAGGTTTAGAAAAAGGAAACGCTGCACTTATAGTTCGAAGTGGCCCACAGAAAAACCAAAGATTTATTTTATCGGGAAGTCATATAAGTCTGGGTAGAGCAGATAATGCAAATATAGTTTTGGATGATTTCACAGTTTCTAGAAAACATGCGGTGATCACCAAAGATTCGTCATCGTGGGTTATAAAAGACGCAGGTAGTTTGAATGGCGTATACGTCAATTTTATTAGAATCGAAGATTCGAAATTATCTGCTGGTGACGATATTCAGATCGGAAAATATCGCTTCACTTTCTTGTTACCAGAACAGAAAATATAAATGTCAATTGTTTCAAGGCACTCCGATTTATTTACAATCGGTGAGGTTCTCAATCAAGTTCGTGCTGAATTCGAGGACATATCTATATCAAAAATTAGATTTCTTGAGGCTGCCGGACTTTTGGTTCCATCTAGAACTAAAAGTGGTTATAGAAAATTCTCCACCAAAGAGGTTGACAAGCTTCGCTACATTCTAAGGATGCAAAGAGATCACTATTTGCCCCTGAAAATAATAAAAGAACACATCGAAGCAATCGATCGTGGACTTAAACCCGAAATAGATCATGTAGAAAAACCTAAAGTTCCCACATCGTTGGTGGATTTGAACCAAATTGGGTTGAAGAAATCACATATCCGAGTCACTCGAGATGAGCTGATTAGCAATACCTCAATCTCTGAACAAGATTTATCTGAATCTGAAGATTATGGCTTAATCAAAGTACTAGCTGACAAACGCCATTATGATGAAAATGCTTTACGCACAGCCCGTGTGATTGCTGCCTTATCTGGTTTTGGGTTACATCCCAGGCATCTAAAAGTTTTAAAATCAGGAAGTGATCGTGAATCCTCATTGATCAAACAGGTTGTTTCACCTATGTCAAGGTCCAAACGTCCTGATGCTGGAGAACAGGCTGGAGAAATGATGAGAGAGATTTCAAATTTAACGAATCAGTTGCATCAAATATTGGTTTCTGCCACTTTAGATGAGGAGATATTGTGAGTGATCCTAAAACCGAATTTGTGAAAGTAAATGTGGTTGGCGTGCGAGTAGAAATGCCCACTAATCAACCCATAATTTTGTTGCAAGACGAAGAAGGGGATAGATATTTACCCATTTGGGTGGGCGCTGTTGAAGCTACCGCTATTGCATTTGCGCAGCAAGGGATTAAACCGCCGAGACCATTGACTCATGATTTATTCACCGACGTTTTAATCACCTTGCAAGTCAAACTTGTGGAAGTACGCATCACCTCATTAACTGATGGAGTATTTTTCGCCGAGATCGAATTTGGGGGAGGGCAAGTTTTGTCTTCTCGACCTTCCGATGCGATCGCTTTGGCATTGCGTAATGAGGCATCAATTTTCGTGGCTGAAGATGTCTTAGCTGCTGCTGGAATTGATATTCCTGTTGAGGAAGAAGACCAACTAGATAAGTTCCGCGAGTTCTTAGATCAGGTGAAGCCCGAAGATTTCAATTTATGAGTAACCTTAAATGTCAATCTCTAGTTGAGAGTTACGGCGTGTTATATCAGAATATGGCTCAAACTCTGCACCTTTGGTTTACTCTTAGATCACAACCCCACAATGATTGGTGATCCTCCCATGCTCAACTCCATAGGTCACCAAGAATCACTTTTTGAACCAAAAGAACTCAACAGACTTCCCGAAGGTGTCGGCTATAGAGGAGCAGTGGCATGTTCAGCTGCTGGCATCAGTTATCGCCAACTTGATTATTGGGCTCGCACCGGACTAATTGAGCCAACTGTTAGACCAGCTCAAGGTTCTGGCACACAAAGACTTTATTCTTTCACTGATGTTTTGGTTTTGAAAGTTATTAAAAGGCTGCTTGACACTGGAGTATCTCTACAAAACATTAGAACAGCTGTTGAATTACTCAGAAATCGTGGTACCAACGATTTTGCGAACCTAACGTTAATCAGCGATGGGGCCTCAGTTTATGAATGCACCAGTGATGATGAAGTCATAGATTTGGTTCGTGGGGGACAAGGTGTTTTCGGTATTGCAGTAGGTAGCGTTTGGCGTGAAGTTGAAGGAAGTTTGGCCGAATTCCCAGCTGAAACACCTGAAGGAAACATTGTGATGACTGACAGAGTTATCGATGATTTAGCCTCTAGAAGGGCTGCTCGAAACGCAATTGCGTAACGTTGGAAGCTAAGTAAGATTATGTTAAGAAAGTAACTCTTTCTAATAATATCTCAAGGTGGCTTTGAATTTAATGGTTAACAGAGAAGCGATATTTCAAGATCGCCACATTGGGCCCACTCCTGAGGCAATTCAAGTCATGTTGAAAGAAACAGGATTCAAGTCATTAGATGAACTTCTAGTAAAGACAATACCTGGATCAATACATTTTCGTGACAAACTAAATCTTCCTGCAGCACTGACAGAAGATGCTGCCCAAAAAGAATTAAAAGAGTTAGCAGATCAAAATATTGTTAACACCAGTCTTATTGGACTTGGATATTCAAATTGTTTAACACCAGCAGTTATTAGAAGAAACATTTTAGAGAATCCATCTTGGTACACCGCCTACACTCCTTATCAAGCAGAAATAGCCCAAGGTCGATTAGAAGCACTGCTACTTTTCCAAACAATGGTACAAGACTTAACAGGTTTACCTGTCTCAAATGCGTCTTTGCTCGATGAACCAACTGCCGCAGCAGAAGCAATGAGAATGGCACAAAGAGCATCAAAAAATGAATCAAATATATTTTTAGTTGATAAAGATACTCATCCACAAACAATTGCCGTTTTGCAGACACGTGCAATACCTGTCGATATTCAAATCCAATTAATAGACATTGATAACCATAATGTTGATGAGAGTGCGTTTGGCGTTCTAATCTCTTACCCTTCAAGTACCGGCAAGATTCGTGATTTGAAATCCTTTGTTGCTAAAGCAAAAGCAGCTGGCTTAATTGTGATTACCGCAACTGATTTATTGGCGTTAACTTTAATCAGTGAACCTGGATCTTTTGGTGTTGATATTGCTATTGGCAGCGCCCAAAGATTTGGTGTTCCCTTAGGTTTTGGTGGACCTCATGCTGGGTTTATTTCAGTAACAGAAGAATTATCTAGATCATTACCTGGACGTCTTGTCGGTGTAAGTGTTGACACAACAGGAAGAGCTGCTTATCGGTTGGCTTTACAAACTAGGGAACAACATATACGTCGCGGTAAAGCTACCAGTAACATTTGCACTGCCCAAGTTTTGTTAGCAGTTATTGCTTCTTCTTACGCTGCGTATCATGGTCCTATTCGATTAAAAGCAATGGCGATAAGAATTCACAATCAAGCATTATCGGTAGCTAAAATGGCTGAAAAGGCTGGTTTTAAGTCTGTAAATGATGATTTCTTTGACACGGTTTCTTTCATAGCGAAAGATGCAAATGTCTTGGTAAATAATTTCCTGCAAAATGGTATCAATATTCGTAAGATTAACGAAACTCAAGTCGCAATTGCAGTGGACGAAACTACTAATGATGACATTATGAATTTGATTGCTAAATCGCTTAATGTTGATGTCATAAAATATCAAAATGAACATGTAGCAATTTCAACTCGAAAAACCAATTTCTTAACGCATATTCATTTCAATAAATACCATAATGAAACAGCAATGCTCAGAAGGCTTCGTTCCCTAAGTGATAAAGATGTGGCCCTAGATCGATCAATGATTCCTTTAGGTTCTTGCACAATGAAATTAAACTCAGCATCAGAAATGGAACCAGTGACATGGTCCAATTTAGCCAACATTCATCCTTTTGCACCAGTTTCTCAATCACAGGGATGGAAACAAATTATTAACCAACTGCAGGAATGGTTATGTGAAATCACTGGATATGACGCCATTAGTTTGCAACCAAACGCAGGTTCTCAAGGCGAATTTGCAGGCTTATTAGCTATTAGGCAATATCACATTGAACGTGGAGAACATCACCGAAATGTTTGTTTAATCCCATCAAGTGCCCATGGCACTAACGCTGCGAGTGCTGTTATGGCTGGAATGCAGGTAGAAGTTGTGGAATGTACCGAAAGTGGTGATGTGGATCTAATTGATTTACAAAATAAAATTGATAATAATAAGAATAATTTAGCCGCTGTAATGGTTACTTATCCTTCCACTCACGGAGTTTTTGAAGAACAAATATCTAAACTTTGTGAATTGATTCATGAGGCTGGGGGACAGGTTTACATAGATGGTGCAAATCTTAATGCTTTAGTAGCTGTTGCTAAACCAGGAAAATTTGGTGCCGATGTATCACACTTAAATTTGCATAAAACATTTTGTATTCCTCATGGTGGAGGAGGACCTGGAGTAGGACCAGTAGCAGTCAAATCCCATTTAGCAAAGTTTTTACCATCACATCCTTTAAACAGTGAAGCCGGACCAGCAGATCAGCTAGTGGGACCAGTTAGTGGAGCCCCTTATGGCAGTGCAGGAATTTTACCAATCTCTTGGATGTATATAAAGATGATGGGTGCACAAGGTTTATTTGATGCAACTGCCACTGCAATTTTGTCTGCAAACTATATTGCTAAAAAATTAAATAAACATTATCCAATTTTGTACACAGGAATCAACGGCACTATTGCTCATGAATGCATCTTGGATATTAGAGAGATAACTAAAACAACTGGAATAACCGTTGATGACATTGCCAAAAGACTTATGGATTACGGCTTACATGCACCGACAATGTCTTTTCCGGTAGCGGGAACATTAATGATTGAACCCACCGAAAGTGAAGATTTATTCGAAATGGATCGATTTATAACTGCAATGATTCAAATAAGAACTGAAATAAGTGAAATTGAATCAGGAGTTATTGCATTAGAAGATTCAGCTTTGCGTAACTCACCTCATACAGCCGAAGATATTGTTGGGGAGTGGAATCATATTTATTCACGAGAAAAAGCTGTATTTCCCGTCGCAGGGCTTCGTAATAACAAATTTTGGCCACCAGTAAACAGAATTGATGGTGCTTATGGAGATAGGAATCTTATTTGTTCTTGTCCTTCACCACGGGAATTGGCTAACTCTTAACTCAAGAAGTTCTAAACTATTCTAGTTTACATAACATATCTTATCGGACATATATCTGTTCTTGGTTAGTGCTTGAAAAGCCGTGCAAACCCCCACAAACCAATCTTCACACAGGCCTCGATAACTATTCTTTTACTCATCTTGGAGGTCCCAATAGTTCTTTCAGTGAAAGTTATTGGTACTTCTTTCATCTTTAATCCTTGATCAAAAAATTTTCGAACCATATCAACTTGAAAACAGTAACCTTGACTGTTAATTGTTGTTAAGGATATTTGTTTTAAAGCGTCAGTCTTATAAGCTCTGAAGCCACCAGTTGCATCACCAATAGAAATTCCTAACATCAACCTGGCATAACTATTTCCACCGCGTGAAAGTATTTGTCTACTTTTGGGCCAATTAACTACTTTTCCACCCGGAACCCACCGAGAGCCCAACACACAATCAAATGAACCAATTTCTTGCAAAATTGTTACCAAATCTTGGGGATCATGGGAACCATCAGCATCCATCTCTACCAAAACGTCGTAATCTTCAATTGATAATTTGAAACCGTCAATATAGGCAGCGCCTAAACCATTTTTCTTATCTCGATGCAAAACTTCCAGTCTAGGGTATTTAACTTTTAGTTGATCCGCTAATTTTCCGGTGCCATCTGGACTATTGTCATCAATAACTAATACATCAACTGCTGGATTACTTTCAAATATTCTGTGCACAATAGATGGCAATGTGTGTAATTCCTGATAAGTGGGCACTAGTACTCTTATTTTCATTTTTTCCTATAAAAATATCGAATAACTAAGAACACCATTGGTAATAACCATCCCCACAGACCAATTAATGATATTTCGTTTCGATACCTGACAGCAGGTGTGATTTCATTATAAAGTGATGCGCTCACCACTTTTGAATCCGGTGCAAATATTTTTGATTGCCACAAAACTTTTCCACGATTATCAATATGAGCAGATATTCCTGTTGTTGAGGTGACCACTACTTCCCGTGCTGTTTCCATAGCTCTGATTCGAGTAATCATAAATTGTTGATCAAGTTGATGTGAGAAAACATATGTTGCATTATTTGTGTGAACAGAGATAAGTTGTCCACCTTGTTCTATTTGATCAAACAAAGAATTATTCCAAGCAATTTCATAACAAACTATTGGACTGATTTTCGCTTTACCTATTGCTATATTATTTGCCTCTCCCCCAGGAATGAAGTCTTGCGGAATTAGTTCAAATCTTTTAATATATTTTGTTAATACTTCTCGATAAGGTAAATATTCACCAAAAGGCACCAATTTAGACTTAACATACGAGTCTTGAACCGTTTGTGAATCTGGATTCCAAAGCAAAACTGTGTTAGACAATCCCTTCTTCCCTTGCAAGACAGCGCCACTTAGAAGTGGCTTTCCGTGAGAATTCAAAACAGATTTTATGCTTTTCAGTGCTACGTCATTCTTAAAAGGATCAACATCTATGGAGTTCTCAGGCCATAATATTAGATCAATATTTTTGTTATTTCTTGCAAACAAACGATTAGTTTCAGCCACGTGATAATTCAAAACTTCCATTTTTTGTTCATTGAATAATAGACCTGATCTGGGGGTACTCCCCTGAATGATTGCCAAGTCAATTTTGCCTTTTGACAATTCGGAGAAACTATAAACTTGATTAATGGATATATTGAAAGCTAATATCACAATTAAAATCAAAACTGCTGGAGAAAAAGATTTCTTGATAGAAAATTCATAAACCTTTATCAACAATATGGAAATGGTCAGGATTGCTGCACTTACTAAAGGAGCTGATCCGATAGGAAACAAATTAGCCCAGGGAGCATCAGCAGAAACATATGCAATCTTGCCCCACGGAAATCCTCCGAATGGTAAGTAATCAGTGGCTGTTTCAAGGGAAATAAATATTAGTGCATACCAAACATATGGAAGTGGTAAATCTTTAACAAGAAACATTAAAAATCCACACAACATATAAATCAGTGACATAATTATTGCTAGACCAATAAATGCATCTACTCCAACTATTTCTAACCAATATAAATGGATCAACCAAAAAACAAATGAATAGAAAAATGC
>JAEMSA010000003.1:25495-66036 GCA_016463095.1 Candidatus Nanopelagicales bacterium
CTATTTCTAACCAATATAAATGGATCAACCAAAAAACAAATGAATAGAAAAATGCGAAAAGCATATAATCAAACAATCCTCGCTTGTGAACTGCAGCCCACCAAATAGCAATTGCAATCGGTACGAGAAACCAAACGTTTGTGGGTGCATAACTTCTAGCAACCCAGAGACCAGGGAAAGCACAGAGTAAAATCTTGGTTTGCATTTGCATCTTATTCATCAACATAATTCTATATGCGAACATATTCCTGAGGACACTTGTTGCTGTAGATTGGTTCAAATGGGGACGCATTTCAAGTGCTAGACCCATATTGGTGCTCAAATAAGAAACGGTGATGACGCAGTGTCACATAAATTCAACACATTAGCCGTTGATTTATCATCTTTGGCTTATCGTTCATACTTCGGTTTACCTGACTCGATTAAAAGTACTGATGGCAAACCCGTGAATGCAATAAAAGGTTATCTTGACGCTTTGAATAGATTTATCAAGATGTATGAACCTAAAAACATAATCCACGCAACTGATGAGGATTGGAGACCACAATGGCGTGTTGATTTGTTGCCAGAATACAAAGCTCATCGGGTTGAGGATGAAACTAAAGAGATTGTGCCTGACGATCTTGATTTTCAACTGAATCTTTTACCAGAAATATTAGCAGATATGGGTATGAATGTTATTGGAATTGAGAAAGCTGAAGCTGATGATGTATTAGCTACCATCAGTTTCAGTTATGAAAGCGTTGTAGTAATTACTGGAGATCGAGATCTCTTACAATTAATAAATGATAATCGTGGAATATCTGTGCACATGCTCGGCAAAGAGGGTGGTCTTCTTTTTAACGAGCAAAACGTAAAGGATAAATATGGTGTCGATTCGCAACAATATATAGATTTCTCTGTTTTGCGAGGAGATGCATCAGATGGTTTACCTGGAGTTAAAGGAATCGGTGAAAAAACATCCGCCAAACTTATCCAGTCCTTACATTCACTGGAGAATATCATTCAGGAATCAAATAACAAGAATTCTTTTATGTCAGAGAAGATTAGGAATTCCATTCTTGACTCAATTGATTACATTACAAAAGCGAAAAATGTTGTTAAATTGAAAACAGATTTAAATTTGAATAAACCAGGTCGCTTCCAACCCATGGCGATAAAAGATATCCGAGCTAAATATGAGAACATCAAAATTGGTAACCAAATTGACACTTTTTATGAATTATCTAAAACACTTTCTTGATCTTCGAAGACTGTTGGTTCATAAGCGACCACTCCCCTATTGATTCTATGAACCGATTCTCGGGCAATTTGTGAGATCGGATCAATTTTTAGTTTCGCAATTTGTCTAAGCAGATCAGTTACCTGTTTAGCGACTCGAACAAAATCTCCTGGTGCTAAATCCGAGTTTTTAAGTACTTTTTGCAAACTTTCACCTTGAGCCCATTTTCTTACTTGTTCTGCCACTCCAAAATGAGGTAATCGTACATATTCCAATTTATATTTCATTTCAAGATTGATCAATTGATTAGCCAGAATAGTGATGTCTTTGGCTCTTTCGCGCACTTTTTGACTCAAGTTACCTGGTATTTCATATTCGTCTCTTCTGGGTTGATAAATAAAACTGCTGAGAACTGAAGGCATTTCTTCTACAGTGAGATTATCTAGCAGACCATGAACTATCGTTTCTGCCGTCAATAAATCTTGGTCTGAATGTATTTCTCTTAGGATGTTGGCTTGTCTATTCAGAATTACTTTGTCTTCCCCTATATCGATGTAATTGATTTCCTTAAGTAATTTCAGTACCTCGTCACATTTGTTGCTCAAAGTCATCATGGAGTTATTGAAATTGAATTCTAGGGCATCCACAGATCTAACTAATTTCTCTTTCCTTTCAGCCCAACGTAAATGCTCATATAAGTCCTTACAAGAATGACAAGGATGCTTTCTTATGTTTGATCTGAGCTCTTCCACCGATAACCGACTTTCTGCTTCAGATTTTGATTTCTCTGGTTTTTGATAACCAAATGAACGAAGCACTGTAGCGATTTGCTTCCTTGCTTCTCGCTTTGAGAAATCTGTGGTTCGATTAATTACTAATTCTGAAATTATTCCAGCTATTGGATCAATCTCGTTAAGATGAAATTTCTTACCATCACCATTTTCCAGCACTATCCAATAGGATTCTTGACCTTTTCTTTCCCGGATGATTTTTGTCACTAAGCCTGTTTGAAACTTGCCTGCAGTTTTAACGCGAATCACACTGCCCGCGCTCAATAGCTCAGATAGTTCGTAACGTCCCTGCCTTGATTGATCGCGTTTCGAAGATTTTTGATCTCTTTCTAACCGAGTGATTTGTAAAACCTGATCAAAATAACTCTTAAAATCTCCCTTATCGCAATTTATTTTTTGGGTGTAACCCTCTATAGCTTTTCGTTCTTCCACAATTCTTGATTTCATTTTTGAATTAGTTTTCTCTTGCGAGAATTGAGCAAATGATTTATTTAGTAGAACTTTTGTGGCAGTTATATTGCGATGCTCTAATAGATTGAGCAACATGTTGTATCGAGGTGTAAAAGTTGATAAGAGTTCAAAGGTTCTAGATGAAACAAGATTCAATAAAAATCTTGGCTCTGAATCTGGATGAAAAGCTATTACTGCTGTTCCTGAGGTATCAATGCCTCTTCTGCCTGCTCGCCCTGTTAGCTGGGTGAATTCTGCAGGGGTTAAGTATTCATGACTATCCCCATTCCATTTATCCATTCGCTCCAGAACAACCGATTTTGCCGGCATATTCACACCAACAGCCAAAGTTTCTGTTGCAAAAACGACTTTCATTAGTCCCTTTTGGAAAAGTAGTTCTGTTATTTCTTTCAACTGCGGAATCAAACCAGCATGATGTGACCCAAATCCGCGAGTGGCACAATCTATCCAATCATCAATCTTTAGCGTGGCCCAATCAGTTGTGGCAATATCATCGAAACGATTCCTTATCAATTGCTCAATTTCAGAACGCTCTTCAGGAGAAGTTAATCTTGTATTGCCTTTTTGCAATATCTGTACAGCTTGTTCACATCCTTTGCGACTGAAAATAAAATATATTGAAGGCAATAATTTATATTTCGCTAAAAGATCGACAAGTTGGCTTTTATCTGGGACCTCTGATTTACTGTGTGATTTTGTGAAATTTCGCTTATACAGATTGGAAACTTTTGAATTTAGTTTTGTAGTATCCTCAATAGAAATGAGTGGAATTAACTCAGATGAGGTAGCGATAACTTGAGTTAAGGGAACAGGTCGCTTCTCCTCAATAACGAATGTGCAACTGCCTCTAACCTGCCTTAACCAGTCACCAAAATCCTCAACATTACTTACAGTGGCAGATAGGGCCACAATTTTTACTGATTGATGCAAAAGTATTAGGATCTCTTCCCACACAACGCCCCTTTCCTTATCAGCAAGGAAGTGCACTTCATCCATTACTACCACACCGAGTTCATGTAATTTTTCCGGATTCTGATAGATCATGTTTCTCAAAACTTCAGTTGTCATGACCACAATTTCTGCATCACCATTTATCGAGTTATCTCCAGTTAAAAGACCAACTCGATCAACACCAAACCGTTGCACAAGTTCCAGAAATTTCTGATTCGATAATGCTTTAATTGGTGTGGTGTAAAAACATCTTTGTTTAATATGTGTGGTGGCAAAGAGAGCAAATTCACCAACAATTGTTTTTCCTGATCCGGTGGGTGCAGCAACTAAGACCGAATTTCCTTTAATAAAGGATTCAATGGCCGTTTCTTGAAATGTGTCAATATCAAAAGGTATTGTGGCTAGATAATCACTAACAATTATTCGATCTTCTTTGCCTAGACTCTTATACTTATTGAGCTTCTCTGAATAGGTAGTCATCAACGACAATCCAAAACTTTTAAGGATTTAGGTAAAATCTTGGCTGAAAAATTACCTTCAGTTATAGAGTCACCATCGGCTTGAGCCTTAATTGGTCTATCCACGCTTTGTACAGCTAAATTTTGAATAGGAAACTGTCTGAACTCAGGTCGGGAGTAATGCTTCCCAGCCAAAAGCAAGATAAAGAGATATATTAATTTAATTTTATTAACACGATTAACGAGAATAAGAAATAGATTTTCAGCGTATACATTTGCTTTATTACTGATCATCATTCCTCCACCGAAACTGGGAGAATTGGCTAATATGGCCAGTGAGTAGGAACCTGTTTCATCAATATTGTTGCTTTCGATCTTAACCGTTTCGTATGATCTACCTAGTAAAGCAATAAAAGTTCCAATTGTGTATTTAAGTCCCCCTATAAATCTCGGTAGCATCGAAGCGATTCTGTTGACTTTCGCCTCAAAGGCAAAACAGGTGATAGTTAAACTGTGGTGTAAGCCATTACCTATTTCTATCGTGTTGATGTTAACTGTGTTGAATCGATTGATGTTTTTATGTATGTCGTCAATATCACATTTCATTTGCAAGTGATTGGCAAAATCATTTCCTGACCCGATTGGGATGACCAATAAAGGGGTTTCATTGTTGATCAAGAAGTGAGAAACCCGTGAAACCGTACCATCTCCCCCGCATACGATTATTAAGTCAAATCCAGAATGAATTTGGTGACTAACCAAATCAATTTCTTGATCAGTTTGTGCTTCAAAATCCACTAAATTGTGAATCGTTTGCAAAGAACGACGAATATCAGTGATAACTTTCTTTTGAAATTTTCTTCCACTTGCTGGGTTAACAACAAAAGCTATCTTCATTTCACCTTTTCAATTCGTGTATTAAGAATAGCCAAAAGGTTGCTTTTAATCTTTGTT
Source organism: Candidatus Nanopelagicales bacterium (assembly GCA_016463095.1). GTDB lineage: Bacteria > Actinomycetota > Actinomycetes > S36-B12 > UBA5976 > ATZT02. Next base: position 30,343 of record JAEMSA010000003.1, read on the forward strand.
TCACACTCAATTTGAGTGTCCAATCCAAGGCGAAGTATCAAATCAAGTAAGTAATCTTCATCGTAAATGTCCATCTCAATAATCAATCTTTCATCGATTATTTGAGTCGTCAGTCCCAAATCAAGAATCCTGCTTAGATTCCAGGCAGGTGAGGATATTTTTACTCTCGATATGGCTCTTTGTTCTGACAAGGGCTGTTCAATAATAATTTTGTCAGACGAAGCTTCAACGGAGACTAAACGATCAAATCTAAAAGTTTTTCGACTACCATTCTCAATCGCTAAAGCATCAAAATACTCATTGCCTTCGATTGAGTAAATGGTCAAAGGTTTAACTCGTCTTTGTGTACTTGTCCCAAAATTACTATTGATATATTCAATCAAAACTTCTTTGTCACTAGATATGCTTTGGCTAATTACCTGTTTATTATGAATCACATTACTATCTTGCATTTTGGCAATATGTTTATTGTCAATCAATTCGACTAACTTATTTTCTACTACCTTTAAAGTTGATGAATTGCTTGATTGCTCGGAAATGAATTTCACTCCTAGTAAAAGCAACAATGCTTCAAAGCTATTCAATTTGAGTGATTTATCAAAACCTTGGCTATCTATGACAGAGATATTTTCCTCATCAAATTGAATATCGACTAGTTCCCCACCGAATCGACCAGGCCCTACATAAGTTAACAAAGTTAAATCTTCGATTGCTTGATCTCTAGTTAAAGAAAATTCTTTGCAAAATGTGTCTAGTGAGACGTTGCGATTCTGAAATAACCAAGGCAACTCCAGAAGTAGTCTTGGAATTCGCTCGCCTAATATCTTCATTTTAAAACATTTCTGTAATCTATAAGCTTTGAAATATACAATTTCTTCACTTCATCATGGTTTATATCAGTGATAATAGAACTCAAAAATAGTATGTTATTTACAAATGATTCTGAATCAAAATAATCAAATGATATTTTATCTTCCCCTGCTACAAGTCCTCCTGTTATATGTGTCAGTAACCTAGAATCTTCAGTCGTGGTTACTTCGATTGATTTTTTCTCTTGTGGAGGGCTTGTAAGTGATTTGAGTAAATTGACTTCAATCTGGCTAGCTTGTGCCAGTCGTATCTGTCCATAAATACGATTTATTTGATAATTCTTTATCAATTGAGCTGCTATATCAATCGCTTCGATGTACCAATATTTTTCTAATCGGTAAAGTCTTTTCGCTATCACTTTACGATTACGGGGTTTCGAATCATCCAATGCTACATATTGGAATTCTAGGGCAGATTTACTTTGTAAAGATTGCAATATGATTCGATAATTTAACATATTTAAATCGTTGATAGTTTCGCTGTCACTGTCAGATATCTCAGAAGTGACATTTCCAGTTTTGATTGAGGCTATTTTAGCTAGATTTTCAAATTCTGTATTTTTCCAAATTGCTGACGCCAAATTCAGCATGATTCTTTCATCACGTGACCAATCAATCACTTTTGTTATGAATATATTCTGATCGATGCGATAACCTAACTCGTCTTCGAAAAGTGTGTCCATTGATAAAGTTTCGATTTTTATACCTGTTGATCGAAGTTCATCTTTATCTCTTTCGAACATTCGTTCAAATGATGAATCGCTTTCGCAATTCTCGTAGCCACTCACCTTTTGGCGTATATCATTCCTACTTATTGGGCGCTTGGTATTCAATAAGACAAAAAATAAGTTTAATAATCTTTCGGCTTTTGATATTGCCACTTATAAGGAATCAATCAATTTTGTTACCCTGTCATCAACAGCAAGAAAAGGATCTTTACAAGCAACTGTTCTTTGATTTTGGTCATTGATTTTTAAGTGAACCCAGTCGACAGAAAAATCTCGACCCTTTTCCTGAGCCTTTTTAATGAACTCACCTCTGAGCGCGGCCCTGGTGGACTGGGGTGGATTTTGCATGGAATCATTAACTTCTTCTACAGATAATAATGTTTTTGCCAAACCTGAATTTTCCAGAATATAGAAAAGTCCCCTGTCTTTTCTTACGTTATGATACGAAATATCAACCAGATGCATCCGAAAATCATTGCTACCAATTTTATGTTTGGCCTGGTATTGTGCGAAGAAATTTTTCTTAATAACCCAATCAATTTCTTTATCAACCGATGAAAAATCATTATTTTCGATTGCATCTAAGACTCGACGCCACAAATCAAAGGCGTATTTATAAAGTGGTTGTGCCAAGATTTCATCCAGCTCTGGAAGTTTAGTAGCTAAATTATATATTTCATTTTGCAACTGCAGTGCTGTGATTTCTCTGCCTGACAGTAATCGGAATGTCTTGGTAAAACTTAAATCACTTGATATATCTCTAATGGCGCGAATAGGGTTTTCGATGGCATATTTATCTGAGATTAATCCAGCCTCAGCTATCTTTAACATGATTTCTGCTGTAGCTACTTTTAGAACAGTGGTGCATTCACTCATATTGGAATCACCCACAATTACGTGGAGTCGTCGGTATTCCTCCGGATCAGCATGCGGTTCATCTCGCGTATTAATAATCGGACGTGAACGAGTGGTGGCACTTGAGACTGAATCCCACATATGTTCTGCTCTTTGACTTAAGTGAAAGCTTGATTCCTTTCCCGAACTGTCCCATTTACCTGCTCCTGAAAAAATTTGTCTCGTTATGAAAAATGGGATCATTGATTCAATAATTTGGTTAAAATCATGTTTGCGACTAACTGAGAAATTTTCGTGACAGCCATAACTGTTCCCAGCAGAATCGATATTGTTTTTAAATAGATGTATTTGACCTGACACACCTTCGGAGTTTAATCTTTTTTCTGCCTCAACTACTAAATCCTCGACAATACGATCTCCGGCTTGATCTTGTCGGATCAAGTCAAACAAATTGTCACATTCAGCAGTGGCGTATTCAGGATGTGATCCAACATCTAAATAGAGTCTGCCGCCATTGGGCAAGAAAACATTTGAGGATCTACCCCAAGCAACCACTCGTCTGAATAAATATCGTGCTACTTCGTCGGGGGAAAGTCTTCTCTGTCCTTCGACAACGCAAGTTACGCCATACTCAGTTTCAAGACCCATGATTCTTTTGCTTAACATTCAACACGCACAATTCTTATATAGCAATCTGAAATAAGAGTCTTCATTTTTATACTCTAAATAAACAAGAAATTATCTAAAAAAGATTCCTTACAATTAGCGGTCAGTATGTTCTTATAAACAGACATTTACTGTCCACCTTTTTGGATAAAACCTTTGACGAATTCTTCCGCGTTTTTCTCTAAAACTGCGTCGATCTCATCTAAGACAGAATCGATACCTTTTGTTGAGGACTTTGTGTAGGTAACGCCTAAATCACTTTTGTCGTTAGCTTTATCGTTATTTGGTTTATTTATGCGGTTAAACATTGGATTCCCCTTTGAACATCAGTTTAGTTAATCCCTGGTGTTGCGCGAATCAAACTCACCAATTCCGCGGCACTGGTTGATTTATCAATAAATTGCCCTACCAACTCCCTTGTGCCTCGTAATGGGTCAAGAGTAGAGATTCTAACGAGTGGTTGAGATTTATCTAAATCAAAAATAACGCTATCCCACGAAACAGCTGACACCGATTGCGAGAAATTGCTCAAAACTTTTCCCCTAAACCATGCTCGAGTGGTTTCAGGTGGCTCGGTAATAGCCTTTTTTATCGCCTCTTCGGATATTAATTCGGTAAGTAAACCATTTCGTCTCAAAACTTGACCGATTCCATCATTTGCAGTGATTTCACTGTATTTAAAGTCAAGTGATCGAATTGTTGGATGATTAAGATCAAATCTATCTCTGTTTCTATATTTTTCAATTATTGAATACTTAGCAAGCCAATCAATTTTATCGACTAAGATTTCTGGATTATTTTTGAGACCTTCCAACGCATATTCCCAATTCTTCAAAATTTCTTTTGTTTGTTCGTCCACTCCCTTGAGGTTGCAATATTCCCTAGCCTTCTCCAAATACCAGTACTGAATATTCAATGCCGATAATTTTTTACCCGACTTTGTTTCATAAATATTTTTCATATCCAAATCTTGAGAAATGTCTTTAACTATTTGCACAGGATCAGAAAGTTCTACCTCAGCACTATTGATGAAGTCATCTTCAATCATGCTCAAAATTAGTGAAGTAGTTCCTACTTTGAGTAGATTAGCAAAATCACTCATATTTGCATCCCCGATAATTACATGCAACCGTCGATGTTTTGCTGGATCAGCATGTGGCTCATCTCGAGTATTTATAATCGGTCTTTTCATTGTTGTTTCAAGACCAACATGGGCCTCAATGTAATCAGCACGCTGCGATATTTGATAACCAGATCTCTCGGATTGCTGCCCTAACCCAATGCGACCTGCTCCACAATACAGTTGCCTAGTTATGAAATGCGGAGTAAGCACATTTATCAATTTATTGAAATCAATTGATCGAGCTGTCATGTAATTTTCATGGGTACCATAACTTGCACCTTTGTTATCGACATTATTTTTAAAAACTCTTATTTTGTCATCAGGATTTTGTTGAGCATCAAGGGCGCAAGCGATTTGCATTATTCTCTCCCCCGCCAAATCCCATTGCACAATTTCTGATGGAGTTAAAACTTCAGGTGCAGCGTATTCTGGATGTGCATGATCAACATAAAATCTGGCTCCGTTAGTCAAAACCAAATTTGGAATCGTTACCTCATCATTTGTGAGAAGAGATATATCCGCTTCTGCTCTACTTAAATCAAAACCCCTAGCATCACGTAAAGGATTTTCTAGGTCGTAGTCCCATCGAATTTTAGTTTCTGGATAAATATGATTGGCATAAGCTAAAACAATACGATTAGAAAGAATTATTGGATCTGTAGATTTTGCACTAGATATTCCGTACTCGTTTTCCAAACCCATAACTCTACTAATTGTCAATTTATTAACATCTCTTAGTGGATTTGACCCGCGGTACCTTGAGTTTCAATAGAACGGCCTGAATTTTCACCATGTTTGCTTTGTATCAATGTCCGCAGAAACACAATGCGTTCACCTTTTTTACCTGAGATTCTGGCCCAGTCATCTGGATTCGTTGAATTTGGTAAATCTTCATTTTCTCTAAATTCTTCCTGACACGCTTCTAAAATGTGTTCAACTCTTATCCCCTTTTTATCATTTCTTAAGTACTCTTTAATAGCTGCTTTTTTTGCTCTAGAAACAATATTTTCAAGCATTGCACCACTTGAGAAATCTTTAAAGTATAGAACTTCTTTGTCACCATTTGCGTAAGTGACTTCAATAAACCTATTATCATCACTTTCGTTATACATTCTTTCCACAGCACGTTGAATCATTGTTTTAATAGTTAAAGTTCTGTCCCCTTTATGTTGACCCAAATCATCAGCACTGAGCGGTAAATCAGATGTCAAATATTTTGACAAAATCTCGGCTGCCCCTTGAGCATCTGGTCGTTGAATTTTTATTTTTACATCTAATCTGCCTGGACGAAGAATAGCCGGATCAATCATGTCTTCACGATTGGATGCACCAATAACTATGACATTTTCCAACCCCTCAACACCATCAATTTCGCTAAGAAGTTGTGGAACAATGGTATTTTCCACATCACTTGAAACACCAGTGCCTCTAGTTTTAAATAAAGAATCCATTTCGTCGAAAAATACAATAACTGGCATACCTTCACTAGCTTTATCTCTAGCTCTTTGAAAGATCTGTCTAATGTGACGTTCGGTTTCGCCAACATATTTATTCAGTAATTCTGGACCTTTTATATTAATAAAGAAAGATTTTCCTGAGTTATTGCCATTTTTTTCAGACACTTTTTTGGCTAAAGAATTCGCAACTGCTTTGGCAATTAATGTTTTTCCGCAACCAGGAGGTCCATATAACAAAATTCCTTTTGGTGCTCGAAGTTTATGTTCTAAATATAAGTCTTTGTGTAGGAAAGGTAATTCCACTGCGTCTCGAATTTGCTCTATTTGACTGCCTAATCCGCCAATATCTTCATAGTTCACATCGGGAACTTCTTCTAATATTAATTCCTCAACTTCACTCTTAGGTATTTTTTCGAAAACAAAGCCACTTTTAGAATCAAGCAGCAAGGAATCCCCAGCTTTTATTAAATTGGAATCGAGTGAATCGGCAATTCTTACTACTCTTTCTTCATCTGTTCGTGACAGCACAACTGCTCTTAATTCATCTTCTAATAAACTTTTGAGGGTGACTATTTCACCGGCTTTTTCATAACCGTGTACAGAAATTATATTTAGTGCCTCATTTAGGATCACTTCTCTACCAATTTTTAGATCTGTTTTTTCAATTTCTGGGGAGATATTTACTCTCATTTTTTTACCACTTATTAACACATCTGCATCATTTTCGAATAAATCTAAAAGTATGCCAAAGCCAGAAGGAGGAGAACCGAGTGCCTCAACTTGGTCTTTTAAGTTCAATAATTGTAATTTGGCACTGGATAACAAACTTACTAATTCATCGTTCTTTGTTTTTAAATCCTCTATGACGGAATTTGAATCAGGTATTGAACTACTCGACGCCACATTTTGCGACAAAGCATTCCTCCATATATCTAGATAATAATTCTATCTTTATTATTCAACTTCGCCTTCTTGAGTCTGTTTTGCAATGTAATCCACACCATAAGCACCTTTTGCTGGCTTTTGCCTTCGGGCTGGCACAGATACTCCATCAGCCATGCGCCGGCTATGCACCAGAAATCCGGTGTGTCCATTCATTCGGTGTTTGGGTCTGACAGCTAATCCTTGCAAGTGCCATTCACGATAAAGCGTTTCAGAAGCGATTGCGTCGGTCCAATTATTTGTTTCTTTCAGGGCTTCAACGAGTCGAGACATTTGGGTTGTTGTTGCCAAGTAGGAAACAAAATGTCCCCCAGGTCTTAAATGTTGGTAAACATTTTTAATCATGTCCCAAGGATTTACTAAATCTAGAACTATACAATCAAATTTCTCTTCACTTCTATACTCAGCAAAATCAGTTAAGGTTAATTGCCAATTTGTAGGAACTATTCCTAAGTATCTTTCAACGTTTTTGTTTGCAACTTTTAGGAATTCTTCTCTTATTTCACAGGACACCAATTTTCCTGAATCCCCAATTGTTCGCAAAATATGCAAAGTTAATGAACCAGAACCAACTCCTGCTTCAAGGACTTTGGAGCCAGCTTTCATATCTCCGATTTCAACAATCTGCGCAGCATCTTTGGGATAAATAACGGCGGCACCTCTGGGCATACCTACCACAAAATCTTGTAGCGCCGGTGTGAAAATTGTGTAAAGCATTCCACTAGAGCTAGCTACTACTCCACCTTCGCCGGCAGATGAGATTTCATCATGATTAATTGACCCATGAGTTGTAAAGAATTGCTTACCTGCTTCAAGTGAAACAGTATGAGATCTACCTTTTTGATCTGTAATTGTTACTAAAGAACCAAATGAAAGCGTCATATTAACTAAAAGTCTACGAATGCAGCAACTTTGTCAGTGTTTGAGCCTATGGTTGACTCATGACAGAAATTGAAATGCTCCAACTTTCCCCATCTCGAATATCTGATTATCAGCAATGTCCTGCCCTATATAAATATCGAGCAATCGACAAATTGCCAGAACGACCAGGACTAGATGCGCTTAGAGGATCACTTGTCCACTTAATTATTGAAAAACTTTTCACATTGCCGGCTGCTAAACGTGATTTTGATACAGCTGTATCTTTATCATCCGATTGTTGGAGTGAATTATTAGACGCTGAACCCGAACTAGTTTGTGCCTTGGATTCGAATATTGCATTTCCTTTAAAAGACAAAGTGGTAATTGCGCAAGATCGATTAGAAGTCCTATTTGTCGAAGTTAAATCTTTGATCGCAAACTATTATTCCCTAGAAGATCCAACTAAAATAGAGCCCCATTCAACTGAAGAGTTAATAGAATTTGATTTGTCTCCTGCTTTGAAAATTAAAGGTTATGTCGATCGAATTGATAAATCCCCCCAAGGCTGGATTCGAATAAATGATTATAAAACTGGGAAGAGTCCCAATAAACAATTTCAAGAGAAAGCTATGTTTCAACTGAAGTTTTATGCACTAGTGATTTATAAGAAGTCTCAAGAACTTCCAAAGATGCTAAGACTTTTATACATGAAAGATTCTCAAGTTCTTGCTTTGGAACCAAATATGAAAGATATTGAAATAACTCTGCAAAAAGTTGAATCTGTGGCTGAACAAATATTTAATTCCAAAGCTACCTCTACTTGGCCAACCCAAGTCTCCAAGTTATGTGACTATTGTTATTTCAAACCAATTTGTCCAGAATTTCAAAAGAACTAAATTTCTTGCCATTCTAAAACTAATTCTTGGTGTATTTGTTTCAAAATTTTCAAATCTACGCCTTTCAGTCCCTTCAATATTTTCATTCCACGCCTAGCGTCAAGTAATACTCGATCAGGAAGAGCGATAGTCGGCATTCCAGCTGCAAGTGAACTAGTTATTCCAGTATTTGAATCCTCGAACACTAAGCAATCAAGAGGTTCAAGTTTAAAAATTTCAGCTGCATGCAAATACGGATCTGGATGTGGTTTGGTTCTTGATAAGTCATCAGAAGTTATAACAGCATCAAAAAAATGATCTATCTTACTAGTTTTTATTAGTGCCTCTGCCAAAATTCTGTTTGAGGCTGTTACTAATGCAATTTTTAGACCTAAACTTTTTGCTTCAGTTAGAATTTCAAGCCAACCTGGTTGTAATTCACTTGGTTTGTCTGAAAAAGTTTTAAGCATCGCATCAACAATTTTCTGATATATTTGCGTACTATCAGTTTTAGCTTTGGCAGCCATATAGTCCACAACTGCTTGTAATGGTCCCCCAATTGCTTGATTCTGATCTTCAATATCCCAGGTTGAGCCGTAACTTTCCATAACTTCGATTTCTGCTTGCCACCACCTGGATTCTGTTTCCACCAGGGTGCCATCCATGTCAATTAACAACGCTCGCACCAATAACAACTCCAATATCGGACTTTGACCATCAAGCAAACGCCGGATGCCTTGAAAAGTTTAACTACCTGAGAGACTACTTTGGATATCATCATAATTATTGCATAGCACTCAACGGAGGCCAGTGAATTTAGAAGTTAAGTCCATCAAGGGATACTTGGCAAAAAATCCAGTAGCTATTTGTTCATTTTTGGGTTGGAATGATGCTGGCGAAACTGCTTCGAATGTTATTGATCATTTAATTGAGGTTTGGGATGCAACCGAGATCGCGTCTATAGATCCTGATAACTATTACGATTATCAAGTTGCACGTCCCAGGGTTCGTTTATCCGATGAGGGAGAACGAATAATTGATTGGCCTACAACCAGAATATTTTTAGCAGACCCACCTGGTTCACCAAATTCGATTTTGTTGGTGCAAGGGATTGAACCAAATATGAGATGGCGTTCTTATGTTGCCGAGATTTTAGATATTTTTGATGATTATGAAACTTCTCTAATAATTTCTTGCGGTGCATTATTAGCCGATGCTCCACACACCAGACCTGTTCCAGTAACCACTGTCGCTGCCACTGTTGAATTAACTGAAAATTTAGATTTTGAGGCCTCTGCCTACGAAGGTCCAACAGGAATAATTGGAGTTATTCAAGATGCTGCGACCGAAAGAGAGATGGCAAGTATTTCACTTTGGGCTGCAATTCCCCATTACGTTTCCTCTCCCCCTAATCCAAAAGGCACATTGGCGTTGATTTCCAAGTTGGAAGATTTATTAGATATTCCTATCCCGTTAGATGAGCTAGTTGATGAATCAAGAGCTTGGCAAGACGGTGTTGACGAATTAGCCGCCGAAGATGAAGAAATTAGTGAATACGTTACAAGACTTGAGTCAACAGTTGATGCTTCTGATTTACCTGAGGCAAGCGGTGAAGCCATTGCGCGTGAGTTTGAGCGATATTTGAAACGAAGAACAAAAGACTAGTTAGTTTCTAAAACCTTTTATTTGATTGTTTGTGCCACTATCAAAATCCAATTTCTCATCATTTTGCAACGCATTTAACATTTTCTCTGCTGTCTTCTTACCTAATTCAACTCCCCATTGATCGAAAGAATTGATATTCAATAATAAGCCTTGGATAATTACACTAGTTTCATAAAAAGCAATTAATTCACCTAAATTCACAGCATCAACTTTAGGTATGGTAAGAATCATTGAAGGTCTGTTACCTTTCATTTCCTTATGGGAAATTAGATCATCAACTGTCTTTTCTTCCTTGAGTTCTTTCTTAGACTTACCAAAAGCTAATACAAAAGACTGCGCCAGCGCATTAGCAATTAAAGACTTGTGAAATAAACTATCTCGTCCTTGATTCTCTTTGACAATTATAAATTCCACAGGGATCACATTGGTGCCTTGATGTAATAGTTGAAAAAATGAGTGTTGCGAATTAGTTCCTGGTTCCCCAAAAATAATTGGACAGGTTGCTAATTTTACTGCCCTACCTTGTTTATCTACTGATTTACCGTTACTTTCCATCCATAATTGTTGCAAATAAGCTGGGAACCTAGAAAGGGCTGAAGAATAAGGGATAACTGCTAAAGAATTCAATTTAAGTATATTCAAATTCCAAATATTTATTACTGCGTGAATGAAAGCTGCATTTGTTTTATAATCAATATTTGTCAAAGTTTGATCGACTTTTGATGCACCTTTTTGTAACGCGGTGAAAACTTCTGAACCATAACCAATTGCGATGGAAAGTCCCACAGAACTCAACAGTGAGAATCGGCCCCCCACCCAATCCCAAAACGGAAATATTTTATCTGGTTCGATACCAAACTTTTGACTCTCTCTTGAGTTGGCACTAATTGCTACGAAATGAAATTTAGTAGCAATATCTCCTAGCGATTGAACTAACCAATTCTTGGCATATGCAGCATTCTTTAGAGTCTCTGAGGTTGTAAAGGTTTTACTAGTTACAACTATCAATGTTTTGGCAGGATTTAGTTTTCGTAGAACTGTGGATATCTCTAATTCGTCAATATTAGATACATAGTGGCACTTGATTTTTCCATCATGAGAATAACCCAATGCCTGGTAAACCATTGCAGGACCTAAATCCGAACCACCAATTCCAATGTTAACTACATCAGTAAAGTGTTCACCAGTGAAACCTTTAATAACACCAGCTCTAACTTTGTCAGAAAAATCCAAAAAAGAGGTTTGAACTGCATCTATCTCACTCACGCCTAAAATTGATTTAGGCCTAAAATTTTTACTTCTCAACCAGACATGCCCAACAGATCTTTTCTCAGTATTATTTGCAATTTTTCCTTGAAGTAAATCAAATATTTTGCTTTGTAGGTTCAATTCTTTTGCCAGTTTTTCGAATTCTAATAATGCTTTTTTTGAAATTATGGATTTACTAAAATCAAGTTCTAAATCGGCTATGGACGCGTTAAATGATCTGCCTCGTGTGTCATCTTTTTTGAATAGTTTCGCAAGATCTAGATCTTTTTTGATTTTTCCTAGATTTTTTATACGAGTCCATGACTTAGATTTATGTGTCATGAAATTATATCGCACTTCCTAATTTTAATCCGAGTAGTGACTGTAGGACTGAATCTATTGCAAAGCCATCATCGCTGTGAGCTAAGGGTTTTAGTTCTAGCAAGAAACTGATGACTTTTGGTATATCGAGGTTATTTAGACATAAATTCACAATTATATCTAAATCAGCTTTGGACATATATTTTGTTCCAAGATTTTGGCTGAGAGTCAAATATATTTTGGTTGCTTGCTCAATATTATCTGAGTCATATTCCCAGTCGTCTTGCCAATGATGCAGCATCAAAGCCAATCTAATAATCATTGGAGATATTCCCTGGTTTAATAATTCATGAACAAAAACTAGATTTCCTTTGGACTTGCTCATCTTGCTTCCTTGATAGGAAACCATTCCAACGTGACAATAATTTAAAGCTAATTCACCAAAACCCAAAGATTCACTTTGCTCCTCACTCATCGCATGATGAGGAAAAATTAAATCCTTGCCACCACCTTGAATATCCAAAGGAAGTAGAGCAAATTTATTTGCTAAACAAATGCATTGAATGTGCCAACCAGGCCGCCCAGTTCCAAAGCTTTCAGTCCAACTTGGCTCATCAGCTTTGGATGCTTTCCACAATATTGGATCTAACGGATCGTGTTTACCGGCTCTTTCGGTGTCACAACCTCTTTCCTTTGCTAAGACAATTAGTTCTTCTCTGCTGAAGTTCTCAACAAGTTTTGATTGAATATTTTTTTGTGTTTCGAAATAAAATTCGGTGTCAATCTTATAAGTAGATTTACCGGCAATAGATTCTCCGATACCTTTGATAATTAAATCCATATTTTCCATAACGCCGACGAATTCAGTGGGTGGTAAAATATTAAGTTTGGACATATCTGCACGATAGATATCTAGTTGGGAATTAACAATTTGTTGCCAATTAATACCACTTTTTCTGGCCCTTTCAAAAAGAGGATCATCAATATCTGTCACATTTTGCACATAGTTTGTTTTCATCCCAATAAAGTTCATTGATCTGATCATCAAATCAAAAGCTAAATATGTGAAAGCATGACCTAAATGTGCAGAATCATATGGAGTAATTCCGCATACATATATTTGGATAGTACGGTCTGTTCGGCGTATCGGTTGAATTTTCTGAGACTTAGTGTCATAAATATTTAAGGTTAGAGTCTCAAAATGTTTTGAGACGATATTTTCGGTGTCGACTGTCCAAGATTTCATATTAAATACAATACGCGACCGGGCAACAATATTTTAAAATATCGGCCACGGCACTGCTGGCCACTCTGATCCGGGTGCAGGAAATCTTTTATTTTTTACCAATTCATCCAGTCGTTCAAGGGCACATTCAATCTCACTCATTTCAAGGTATTGGAAATCGTTTGCTAGCCAATCTTCTAATGTGGACTTGGCTAAAGACAACAAATCCAAATCGCTATCGTTAAATTCCTGATTGATCCAACCCCACAAAACGGTTCGAATTTTTGGTTCCTCGTGCCAGCTCACTCCATGATCAATAGCCCACATCTTATTGTTGCCATCAGTGATTAGGTGATTTCCTTTTCGATCTGCATTATTTATAATCAGATCTATTAAACAAAGTTTTCTTAAATCCTGGTCATCCTTATGTGCCAAGGTAATCAACTTATTCAATTCGTCATATCCTTGCAAAACTCTCAAATAAGATTTTGGAATATTATCTGGGCTTTGAACGATGATTAGATCATTTTCTGTTTCCCTTATCCAATGCTGCACCAAAGCATTACCGATACCTGATATATCCCTAATAACAGTCTCTGGAACAAATCCTAATTCAAGTTTTCTGTCAAACAAAAAAGTTGCGTACTCTCGTTTGTTTAAATCCATGTTAGGGAAATCCCACAAAGGTCTGATAGAAACATCTGGTTTAGCTATTGCCGCGATTTGCTCATCACCTTTAGTGATTAATAACTTCAAGGCACCATTGGTAGAATCCGGGATTAATCCTTCTATTTCTATTTCACCTGTGGACAATAAACTTTTGATCTCCATTAAATATTATCTTTTGTAACCATTTGCTCGGGCGCAAACATGTCCCTGTTGTCCAAGTGGTTCCTGACAAAATGGGCAAGCTTGTCTTCCAGCAGAAACTAATCTTCTACCTCTCTCAGCAAAGATTCTGCCTTGCATGGCAGTTATATGAATACGCAAAACATCTGGACCTTCGGTTTCATCGCTACTAATCTCAGGGACTGTGTCGGAGGTATCCGCGTGCGCCTCAATTATCAATTTTTTCTTAGGCATACTCCAACCCAAACTCATTACTCCAACGCGAAACTCTTCGCTAATAGGTGATTCAAGTGGTTCGAGATCTAGTTGATCAATATCAAACTTATTTGGGATATTCGAATCATTATCATTTTCATTAAGAATTTGATTGAGTAACGTGTCAATTCTTTCCGAAAGTATTGCAACTTGAGATTTTTCTACGATTACACTTGTTAGACTTTCTCCACTTTTAACTTGGAGAAAAAATATTCTTTCCCCTGGTTGACCAATGGTTCCCGAAACAAATCTGTCAGGTTCCAAATGCGAAATGACTCTGCGCATTTAGCCTGCTCCTCCACCTAAAACACTACCTATTCGTTTGTTTTTCTTTTTGCTAATCTGATCGACTTTTATACTGTTATTCACACTTACGACCTGTACGTTGTCGTTACTGATTATTACCACAGATACAGAACAAGGATCTATGGTTATGCGTTGAAAATTATCTAAATGAATTCCTAAGCAATCGGCAATAAAACTTCTTATTGGGTCACCGTGAGAGACCACTAATAAATTCTCATCACTTTTTAACTTCAGGGCGTGTTCAAAAATCGCATTCTTAACTCGGGTTAGCATTTGATTCATTTTTTCACCATTGGGAAACTGGACCAGACTAGGTTTTTCTTGAATGGTTTTCCATAAAGGTTTACTTCTTAGAGAGCTCAGTTTCTTGTTTGACCAATCACCATAATCGCATTCATTGATGCCGCTTTCAATTACAGGTTTAGGAGTCTTGTCCATACCGGTAATAATTATTTTGGTCGTTTGCTGGCATCTTTCCATTGGACTAACAATGATTTTCTTAAATCTTATTTGGGAAAGACTTTTTGCTACAGCTTCCGCTTGTTTGATACCAGTATCGTCTAAAAAAATACCTTTAGTGCGTCCAGCCAAAATTCCCTTTTCATTAGCTGGGGTTCTGCCGTGACGAACTAGATATATTTTTGGCACAGAAACATTCTAGAGGTTGGAGATGATTCCGCCATTTAGTAAACCGATTATGACCAATGCGAGTGCTATTCGATAGAAAACGAAGGTTTTAAGGCTATGACTGCCTAGCCATTTAATTAACCAGGCAATACTTAAGTAACCAACCACAAATGAAATAATTGTTGCGAAAATAGTTTGGCCCCATCCTGAAGGATTATTTTGAGAAATCCCAATGGCTTCATAAGTACCTGATAGGACAATTGCGGGAACACTCAGCAGAAATGAGAATCTTGCTGCTGCTGATCTATCAATCCCAAAAAATCGTGCTGCAGTGATTGTGACCCCAGATCTACTAAATCCTGGAACCAAAGCTAACGATTGCGCTATTCCTATGAGAAATATTTTACTTCTTGATAAATCTGCAATATCAGTATTTGTTTTGGCAAAAGTATCGACTAAATACATTACGAAAGAAAATATGAGCATCACATAAGCAACTAGATACAGGTTTCTTGCGCCATTCTTAATGAAGTCTTGTCCCAATAAGCCTAATATGACGATAGGAATTGTGGCTAGAATAATTGATATTCCCATTCTAAAGTCTGTATTTCGTTTGCTGCGATTGAAAATTCCACTCATAGTTTGAAGACTGATGTTGTATAGATCTTGTCTAAAAAATATTAGCACTGAAAAAATTGTTCCAATTTGGATAACTGCAGTAAAAGATGCACCAGGATCAACTTGACCAACCAAAGCGGGAAGGATTCTTAGATGAGCGCTTGAAGATATTGGAAGAAACTCTGTTATTCCTTGCACCACTCCCATAACTGCGGCAAGCCACCAAGACATGACTTATCCCCTAACACTTTGCAAAATAATGCGGAAAACACTTGTTTCCATGAATTATTGCAATAATCTCACAATATGCGAATGAGACAGTTGGGCAACTCTGGACACGAAGTATCAACCCTGGCTTTAGGAACAATGACATGGGGTCGAGACACTGATGAGCCAGAATCACGTTCACTTTACAAAGCGTTCATTGAAGCTGGTGGCACAATTATTGACACAGCCGATTCATATGCCAAGGGTGTCTCCGAAGAACTCGTAGGACAAATTGTTGCTGAAATTGGTAATAGAGATTCAATTTTTATAGCAACAAAATCCGTCAAAGTTGATTTACCTCGAATGTATAACGCAAGTGCGATTCATATCATTAGTGCATTGGATGCTTCATTAAATAGATTAGGTGTAGATCACGTAGATTTATGGCAGATGCACGGTTGGGATCCAAGTACCCCAATAGACGAAACACTTAAAGCTGTACAACTTTCCTATTCGCAAGGAAAATTTAGATATTTTGGTATTTCTAATTATGCAGGTTGGCAAACTGCTTTAGTGATTTCGGAATGCAACAAACTTTCCATACCATTTGTGAGCGCGCAGCATGAATACTCTTTACTAGCCCGAGGTGTGGAACGTGAAGTGATTCCTCTTTTGGAAAATCAAAACAAATCTTTATTACCTTGGTCGCCACTTGGTCGAGGAGTTTTAACTGGAAAATACCGATTTGGAACTCCCGTTGATTCAAGAGCAGCATCGACACATTTTGCTAGTTTTATTCAAGAACATTTAACCGAAGAGAAAGCTCGCATTGTGGACGCCTTGATAACAGCAGCTGAAGGTATAGGCCGGACTCCAACAGAAACTGCGATTGCTTGGTTAAGAGATAGAAAGAGTGTGGCATCAGTAATTTTAGGAGCGCGTAATTTGGCTCAGTTAAAAATCTTGCTTAATTCGGATAATTTAGTTTTACCATCAGAAATAGTCAATGCCTTATCTGATGTTTCTGCTCCTCATACTTCTTATCCTGATTCAGGATGGGCTCAACTTTCTAAAGATAGAGGAAACTAACTTTGTACAGCAATTGGGAGATCAGAGAAGTGCCTTTACCCTCTCACGTATCTAGAAGAGATGCCAGAATAATTTTAACTGAATTAGCTGAATATGGTCGCTGGGAATTAGTTCGTACGAGAATTTATCCTAATGGGGTTAAACGAATGTGGGTAAAGAAAAAAATACAGAAGATAGTTAGAACTTAAAGTTCTTTTATAAATCTGTGCATTGTTCGTGCCCCAAATTGCAATGAGGAAATTGGAATACGTTCATCATGTCCATGAAATAGGCTCGTAAAATCAAGATCGTTCGGTAAAAGTAGCGGTGTAAAACCATAACCTTTGATACCAAATTTTGACATTGCTTTGGCATCTGTTCCACCAGAAAGCATGTATGGGACAACTTTGGCTGCTGGGTCTTCAATACTTAGCGCATTAATCATTGATTCAACAATTCCAGATTTAAACGGAGCCTCTAAAGCAACATCAAGTGTTTCAGCTTCTACGCTAATATCTTTACCAACTACTGTTTTTATTTCTTTCAGGAATGTTTCTGAGTTACCAGGTAAAAATCGTCCATCTACATAAGCTGTGGCTTCACCAGGAATAACATTTACTTTATATCCAGCACTTAACATAGTTGGATTAGCTGTATCAGACAAAGTTGCTGACACTAATTTAGCTAAAGTTCCCAAAAGGGCCACAACTTTCTCGGGATCATTTTCATCAAATTTCATACCGTGCGCTATTGCGGTTTCTTCTAAAAGTCCTCTTACCGAATCTTTTATGGTGATAGGAAATTTATGTGCACTCAGGTTTGTAATTGCGGTGGCAATTTTGTTGATTGCATTATCGTTATTAGTCATTGAGCCATGACCTGCTGTGCCTTTTGCGGTCAATTTCATCCAGGCTATGCCTTTTTGTGCAGTTTCTATTAGATACAGACGAACACCGTTACTTAAAGTATGAGAGAAGCCGCCTACTTCACCAATTGCTTCTGTCGCATTTTCAAAATATTCAGGATAATTTGTGGTCACATAATGACTACCAAATAACCCTCCTGCTTCTTCGTCAGCAAAAAATACTAATGAAATAGTTCTTTTAGGTTTCCAGCCACTTTTTATTAGTTCATACAGACTTGCCAAAATCATCGCGTTACCGTTTTTCATATCTACGGCGCCTCTGCCCCAAATCATATTTTGATCGATGATTGCTTCAAAGGCAGGTTTTGACCATTTATCTTTTTCAACTGGGACAACATCAAGATGACCATGCAAAACTACTCCAGGAAGATTGTTGTCTGTACCTTCGATACTTGCGATAAGTGAAGATCTTTGTTTGTCTGGTCCAACAATTTTGTAATCAATATTTAATTCATCAAGAATGTTGCCAACATATTCAGCTGCTTTTGTTTCTCCATTGCTTTTAGCGTTGCCAAAGTTAGTGGTATCAAATCTGATTAGGTCTTGGCAGTATTGAACAACTCTGTTTTCCAGATCAACTGTGTTTGACATTATGAAGCCATTTTGCCGACCTGATGCAGTTGCAGTTGATTTCGGTGTCCATTGTTATCGTGTAAGTCTGGTAAGTCCGGATGGCGGAATTGGTAGACGCGCTAGCTTGAGGTGTTAGTCCCTTTACGGGGATGGGGGTTCAAGTCCCCCTTCGGACACTTAGATTACAAATTGTAGAAATATTGCTGCACCTATGACCAAAAACCAGCCCAAAGTGAGAAATCCGGTAAATGGCACCAGCATTTTTAGTATTTGACTACGAGAATTTTTTAGTAAATCCCTCATCGTTAAAAAGAATATCGGAACAGTCATTCCCCAAACAACAATGCAATAAGGGCACAAAATTTCGATTACATAAATGCTCTGAAAAGCCAACCAAGATACAAACAATGTTGCTGAACCACTAACCAAAGCTACTACCTGCAACATCCATTTAGGAACATATAAATCCAGCAAAATGAGAACACCCAGTAGAGCCAAAATTGGAAAACTACTCACACCGATGATGCTGTTAGGAAAACCAAGTACCGATGCTTGAGCAGTCTTTACTACGTTGCCACAAGCCAAAACTGCATTAACATTACAACTTGAAATATAATTAGGATTTTCCAGAATCTTGATCTTATCTACCGTTAAAGTAAATGATGAAAACCAACCAATGACACCTCCAACACTGAGTAGCCAACCTAAGTTTTTACTTGCGATTCTGTTTTTCATTTATTCAATCACTCCCATGTGGGCTAATGCCAATTTCAACAATTTTGATTGTCCACCAGTCATTTCATCTGAAACCTTTTTGCTTTGTGCTTCTAGCGGGGTCAACCATGCAAGATCCAAAGCATTTTGGCTTGGTTGACAATCACCTTTCACAACCACCACGAACGCCAAGCTAACAGCATGTTGTCGAGGATCATGAAAACCTGAAACATTTGGGTCTGGAAAATATTCAACAACAGTAAATGGTGTGGGACTAGGAGAAAGTTGTGGCAGTGCAGTTGAACCTAAGTCTTTTTCTAAGTGTCTAAGTAGTGCATTTCTAATTCTTTCACCATAAAGCACCCGACCTGAAACCATTGCTCTGCTAATGCTTCCATCAGGCATACCACGCAACAATAATCCAATTTGTGTTACATTTCCTAATTCATCTGTTCGAACTGGTATTGCATCGATATATAAAATCGGAAGTCTGTCACGTACAAACTCAATTTGTTCATCATTAAGCCACGCACCGCGTTGATCAGTTTCATTAATCAGACTCATGCTGCGCACTCTCCTATTTCTTCATTCTAGACTTCAAAGGTTTATTTTGCATTCTAAGACTTACGAATAATGCAAAGAGTCAACCAAAATTTTCACTTATACCCCCATTAGGTTAAGTGTTATGACAGGAAAAGTGTTCCAAAATGTTCCCACCAGCATTTCACTTGCTATTTGGGGAACCGCCTTCATGCAGGGCCGAGAGACCTTGGAAAGAGCAGTCGATTGCATCTCAGAGGCTCCCCGCACTGTTTCAACTTTATTGACCCAAGAATCTTTAGCAATTTTTTTGTCTAATTTAAGAATTGGTGGCACGACTGCATTACGTTGTCATTTTCCAATTACCGGAGACATGGACTCCATAATTGGGACAGATGAATTTGTTGACGTTGCCCTTGAATCTGGTCACGTCATCACCACCAGAGGTGGGATGGTGTTGGGAATTTACGAGGAAACAATTTACTGGGTTGCATCCCAAAGAATGAAAGAACCCGTTATGTTGAAAAATAATTGGCAAGATATGGATAAACAACTGAGTAATTTGCTGCATGAAACTAGTGAAGAAATTGAAGCTTTTGATTTAGTACATGGAAATCAGGAGGCACACGATTTTCTAATTGATTTGGAGCACGATATTACGATTCAGATTTATCCTGACGATCAACCTGACAGAGTTACTTTTCTGTTGGGCAGACTACTTAGAGTTTTGGCCATAACAGAATTTGCCATAGAAAATCAAATTGATTCATTTAGCGCCACTAAGCAATCTATGTGGTCAACTCCGATAGTTGACTTAAACAAGACGTGTCGAAAAGGTTTATCAGCAGTTGTTAATTACGCACTAACAACAAATTAATTAAGCACCCATGGAATGGTAGCCACCATCAACATGAATTATTTCACCCGATGTGGCTGGAAACCAGTCTGAAAGTAAAGCCACAACAGCTTTAGCAGATGGCACTGGATCAGAAATCTTCCAACCTAAGGGAGATCTAGCTGCCCATGCCTCTTCAAATTTTTCAAATCCAGGAATATGTTTTGCCGCAACAGTATTAAGTGGTCCTGCTGCAATTAAATTTACTCGAATATTTTTTGGTCCCAGATGTCTTGCTAAATATCTTGAAGTTGATTCAAGTGCTGCTTTAGCAACTCCCATCCAGTCATATTGTGGCCAAGAAACAGTTGCGTCAAAATCAAGTCCCACAATGCTGCCACCATCTGGCATTAGTTCAATGCAAGCCATTGAAAGTGATTTAAATGAATAGGCTGAAACTTGTAAAGCAGTTGCCACATCTGGCCATTCGGTGCTAAGAAAGTTTCCGCCCAGAGCTGATTGCGGTGCAAAACCAATTGCATGAACAACACCATCAAGTGTTGGAGAATGTTTTTTTATTTCTGCCGCTAAATTTGACAGATTTTCTTCACTGGTGACATCTAATTCCAAAATTTTAGCTGGGTGTGGCAATCTGGCGTTTGCTCGCTCAGTTGCGCCCATGGCGCGACCAAAGGAGCTTATTAAAACAGTGCCACCTTCTTCTTGAATAATTTTTGCTACAGAAAAAGCAATCGAATGATCTGTTAGGACTCCCGTTACCAGAATTGTTTTACCCTGCATTATTCCCATTTTTTAATGTCCCATTCCTAATCCGCCATCAACTGGAATTACTGCACCAGTTATGTAAGAAGCATCATCTGATGCTAAAAATCTAACTACTCCTGCTATTTCACTTGCACTTGCAGTTCTACCTAAAGGTGTGTTTGCCGTGATCATTTCTTTACGTTCTGGCTCTAAGTCGCTGGTCATATCAGTATCAACATATCCAGGTGCCACAACATTTACTGTCACACCTCTACTACCTACTTCGCGTGCTAAAGATCTAGCGGCACCAATTAATCCTGCTTTTGTGCTGGCATAAACCATTTGTCCAGGAGAACCTAAAAGTCCTACAACTGATCCTATAAAAATTATTCTTCCTTTTCTGTTTTTCATCATAGTTTTAACACTTCTTCGAGCAACTCTCAAAGAACCCATCAAGTTAGTGTTAATGATGCTTTCCATATCCACATCTTCTAATCTCATAGCCAATGAGTCTTTGTTTGTTCCAGCATTGATTACAACAACTTCTAAAGGACCTAGATTTTTTTCTATTTCATCAATTGCATTGTCGATACTTTTACTGTCCGTGACATCGGCTTTAACCATGTAGAAATCACCGGTTGGTTTATTTTCGCGATATGAAATTGCTACTTTGAATCCATCTAAGGCAAATCTTTGCGCAATTGCAAGACCAATGCCTCTATTGCCCCCAGTTACAAAAACTACTCCGTTTGCAGACATGCCTCTTAACTTACCTCGTGGAGCCCGAAATAATGGCTGCTAGCCTACTCGTGGGGCATTTAGAATCGCGAAGTACCAAAACTTGGCGTAGCGTTGAGATTAATAGGAAGGCAATTAGACCTTATGAGTAATCAAGAAGAGCCCCCAGTTTACGCCATTACAAATGCAGCTATGGGCTTGAGTTTTGATCAAGCAGGTAGGAAAAAGCGTTATTTGATTTCCATGAGTTTAAGAACTATTTGTTTTGTGGGAGCCATATTTGCGCAAGGTAATCTTCGTTGGGTGTTAATTTTTGGAGCGATATTTCTGCCCTACATCGCGGTGGTAATTGCCAATGCTGGTCGGGAAAACTATTTTTTTACCGGCAAAAATGCCGAATCTCCAACTAAAGCCATTGATTCGGGCTCAAACTAATTACGAAGTGGAAGTAGTCTTACAGCAAGCTCATGTTTAAAAATTTGCTACGACCACGCTGGATCATCTTGACTTTCTTGCTTGCCATCCTAATTTATCTGTTTATAGAACTTTCTGGATGGCAGTTTGATCGGTACCACCAAAGAATTGATCGAAATAAAGATTTTGTTACTGCCATAGGTGGTTCCCCTGTGTCGATTGACAATGTCTCACAAATGGATAACTTAAAACAGTGGGGCAAGGTCTCGTTGTCAGGAGAATACCTTGACGCTGAATCGAAATTAGTAAGGAAAAGATATCTAAAAAATAGTTTAGGCTTCTGGGTTTTAACGCCTTTTCGACTAGCGAATAATGAGATCGTATTGGTTAATCGAGGTTGGATACCTTCAGCCAATTCCTCTAAATCTGAGATTTCAATTCCTATGAGTCCAACACAGCAAGTATTATTAGAAGGTTATTTGCAACCAATGGAAAAATTTAAAGAAAATCCTGCTGATTTACCTTCTAATCAAATTAATGATATCAACGTAGAAAAATTTAAAATCAATATTTATCCAAATTTTTATGTTCAAGTGAGCAAATCTAGCCCAGCAGAAAAAGACATAGGAATAATTTATTTACCAGAGGTTTCTAACGGTCCACATCTAAGCTATGCGATTCAATGGATACTTTTTGCATTATTACTTCCCATTGGTTGGTATGTACTATTGAAGAATGAAGATAAAAACTAAACAGCGAATTGTTGATTGTAGAGATCTGAATATACTTCGTTAGTCTTGAGTAATTCGTTATGATTTCCTATTGCAATCAATTTTCCTTCTTTTATCACAGCTATTTGTTCGGCATTAATAATAGTAGAAAGTCTATGTGCGATCACTACTGAGGTTCTTCCTTGCAAAACAGTGGCTAGTGCCACCTGAACAGCAGCCTCATTTTCATTATCTAAATGGGCAGTTGCTTCATCGAGAATTACTACACGGGGTTGTTTTAAGAAAACTCTTGCGATAGCAATTCTTTGTTTCTCTCCGCCACTTAATCTATATCCACGATCGCCAACAACAGTATCTAATTTATCGGGTAAAGATTTCACAAAGTCTGCTATTTGCGCACTGGTTAGAGCACTCCAAATATCTTCTTCACTGGCATCTTTTTTTGCATAAAGCAAATTATTTTTTATTGTGTCGTGAAATAAGTGTGAATCTTGTGTTACCACACCAATATCCTTTTTAATATCAATTCGCAATACATTTTTAATGTCAGAATTTCCAACCGTAACTTGCCCTTCTATTGGGTCATAGAGTCGAGCTATCAACTGGGAAATTGTTGTCTTGCCACTCCCACTTGGACCTACTAACGCCAACATTGTGCCCGAAGCAACTTTGAAAGATATGTTATTTAAAACAGTGTTCTTGGTGTCGTTTTCAAGTTTTCCATCACTGGCAAGTTCTAGTGATTCCAACCCAACATCAGCCCTTGACGGGTAATGAAACGAAACATTTTTGAATTCAATATCAAGGGGTCCTTCGACAAATTTTTGTGGTGTTAGCGAATCTTTAACAAGTGGTTGCAAGTCGAGAACTTCAAAGACTCTTTCAAAAGAAACAAGTGCTGTCATGATGTCTACTCGAACATTTGAAAGTGAAGTCAAAGGTCCATATAGTCTGGCCAGCAGTGCGGTGAGTGCTAAAAGTGTTCCCAAAGTTAATACACCTGAAATTACTAGTGATCCCCCAAATCCATAAACAATTGCTGTGGCGATGGTTGCTACCGTTGTTAACGCCACAAAGAAAACCATGTTCGTCATGGCAATACGTACACCAATATCTTTTACTCGCGATGCTTTTTTAAAAAAACTACTTCCTTCTACTATTGGATCTCCAAAGAGTTTCACCAATAATGCTCCCGAAACGTTAAATCTTTCTGTCATGGTTTGACTCATTTCAGCATTCAAAGTCATTTGTTCCCTGGACAATGATTGAACTCTTTTACCCATCCATTTAGCTGGAATTAAGAAGACCGGTAACAAAATCAATGATGTCAAAGTTATTTGCCAAGAAAGAATAATCATTGTGCTTAAAACAATAATTAGACTTATGCCGTTTGAAATAATTCCACTCAGTGTTGAAGTAAAAGCTTGTTGGGCACCAATTACGTCACCATTAACTCTGGAAATTAGAGAACCAGTTTGGGTTCTAGTAAAGAAGGCAATCGGTTGGGCTTGTACATGATTAAAAACCTGAGTTCGTAGCGTCAGAATTAATCCTTCTCCGATTCTGGAGCTATATAAACGGCCTATGATGCTCAAACCAGCTGAAAGTATTGCTAAGACTCCTACATAAATTGCGGTTGTTATCACAATGTTTTTGTTGCCAGCTGTGATGCCATCATCGATTATTCTTTTGAAAAGTAAAGGTTGAGCAACCACCAGGAAAGCATCGATAACCACAATTACGATGAGCAGTAAAATATCTTTTTTTAAAGGTGCCGCATATTCCAGAACTCTATTTACAGTTCCATTTCGAATACCACGTTTTTTAACACTCGAATCTCGAGTAAGAGACCGATAAGTTTCCCAGATTTGCATTTGACTCATTTGATAACAAGTCTAGTCTTACTAAATTTAATGATTAAAGGTTGAATCCCAATGCCCTGAGCATTTGACGACCTTCATCTGTAATTTTGTCTGGTCCCCAAGGTGGCATCCATACCCAATTAATCTTGAATTCAGTAACAATTCCATTAAGTGCAGCTTTTGTTTGATCTTCAATTACATCAGTCAAAGGACATGCAGCAGATGTTAATGTCATGTCAATAATTGCTGAACCATCATCTTTTACTTCCACGCCATAAATTAGTCCTAGATCGACAACATTTATTCCTAATTCAGGATCTACTACATCATGTAATGCTTCAAACACATTTTCAGATGAGGCTTTGGTATCAGTTGACATTATTTATCTCCATTTGCTCTAATAATTGCATCTTTAGCTGCCATCCATGACAACAGGGCACACTTTATTCTGGCTGGATATTGCGCTACCCCGATCATAGAAATTCCATCTCCTAAAATATCTTCATTCGGTTCAAAAATGCCTTTACTTTGCATCATGGCTAAAAATTCATTGCTTGCTTTATCAAAGTCTTCGGTTGATTTGCCATCAACTTGCTCAAACATAATGCTGGCAGAGGCTTGACTGATTGAACAGCCGGTGGAATCATATGAAACCTTATGGATTGTTTTGCCATCCTCACTAAGTAAAACTCTTACCGTGATTTCATCACCACAAGTGGGATTAACATGGTGAGCTTCTCCCCCGAACGGACTTTGTAATCCTTTTCCTCGAGGAGACTTATAGTGATCAAGAATTACTTCTTGATACATATTAGATAATTGCATTATTTACTTCCAAAGAATCTAAACACTTCATCTATACCTTCTAGTAACGTTTGAATATCTGAATCATCATTATAGATATAGGTACTTGCTCTTGTGGTTGATTGCACTTTTAATTTATCCATAATCGGTCTAGCACAATGATTTCCCACACGAACAGCTATTCCCATATCGTCTAAAACTTGACCAACGTCATGGGGATGCAAACCATTTAATGCAAAGGAAACGGTACTGCCTCGATCTTGATCATCTGTTGGTCCATAAATTGTTACACCTTCAATATTTTTCAAACCATCAACCATCAATTTTGTTAAATGTCTTTCGTGATCATGAATATTTTCCATACCAATTTTTTGTAAGTATTCAACTGCTGCTCCAAGCCCAACAGCTTCAGCAGCCGGTGGAGTTCCTGCTTCAAATTTCTTTGGCGCTTTTGTGAAGGTAGATTTTTGCATTGAAACAGTTTCGATCATTGATCCACCACTAATAAAAGGTGGCATTATTTCTAATAATTCTTCTGTTGCTGCTAATAAGCCAATTCCTAATGGGCCCAACATTTTGTGCCCTGACCAAGCAATTGCGTCAGCTCCTAATTTCGAAAAATCAACAGGCATGTGAGGAACAGATTGACATGCATCAATAAAGAAGAACGCTCCAACAGATTTTGCGGCTTTTCCAACAAGTTCAATATCTGTAATTGAGCCCAGCACATTACTCATGTGTGAAACAGAAATTATTTTAGTTTTTGGACTTATTAAGGAATCCATCTTTGAGTAATCAAGTAAACCTTGATCCGTTATTGGAATCCACTTTAAAACTGCACCAGTTTTCAAACATAATTCTTGCCATGGCACAAGATTTGCATGATGTTCTAGTTCTGAAACTAGAATTTCATCGCCTGGGTTTAAGATTAATCTTTTATCAACTTCTGCTCCATATTTTGCTTTCAACGTTGCATTAAGAAATGAATATGACAATAGATTTATAGATTCAGTTGCGTTTTTGGTGAATACCAATTGTTCCGACTTTATGTTTACAAAATTCGCAATTACTTCTCTGGCGTGCTCATGGGCATCAGTTGCTAATTCAGCTAAATAATATGCTCCACGATGAACTCCTGAATTTATGGTTTCATAAAAATTATTTTGGGCATCAATAACTACTTGTGGTTTTTGTGAGGTAGCAGCACTGTCTAAGTAAATTAATTTGCGATTATTTCTAACTTCTCGAGACAGGATTGGAAAATCAAGTTGGATTTTTTTAATGTCCAACTTGATTTTTGAATCCGTGGTTGTCATGCCCCTGCTGTCGCTTTAGAGAACTTGACGTAACCGTTTGCTTCTAGTTCTTCAGCTAATTCTTGTCCACCAGTTGCCACAACACGTCCATCAACAAAGACGCTTACCTTGTCAGGTTTTACGTAGCGAAGAATTCTGGTGTAATGCGTGATCAATAGCACACCTGTGTTATTTCTTTCCACAGTTCTATTAATTCCTTCTGAAACAATTCTTAAAGCATCTACGTCAAGTCCAGAATCGGTTTCATCCAAAATTGCAATTTTTGGTTTCATGAGTTCTAGTTGCAAGATTTCATGGCGTTTCTTTTCTCCACCAGAAAATCCTTCATTAACATTTCTTTCTGAAAATGCTTGGTCCATGCCAATTTCTTTCATAGCTGCGTTCATTTCCTTGATCCACTCACGAAGCTTTGGTGCTTCGCCACGCAATGCGGTAAGAGATGATCGTAAGAAGTTACTTACTGAAACTCCAGGAATTTCAACTGGATATTGCATTGCTAAAAATAGGCCAGCTTTTGCTCTTTCATCAACTGACATGTCCAAAACATCAGCACCGTCTAGTGTTACTGAACCAGATGGGATTGTGTATTTGGGATGACCGGCAACTGCATAAGCCAAAGTAGATTTACCAGAACCATTAGGTCCCATGATGGCGTGAGTTTGACCTGAGGTGATTGTTAAATCAACACCACGCAAAATTTCTTTAATTCCATCGTCTGTTTCAACGGTTACGTGTAAATCCTTGATAACTAATTCAGACATATTTTCCTCTTTTTTTATATTCCGACTGAGACAACGGCATTGTCGCCATCGCCTACTACTTGTACTTCAAAAACATCAATTGCACTTGTTGCTGGTGGAGTTTTTGGCACACCAGTTTCTAAATTGAATTCTGAGCCGTGAAGAAAGCATTCGATTCCATCATCAGTCACAGTTCCTTCGCTCAAAGAAACAGCACTGTGAGAACATGCATCATCAACAGCATGAAATCCATTTTTGTTTCTTATTAAGCAAATAGTTTCACCATTTAGATCAATTGCTTTGGCACTTCCTAATTGAAAATCAGAAACTTTTCCTACTGGTGTCCAAGTAGTCATCGATATGATCTTTCAATAGCTGCGTTTAATCTTTCGTTTAATCTTTCCTTTAATTCCGGATGTGTAAATTCTCCAAATATTCCTGAGAAAAATCCTTCGATAACAAGCTGTCTTGCTGTGTGTTCATCAATTCCTCTTGACATCAAATAAAACAATTGGTCATCGTCTAATCGACCAGTAACACTTGCGTGTCCAGCTTTTTCAACTTCACCGGTTTCAATTTCAAGATTAGGAACAGAATCTGCTCTTGCCCCATCATCGAGTAATAGATTTCTATTCATTTCATAAGTATTGGTTCCAGTGGCAATTTTTCTGATTAATACATCGCCTACCCAAACAGTGTGACTTCCTTCTCCTTGAGCTCCACCGCGATATAAAACATTGCTTTTACAATCTTTCATATTGTGATCGACAAAAACTCTATTTTCAAAAAATTGGCCATTGGTCGCAAGAAAAACTCCCAAGAGTTCAACTGCGCCATGATTGCCAGAGAATTTTGCTCTTGGCACATAGCGAACAACGTCTCCACCAAGTTGCACAACTAAAGATCGAATATTTGCATCCTTATTGATAACAAACTGATGTTCACTAACAATTACACCTTTACGAGCTAAATCAAAAATTGTAATGAAATCGATATTTGAATTCACGTCAGCAATAATTTCGCAATTTATGCCAGCAATTCCTTCGCCAACATGTTCTAAAATAATTGTGGCTTTACTGTGTGCTTTGGCGTTTATAATTATGTGCCCGTATTGAACTCCACTTTTGATATCAACCTTAATCCAGGTTAAATCTTTGGTTTCCAATTCTTGTGGGATATCGATAACTAAAGCTTTGTTCCACAAAGATTGAGTTCTTGAACTAATTCGATCTGTTGCTAAGAACTTGGTCTTAACTTCGTCTCGACTTAGAATTGAATGCGAAATTCCAGATGCTGCCACAACTTCGTAAGTGATATCTTGTTCAGATTTTGCGTCATTATGTAGATTTCCTACCCGTTTTAAAGGTGTATAACGCCATTCCTCTTCACGACCATTTGGCACCAAGAAATCATCAGGATTACTTGATGCAATGCGATCTGGTCTGGCGTCAATACTTTTAAATAAAATTTCTTTTTCTTGTAGGGCAGAACTCATCCAACTGCGCCTTCCATTTGCATTTCAATCAATCGATTTAATTCAATTGCATATTCCATTGGAAGTTCTCGAGCAATTGGTTCAACGAATCCGCGCACGATCATGGCTGCAGCTTCGTCTTCGTTGAGTCCTCTTTGCATCAAATAGAACAGTTGGTCTTCACTGATTCGAGAAACTGTTGCTTCATGTGCCATTGAGACATCGTCTTCACGACAATCAATATATGGATATGTATCTGATCTTGAAATGTCATCAATCAACAATGCATCGCACTTAACTGTGGTTTTAGCGTTGTAAGCACCTTCATTAACTTGGATTAATCCACGGTAAGAAGTTCTGCCACCACCACGAGCTACTGATTTAGAAATAATTGTTGAGGAAGTATTTGGGGCAGCGTGAACCATTTTGGCTCCAGCGTCTTGATGTTGTCCTTCGCCCGCAAATGCCACAGACATGGTTTCACCTTTAGCGTGTTCTCCTACTAGCCACACAGATGGATATTTCATGGTTACTTTTGAACCGATGTTGCCATCGATCCATTCCATTGTTGCTCCTTGTTGGGCAACTGCTCTTTTGGTTACTAAGTTATAAACGTTGTTAGACCAGTTTTGAATTGTTGTGTAACGGCATCGTGCATTCTTCTTCACAACAATTTCAACAACAGCACTATGTAGTGAGTCACTTGAATAAACTGGTGCGGTACAACCTTCAACATAATGAACGTATGCATCCTCATCAACAATAATCAAAGTTCTTTCGAATTGACCCATATTTTCAGTATTGATACGGAAATATGCTTGCAATGGAATATCAATTTTTACACCCTTTGGAACATAAACAAATGATCCACCAGACCAAACTGCAGTGTTGAGTGCTGAGAACTTGTTATCTCCTGCAGGAATTATTGAACCAAAATACTCTTTAAAAACATCTTCGTGTTCTCTTAAAGCAGTATCAGTATCAAGAAAGAGTACGCCTTCTTTTTCGAGATCTTCTCGGATTTGGTGATAAACAACTTCGCTTTCGTATTGAGCTGCCACACCAGCAATTAATCTTTTCTTTTCAGCTTCTGGAATTCCTAGACGGTCATATGTTTTCTTAATGTCGTCTGGTAATTCTTCCCAAGAGGTTGCTTGTTTTTCAGTTGAGCGAACGAAATATTTAATATTGTCAAAATCAATACCCCCAAGGTAAGCACCCCAATTAGGCAAAGGCTTCTTTTGAAACATCGCAAGAGCTTTTAATCTTGTCTCTAACATCCAGGCTGGTTCATTTTTCTTGGAACTAATGTCTCGCACAACATCTTCTGTTAGACCACGCTTAGCGTTTTTACCCGCATCATTCTTATCGTGCCAACCAAATTCATATGTACCGATTCCATCTAATTCTGGGCGGGCTATTGTCATTTTTTCTCCTTGTGTTGGCTTGCGGATGAAACTGCTGTTTTTGGCAAAGTGCTAACTAATGACGTACAGATGTTTCCACCATTAGCTATTGTTGAAAGTCGAGTTACATTAACACCCAGCAATTCACTGAATGCATCTAATTCGGCTTCACAAAATTCTGGATGTTGTTCAGCAACGTGTGCTATCGGACAATTATGTTGACACAATTGAATCGTGTGAGTTGGTCCTGATCCTTTGTCAGCAGTTGCTGCGAAACCGTCTTTAGATAAAAAGTTAGACAATATTTCAACTTTTTCTTCAACATTTTTTGCCTTATTCAAAGTTTGAGAATATCTGGCAAGCATTTCGTTTGCTCTACTCAATGCGAAAGCCTTCACAGCACTGTCGCCAAAAGTTGTTGCTAAATAGGAAACTGCTTCTTGAGCTAAAGATTGATATTGGTTTTCGAAAAAATCTCGACCTTGTGATGTTAAGGAAAAAACTCGCGCAGGTCTTCCTCTACCCTTTGTTTTTGTAGGTCCAAATGGTGCAATTTCGTGAGACTCAACTAAAAATTTTTCACTCATGTCATCAAGATGTTTACGTACTGCCACGGCACTAATCCCTAGGGAATCGGCCAGGTCACTTGCAGTGATAGGACCTAATTTGAGCAATTCTCGAGCAAGGCGATCTCTGCCTACGGTTTTGAATTCCATAACCCTAGTGTTGCCTATTTCCCTTCTATATGCAACTCTGGGATATACCTAAAATCAGGGAAGATCATGAAAACAAACTTTAAAGCTAGCTTTGGTCGACGAATTAGCTTGGCTAATTTGATTGCTCAGTCGGGAATCATTGTTACAGGAGCAGTTGTCCGATTAACAGGTTCTGGATTGGGATGTCCTACTTGGCCAGATTGCGCGCCTGGATCCTTGGTTCCCGTGGCAGGACAAGTTGAAGGTTTTCATAAATATATTGAATTTGGTAATAGAACTTTAACTTTCTTAGTTCTAGCAATATCCATTGCACTTTTTGTTTACTCATTCATGAATGAAAAGAAAAATATAATTGTATGGTCCTTCTTGCCTTTGATTGGAACTTTGCTGCAGGCCGTATTAGGTGGCATCACAGTGCTAACCGGTCTAAATCCCTTAACTGTCATGGCCCATTTTCTTCTTTCGATCATTCTTGTAGGAATATCAGCAAAAATATATAACTATTTTAATGATCAGAGAGTATCTAAGTCATTACCAAAAGTTGTCGATAACTACATAAAAGTTGTGACCTTAGTCGGCTTTGCCGTGATTACCTTAGGCACAGTCACAACAGGCTCTGGACCTCATTCTGGTGATGAAATAGCTGCAAGATTTAATCTTGATCTCAGAGTTATAGCTTGGCTACATGCAGACACTGTTCTATTTTTTATTGGATTAGTTATCGGTCTTCTGGTAATAACAAAATTGAATTCAGAATCAAATCATGTATACAAGACGACTAGAACTCTTTTTGTGATCTGCTTATTACAAGGATTCATCGGTTATGTTCAATGGTTTACTGATCAACCTTGGGTATTGGTTTCATTTCATGTAATTGGAGCTGTTATTACTTGGATTGCAATATCTAATTTGGCTCTCTTTTCAAGCAATCCTGTGCTTAAGCGCCTTAAATAAATCAACTCCGGCCTCTGGCCTAAATTGCATAAATAGCCAAGGCTCAGTTAATTCTAACTCCATTAAAACTAACTTCTCCCCCATTCTTACAACATCAATTCGTGCGAAAAGAAGATCATTCCATTCACTGACCGCATTTGAAATATTTTTTACAATGTCTCTCATTTCAGTTGTAATCTCTAATTGACCTGCAGCATCTCCATGTCCACCTTTGGTGAGAGCGGGAACTTTCTTTGCCGCATGACTAATTTCTCCGTTGATGACAATAATTGCTTTCTCCCCTTCGTCATCCACACTTAAAATATAAGGTTGAATGATTACAGTTCTTTTTGCTTCAAGAATTCTTTTTACGTAGTCAATTGCTTCAACTTCAGTTGAAGCTTTTCCCGCTAGTCTTGCTCCTGCTCCAACGGTAGGTTTGATTGCAACGACAGAGGCTTTTTCAAATGCCCATCTAATGGCGGGCAAAGCCTCATCAAGATTATTGGCAAATTTTGTTGGAATTATGGGGACACCTTTATTTTCCAAAATGGATAGGTATGTTTTGTTGGTGTTCCATTTCATAACTTCAGATGAATTGAAAAGTTTTGTTTTTGTCTCAACATTTTTTGCAAATTGCAAGAATTCTTCACGAACTGGCACATAATCCCAAGCAGATCTAATGACGGCTGCATCAAAGGATTCCCAGGCAATGCTTTTATCATTCCAATTGGCAAAAACTAGATCGATTTCTAATTGCTCTGCTGCCTTTATGGCAAAAGGGATATCTAAATCTGGATCTGGATCAGTCGGATCTTCATTTCCGACAACATAAGCTATCTTCATTTAATTAAGATTCAACAACGGATCTAAACCAATTAGAAAAAACAGCAGCGCAAGCCATGTGATTGACCAATGAAAGAGTTTCATTGGATTGATCTCTAAATCATCACTTTGAGCGCGATTTTTCAAAGCATAAACTTCTCTCATAAAAATTACGTTTAAAACAGCAGCCCCAACTAAATAAACAATTGAAAGCTCACTAACTAAAGGCAAAACAAACGTTGTGGCGACCATGATCCAGGAATAGATTGCTATTTGGTTGGCAACTTTTTTACGGTCAGCAACCACAGGAAGCATTGGAATTCCAGCGTTTTCATAATCTTTTCGATATTGCATTGAAAGTGGCCAATAATGAGGTGGTGTCCACCAAAAAACAATCAAAAACAAAACAATAGGAGCCAAACTTATCGAATTAGTTACTGCTGCCCAACCTATTAAAACGGGAAAGCAACCAGCAGCCCCTCCCCAGACGATGTTAGAAGAGGTTCTTCTTTTCAAAAGTAGTGTGTAAACACAAACATAAAAAACA
Source organism: Candidatus Nanopelagicales bacterium (assembly GCA_016463095.1). Classification (GTDB taxonomy): domain Bacteria; phylum Actinomycetota; class Actinomycetes; order S36-B12; family UBA5976; genus ATZT02. Next base: position 63,966 of record JAEMSA010000003.1, read on the forward strand.
ATTGCACTTGCAGCAAAGAATGCTGACAATGTATTTACTTGACTTACTAGCCAAATAACTGACAAAAGTGACAATATTATTCCCAAAGCCAAAGCTCCTCGAACCGAAACTTTGCCGGTAACTAATGGTCTGTGTGCAGTTCTATCCATTAAGGCATCAATGTCTCGATCAACAACATTGTTTAAAGCATTTGCTCCACCAGCAGCTAAAGCTCCACCAATAAGAGTTGCTAAAACCAAATACCAATTAGGCCATCCATTGGAAGCCAAGAACATTGTTGGAACAGTGGTGACAAGGAGCAATTCGATAATTCTTGGTTTTGTTAAAGAAATATAACTTTTGAAAACGGAAAATATACTTGAAGATTCTTGATTAATATTCAAGATTGGCTCATCAATTTTTCTCATACCTAACTAACGCTACCTGAATAGCAGTTATGGCGCGTTCCGTGGATTGTGTGACCAGCAACTCATTAGGCTAGGAGTAACTAAAGCCTCGAGAACTGGAACTCTAGAACCGATATGAGTATCTCTGCCTGGACCGAACTTGACGACAAATCTGTCAAGGTTGCGCGTGCACTTGCCCTAGATGCTGTTGAAAACGCTGGCCATGGTCATCCTGGGACTGCAATGGCATTAGCTCCTGTTGCTCATCTTTTATTTAATAAGTTCATGAATCACTCCCCCGAAAATCCTGAATGGTTTGGTCGAGATCGGTTTATTCTTTCTTGCGGTCATGCCAGCATGCTTTTGTATTCTCAATTATTTTTAAATGGCTACGGACTAGAAATAGAGGATTTGAAAAATTTTAGAAAAATGAACAGCTTAACTCCAGGTCATCCTGAATTCCAACACACAAAAGGTGTTGAAATGACCACAGGACCACTTGGCCAAGGATTATCTTCCGCAGTTGGAATGGCAATTGCTTCACGATATTGGCGCAATTACTTTGATGCTAAAACGGCAGCTAGTCAGAGCATTTTCGATAATTATGTTTATGTTGTGGCAAGTGATGGAGATTTACAAGAAGGTGTTACTTCAGAAGCATCTTCTCTTGCCGGACATCTTGGTCTTGCCAATTTAATTGTTATCTACGATGACAATCGAATCAGTATTGATGGTGACACAAATCTTGCTTTCACAGAAGATGTAGCTTCTCGCTATCGCGCTTACAACTGGGATGTTCACACAGTTGACTTAGGAACTGATGGTCAAGTAGATATTTCAGCTCTGACTAAGGCTATTGAGGCTTCACAAAAGAGTGACAAACCAAGTTTTATTCAATTAAAAACAATTATTGCTTGGCCTGCTCCAAATGCTAGAAACACGGCCGCTGCTCACGGTGCCCCGCTAGGTGAAAATGAAACTAAATTAACTAAAGAAGCTTTAGGTTTTGATAAAGATAAATCTTTTCAAGTTTCTGATGATGTCCTGAATTACACTCGTCAAGCTAAAAATCGTGGCACAGATTTAGTTAAACAATGGAATGACAAATTCAAATCTTGGTCAAGTGCTAATCCTTCATTAGCCAATGATTATCAAAGACTATTAAAAGGTGAATTAACTCAAGAATTGGATAAGAAGTTAACTGTATTTGAATCAGGCACAAGTGTTGCTAGTCGAAAAAGTGGTGGAACGATTTTAAATGAGTTATCTGCAAATCTTGTTGAATTAGTAGGAGGATCAGCAGATCTTGCTGAAAGTAATGGCGTGGCATTAAAGAACGCGCAATCAATGCAAAAAATCAATTCAGATATTTCCAATTCTTCTATTGGTGGAAAATATTTACATTTTGGAATTAGAGAGCACGCTATGGGTTCCATATTGAATGGAATGGCTCTTTATGGATTTACTCGTCCATTTGGTGCAACTTTCTTAATTTTTAGTGATTATCAAAAACCAGCAATAAGACTTGCCTCAATCATGCAACTTCCTGTTACCTACGTTTGGACACACGATTCAATTGGTTTGGGTGAAGATGGACCAACACACCAACCAGTTGAACAACTTTGGTCTTTGCGTTCAATTCCAGGATTTGCTGTTGTTAGACCATGTGATGCTAATGAAGTAGC
>JAEMSA010000035.1 GCA_016463095.1 Candidatus Nanopelagicales bacterium
AACCATCTGTGCCCCAAGTTCTGTTTTGGGCCATGGCAATAACTTCACCAGTTTTAGAATTAACCATTGAAATTGCTGCAGCTTTTTGACTTGGATCATCTCTAGGAATGTATTTATCAACCGCTGTTTGAGCAGATTCTTGAGCTTTTAAATTAAGTGTGGTTGTTATTTTTGCACCGGACTCTCTTAAGAATCTGTCTCTTTCTTCTTGGGATTCTCCAAAGGCAGGATCATTTCTTACAACTTGGATAACATAATCGCAGAAAAATGGGCTGATAGAACCTGTGCAACCGTTTCTAATTGGGGTTGGATTCAAATATGTTTTAACAGAAATTTTCTTTAAATTTTCAGCTTGATCTGATTCCAGATAACCATTAGCAACCATTCGATCAAGAACTTGGTTTCGACGGTTTTCGTTTCGGGCCGGATTTCTAATTGGGTCATAACCTGTTGGTTGTTGCACAATTCCTGCAATACTTGCTGCTTCAATCACAGTTAAATCAATGGCTGATTTTGAGAAGTATCTTTTGGCAGCAGCTTCCACACCGTGAGCACCTGCACCGAAATAAGAAATATTTAAATATCCTGACAATATTTCTTCTTTAGTGTTTGTGCGCTCAATTGCTAATGAATAACGCATTTCACGTAGTTTTCTAGCAATAGTTTTAGCTTTTGCAGCAGCAGCTTCTTCAGGAGTTTTAGCACTTAGTACCAGTGAGTTTTTTACATACTGCTGAGTTAAAGTTGAACCACCTTGCACAACGCCACCACTAATTTGATTTGTGACATAGGCTCTAAGGGTTCCTCGAAAATCAATTCCGTTGTGTTCATAAAATCTTGAATCTTCGATTGCCAAAATCGCTTCTTGCATTGGTTTAGAAATTTGGTCTATTTTTACTTCGATACGGTTTTGTTGATAAAGATCAGCAATGGGTGTGCCATCAGAGGCAAGTATTCGAGTGCTTTCTGGCAATGGCAATGTTTGTAAATTCAAGGGTAGGGAATCTGCTGCAGCATTGGCATCAACAACTGCTTGGGAAGCAATAGCTAAAGCTGGAATGCCACCCACGAAAAGCACACCACCTAAAAACAAGGTGGCAATGCCAAGTAAGCGGGCAATACTGGAGAGGTCTTGAGGTTTTTTACGCCAAAAATTATCAAAGAATTTTTTCATCCCTTCTAACTTATTACCTCAAAGGCCTAGAGGCTAAAGTCGACTCATGACCAAGTGGGAATATGTGACCGTACCGGTGTTAATTCATGCCACCAAGCAAATTTTGGATAATTGGGGCAGCGAGGGTTGGGAACTAGTTCAGATCGTTCCTGGGGCAAATCCTGAGAACCTAGTTGCCTATTTCAAGAGAGCAGTTAGCTAACTTACTTCTGTTTTTCTTTCATAAATTCATAAACATATTGAGCAAAAGACAAAGCACAGGTCCAAGCAGGAGAAACTGCGTTAAGCACATGGGTTGAATTCTTATCCCCTTCAATCACAAAATCCATTTCTAATTTATTTTGTTTCAAATCAAATAGTTGTGCTCTTATGCCACTTTTGCCTCGCACATTAAAGTCGGCAACATTTATTCCTTCAGCTAAAAGTGAAGCTTGTTTTACTAAATAGGATCTGGAATATTTTGGTAATTCTTGTTTTAATAATGCTGCAAAGTCATGGTGAGGCGAGAAGGCCATTTTAGGTAAATCAGTTGCCACTTGTAATAATTCTTGAACCTTAAAATTAGTTAGCATCCGATAATTTTCTCGCCATAAAGCTGGAATTGCAGTTGGTCCAACTTTTACTTTGCCTTCATCGGTAACTGTTAAGTGCACACCAAGAAAAGGATTTCTGGCATCAGGAATTGGATATATATGCCTGGTTAATTTATCTGTTTGGTTGGGGGCATACCAATAAAGTCCTTTGAAGGGAAGCATGCGGTATTTGTGACCGAAGTCAAACTTGTGCGCAACTTTATCTGCGTATAGGCCTGCACTGTTAATTACATGTTTTGCACTAATTACTGAGTTACTTAAAACAATATTATTGTTTTCCTTTTTAACAAAAGATTGTCCTAAAATTATTTCCCCACCAAGTTTAAGAAAATCTTTTTCTAAAGCTTTAATAACTTTTTGTGGACTGGCAGATCCAGTGTTGGGGGACCATAAAGCTTTTTCGTGGGTTTTGGCCCGTGGTTCTAATTCTTTTAATTGTTGCTTATCAACAATTTCTATCTCCACACCATTTTCAATTCCGCGTCGATAAAGTTCTTTCAAAGACTCTTCTTCTTTTGCGTTCTTGGTAACAACAACTTTGCCCACATTTTTAATTGGCACATTATTTTCAGCACAAAATTCTCTAAGTAATCTATTTCCATCAACAGTTAATTTTGCTTTTAAAGAATCTGGTGAGTAATAAAAGCCAGCGTGTAGCACTCCACTGTTTCGACCTGAGGCATGAAGTCCAACTTCGGTTTCTTTGTCAACGATTATTACTTTGCTGGTTTTGTTATTTAGCAAGATCTCGCGAGCAATGGCAAGACCAATAACACCTGCTCCAATTACAAGGTAGTCGCAAGATTTATTTGTCATAGGGTTAATTTTTCACCATTTTGGGTAAGGCGACACGCTCAAATGAAACCAGCGCCCAAAGTGTCGTTTCACTATTTATATACAGCAATTCGTCGGCCCCGTTTCCCCACAGAATAAACAGTATTGCAGGGATGAATTGGTGCACTTTGTGAGTGAATCAGTCCTTAAGGGGAGGGCTATACATATTTATCGGTCATATCTGTGTCTAAAGTGTCGCGAAGGAAGAAAAACCAAGGAGAAAACGTGTCCCACACACTTATTGCTTCAGGAGCCGAAATTGCCCTGAGCTCAACTGGCCGTAGCCAGGTAATGATCGTTGCCGCAATTGCCATCGCAGCCCTATTTGTTGCTGCGTATTTAGTTCGAGAAGTTTTGGCAGCCCCAGAAGGAACAGACAGCATGAAAAATATTGCTGCTGCTGTGCAAGAGGGTGCTACTGCGTATTTAAATAGACAATTTAAAACACTAAGTGTGTTTGTTGTTTTAGTGTTCTTTGTTTTGTTTGTGTTACCCGCAAACTCAAGTAATGAAAGATTAGGCCGCTCAATTTTCTTCCTAGTTGGTGCAGCTTTCTCTGCTTTGACTGGATATTTTGGTATGTGGTTAGCAGTTAGAGGAAACGTTCGCGTTGCTAATGCAGCTCGCGAAGGTAAAGAAAATTTTGCAATCAGAATTGCTTTTAGAACCGGTGGCGTTGTGGGAATGACCACTATTGGTTTAGGACTTCTAGGTGCATCAATTGTGGTGCTGGTTTATTCCGGTGAAGCACCAAGAGTTTTGGAAGGTTTTGGTTTCGGGGCCGCGTTGCTCGCAATGTTTATGCGCGTTGGTGGCGGAATCTTTACCAAAGCAGCTGATGTTGGAGCAGATTTAGTTGGAAAAGTTGAACAAGGAATTCCAGAAGATGATGCCCGAAATGCTGCAACAATTGCAGACAACGTTGGAGACAACGTTGGTGATTGTGCAGGTATGGCTGCAGATCTTTTTGAGTCTTATGCCGTAACACTTGTGGCAGCTTTGATTCTTGGAAAAGCAGCACTTGGTTCTCTTGGTTTAGTTTTCCCATTAATAATTCCAGCAATTGGGGTATTGACAGCAATAATTGGAATTTTTGCAGTAGCACCAAGAAGTGGTGACAAGTCTGCAATGTCTGCGATAAATCGTGGATTCTTTATTTCTGCTCTTGCTTCCGCAGTTTTGGTTTCAATTGCATCGTTTTATTTCTTGCCAGCTTCATTGGCAGAACTAGCTGACGCCGATGTAGTTGCAGCAAAAATTGGTTTGGACGCAGCCCAAATGGCAGCATTTAATCCAAGATTCATGGCAATCGGCGCAGTTATTATCGGTATTTTGTTAGCCGCCTTGATTCAAATACTGACTGGTTATTTCACTGAAACAAATAGAAAACCTGTTGACACAGTTGCAGCAACTTCTCTAACCGGGGCCGCAACAGTTATTTTGTCAGGAATTTCTCTTGGTTTGGAATCAGCAGTTTATTCAGCACTATTAATTGGTACCGCAGTATTTGGTGCTTATTCATTAGGTGCAGGATCCATTACTTTGTCACTATTTGCCATCGCTTTGGCAGGAACTGGTTTGTTAACCACAGTGGGAGTAATTGTGGCAATGGATACCTTCGGCCCAGTTTCAGATAACGCGCAAGGTATTGCTGAAATGAGTGGGGATGTACATGGTGAAGGTTCAGTAATTTTAACTTCACTTGATGCTGTTGGAAACACAACAAAAGCAATCACTAAAGGTATTGCTATTGCCACAGCAGTATTAGCCGCAACTGCTTTGTTTGGATCTTTCAGAGATGCAATAACTGAGGCAGCACTTTCTGCTGGATTAGATGTAACCACAATTGGTGAATACGCAGGAGTAATCGATGTTTCAAATCCAAAGAACTTAGTTGGATTAATCATCGGAGTATCTGTGGTGTTCTTGTTCTCAGGTCTGGCAATCAACGCAGTAGGACGAGCTGCTGGTGCAGTTGTGTTTGAAGTGCGTAAACAATTCCGTGAGAATCCAGGAATTATGACCGGTGAAACAAAACCAGAATATGGTCGCGTTGTTGATATTTGTACTAAAGATTCACTACGTGAATTAGCAACACCAGGTTTACTTGCAGTGATGTCACCATTGGCTGTTGGTTTTGGTTTAGGAGTAGGAGCCCTTGGTGCATTCCTAGCTGGAGCAATTGGTGCCGGAACTTTGATGGCAGTGTTTCTATCAAACTCTGGTGGAGCATGGGATAACGCTAAGAAGTTTGTGGAAGATGGACATCACGGCGGAAAAGGTTCACCTGCACATGAAGCAACCGTAATTGGTGACACTGTGGGAGATCCATTTAAAGACACAGCTGGTCCAGCTTTAAATCCATTACTTAAAGTAATGAACTTAGTTGCATTGCTCGCAGTTCCTGCAGTAGTACAACTTTCAATTGGTACAGAAGCCAATCCAACAATGCGTTTAGCTATTGCACTTGGTGCCACAGCAATCATCGTTGTTGCTGTTTGGTGGTCAAAGCGTAAAAGCGTTGCGTTGAGCGCTTAACAAGAGAAAATAAAACAAAGCGAGAGTATGGCTGACACCCAAGTAAAAAGACTAGTAATAGTTGAGTCTCCTGCGAAAGCAAAGACGATTCAAAAATACTTGGGTGAAGGCTATGTTGTTGAAGCAAGCGTTGGACACATCAGAGATCTTCCCCAACGAGCTGCTGAAGTTCCTAAAGAATTTAAAAAAAATAAATGGGCTTCATTAGGTATTGATATTGAAAGTGATTTTGAACCACTTTATGTAGTGGATTCGGCTAAGCAATCTAGAGTTAATGATTTAAAAAAAGAATTAAAAGATGCTGACGAATTACTCCTTGCCACAGATGAAGACCGTGAAGGCGAAGCAATTGCTTGGCATTTATTAGAAGTGTTAAGACCAAAAGTTCCAGTGAAACGAATGGTCTTTAATGAAATCACTAAAGAAGCAATTCAAAATGCTGCAAATAACACCAGAGATATTGATCAAAATCTAGTAGATGCCCAAGAAGCAAGAAGATTAGTTGATCGACTTTATGGTTACCAAGTTTCCCCAATCTTGTGGAAAAAAGTAGGTCGAGGATTATCTGCAGGTCGTGTGCAATCAGTGGCAGTAAGACTTGTTGTTGAAAAAGAAAGAGAAAGAATTGCTTTCAAAACTGCTGATTATTGGGACATAGATGCAGTGTTTGATCCAGGTCATTTTGAAGCAAAACTATTTTCTGTTGATACCAAAAGAATTGCTCAAGGCGGAGACTTTGATGACAAAGGTAATTTAACCAAACAAGATGTGATGCTATTAACTGAAAAAGATGTAGCAGAAATTGTGGAAGGTTTAGGTTCATCAAAATTTGAAGTTTCAGATGTTTCCTCTCGTCCTTACTCTAGAAAACCTGAAGCTCCTTTTATGACTTCAACTTTGCAAAGAGAAGCAAGTAACAAATTTGGGTGGAGTGCTAAAAGAACAATGAGAACTGCGCAAGGACTTTATGAGCGCGGATTTATTACTTATATGCGAACAGATTCCACAACATTGTCAGAAAGTGCTCTAAAAGCAGCTCGTGCTCAAGCAAAAGAATTGTTTGGCGCAGATCATGTTTCAGTAGAACCAAGACGTTATGAAAGAAAAGTAAAGAACGCCCAAGAAGCACACGAAGCAGTTCGACCAGCAGGAGATGTTTTTAAAACCCCAGCAGAATT
>JAEMSA010000036.1 GCA_016463095.1 Candidatus Nanopelagicales bacterium
GAGAAAGAGTATTGAGTTTTCGCCATACAAATTGGGAATTTTCCATATCCAGATTCTTGTAAATTTTTGAACTGTTCCATGATTGTTTTATCTGCAATGATTTCTTGAGCTCCATACATTGACTTTGCAATAATATTGGTTTTTTCCCATAGTGAAACAGAATCGTCGTAGAGAGTTTTAAATTTCGTTACTCCAGACTCAGCAATCTGTACAACTTTTCTTGCCAAATCAGAAGATCCGCCACTTCCATCGGCCCAATGCTTACACAAAATAGCATCGACGTTTAGCGCATCACAATATTGTTTGATTGCATTAAATTCTGCATCTGTATCAGAAGTAAAATTATTTACGGCAACGATAACTGGAACTCCATATTGTCCAATGTTTTTGATATGCCTACCTAAATTATCAAGTCCTGCTTTGACCGCCTCAACATTTTCCTTACCAAGTTCATCCTTGGAAACTCCACCATGCATTTTTAGCGCACGGATAGTCGCTACAACAACAGCAACGGATGGACTCAATTGAGCTTTTCGACACTTGATATTAAAAAATTTCTCCGCACCTAAATCGGCACCAAACCCAGCTTCAGTTACTACATATTCACTTAATTTTAAGGCCGTTTTTGAAGCTAAAACCGTGTTGCAACCATGTGCAATATTTGCGAATGGACCACCATGAACGAATGCAGGATTATTTTCTAAGGTTTGAACTAAATTTGGCATTAAAGCATCTTTCAATAGCACTGTCATTGCGCCACTTGCACTTAAATCATTAGCGGTGATTGGAATTTTTTCTCGAGTATAGCCGATAACAATATTGCCTAACCTTCTTCTCAAATCTTCTAAATCATTTGCTAAGCAAAGAATTGCCATGACTTCACTTGCCACCGTAATGTAGAAACCTGTTTCTCGTGGGAATCCATTTCCTGGACCACCAAGTGATGAAACGATTTCTCGAAGAGATCTGTCATTCATGTCTAAAACTCGTTTCCAATTAATGCGTCTTACATCGATTCCTAATTCGTTACCCCAATAAATGTGGTTATCAATTAGTGCTGAAAGTAAATTATGAGCTGCCCCTATTGCATGAAAATCTCCTGTGAAATGCAAATTGATATCTTCCATTGGAACAACTTGTGAAAAACCTCCACCAGCTGCACCACCTTTCATTCCAAAACATGGGCCTAAAGATGGCTCCCTTAAGCAAATGATTGTTTTCTTGCCAATTGCATTTAAAGCATCACCCAGTCCAACAGTGGTGGTAGTTTTTCCTTCCCCTGCAGGAGTCGGGGTCATGGCGGTAACAAGTATCAGTTTTCCATCAGGTTTTTGCTCTAATGTCTTAATAAAATCGAGAGATATTTTAGCTTTGTAGTGACCGTAATTGAAAACAGATTCTTGAGGGATTCCGATTTTACTTGCTATTTCAACAATAGGTTTCATTGAAGAAGCGCGAGCTATTTCAATATCGGACTTCACTTAATTAGTTCAGCCGATCTTTTAGCAACAAATTCATCTAATTCCTGCTTAATTGCAGCATCCATTGCCGGTGCTTCGTATTCAGCAATCTTTTTCTTGGCAATTTCGTTAGCTCTGATATCAGTTGTTTTGGCACCATTTCTATTCCATTTTTCAAAATTTTCACTTGATGAAAGAATTGGGCGATAGAAACAATCACGGAAACGATCCATGGTGTGAGCAGCACCTAAGAAATGTCCACCATGACCAACTTCAACATGCGCATCAAAAGCAAGAGACTCTTCATTAATTTCTAATGGAGTAAATTCTGCTTGTAGCATTCTTAATATTTCAATGTCAACAACAAATTTTTCATAACTTGCTACCAGTCCACCCTCTAACCATCCTGCCGTATGCATTACCCAGTTAGCGCCGGCTAGGAATGTTGGCATCATTGTCATTAGTGATTCGTAACCAGCTTGAGCGTCTGCTGTTTGGGATGAATTTAATCCACCACCTGATCTAAAAGGCAACCCAAAATGTCTTGCAATTTGGCCTGTGCAGAGTAAACCAATTCCTGACTCTGGTGTCCCAAATTGTGGTGAACCAGATTGCATATCAATATTTGATAAAAATGACCCAAAGATAACTGGAGATCCTGGTCTAATTAATTGAGACAGAGCAATTCCAGTTAGGGCTTCTGCAATTTGTTGCACAAGAGTAGCGGGAATTGTTACCGGACTCATCGCTCCCATTAATAAGAAAGGAGTTAAAAGAACTGCTTGATTTGCTGCAGAATACTCAAATTGTGCATCAAGCATTCGATCATCCCAGCGCAAGGGAGAGTTGCAATTAATCAAAGAAATTGTGCAAGGAGTTTTTTCAATCTTGTCTCTTCCACCAAAAACTATGTCTGACATAGCTAAAACATCTTTGGCGTTCTTGCCTGAAACAACATTTCCCATATAAATTTTGTCAGTTAAAGTTTGAAGAGCATAAGTCATATCAATATGTCTGGTATCAAAGGATGCATCGTTTGGTTCGCAAATAACACCACCTGCAGAATCCATTTCAGGAAATGCTTGGGAAAGTTTTGCAAAGTTTCTGAAATCTTCCATAGTGGCATCTCTTCGAACTGCACCATCTCTTACAAATGGGGGACCGTATACCCCACTGAAAACCATGGAGTCCCCACCAATATGAACGTTATTTTTTGGGTTTCGTGCTTGCACATCAAATTCTCTAGGAGCTTTGGCAATTTGTTCTAAAATAAATTCTGGATCAAATTTTACGTTGTTGCCTTCAATTTTTTGGCCGGCTTTTCTAAATAGATCTAAGGCTCGTTGACTCATGAACTCAATGCCTATTTCGCTAACTATTCGTTTCCAACCTTTATCAAGGGTGGCCATGGCATCTTTTGACAAGATTTCATATCGAGGCATTTTGTTTTGAAACATGAGTAGTTGAGCCCTTTCATGGCCGAATCGTCGATTTACCATCAATGTAGTACTTGACGACAACCCCAAACAATACCCTACAATGTGAAACAGGCGTTTCATATGGTGAAAAGCTAGAAAAGGGGTCTTTCATGAATCCTTCCCCTACCAAGCGCGCCACCGGAACCCAAGCTGTTGATCGAGCAGCAGATCTTTTGCTTGAAGTTCTGAATGCTGAAAATCCAGTTACTTTCTCCCATTTAACAAATACTTCAGGTTTGGCTAAAGGTACTGCAAGCAGGATAATTAGTGCACTGGAACGAAAAGGTTTATTACAACGAAACAACAACGGTGAAATCGAAACCGGTTCAACTCTAAATAGATTTGCACTTCGCTCAAGCTCCATTGGTCGACTTGTGGCAAGACTGCAACCCGTACTTGATGCCATAGGAAGTGCAACTGGTGAAACTGCCAGCCTAGCCGTTGCCGGACAAAATGAAGTTGAAAACATTGCTCAAGTTGATGCCAAATATTTATTAAGTTCAAGAAACTGGGTTGGGCAAAAGGTTCCTTACCATGCATCAGCTGCTGGAAAAATTCTGTTAGCCTTTAAGGTCGCCCAAATCCCAAATGGAAAATTAGGGAAATTAACAGATTCTACAATTACTAATAAGACTGATTTAGAAAGCGAACTAGTAAAAGTTAGAAGTGTCGGCTATGCAGTTATTGTTGATGAATTAGAACCAGGTTTAGTTGCGATTTCAGTTCCAGTAGTTAATGAATCAGGACTAGTTGTGGCAGCCCTTTCTGTTTCTGGACCCTCCGCTCGACTAAATCAAACCAGAATTAACGAATTAGTTAAATTATTAAAAAACGAAGTAAGCAAAGTAGCATTACCAAATTCAATTAGCACAAACAGAAAAAAGGGAGCAGCATGACTAGCGAAGAAATCCTGAAATCACTGTATGAAGAAACCATGGTTGGAAATGCACCTAAAGTATTGGAGTTAACAAATCAGGGAATTGCTGATGGGATGACCCCTGATTCAATTCTTTTTGAAGCATTAATACCTTCATTGGAAGAAGTCGGTGCACGCTTTGAACGCGGTGATTTCTTTGTTCCAGAAATGCTTATCGCAGGACGCGCAATGGCTGGAGCATTAAATGTTTTACGACCACTATTAGCTGACACAGGTGCTGAAACTGTTGGAACATTTTTGATGGGAACAGTTAAAGGTGATGTGCATGACATTGGAAAAAACTTGGTAAACATCATGCTTGAAGGAGCAGGTTTTCAAGTAATTGATCTTGGAGTACAAGTTCCACCAGAAAAATTTGTGGAAGCAGTCAAAGAACATAAACCAGACATTGTTGGCATGTCAGCATTCTTAACCACAACAATGCCCATGTTTAAAGTAAATATTCATGAATTAACAAAAGCTGGAATGCGCGATGACGTAATTATCATGGTAGGTGGCGCACCGGTAACTCAAGAATATGCAGACGCAGTAGGAGCAGATGGATTTGCGTCAGATGCCTCAACTGCAGTTAGAAAAGCAAAAGAATTAATCAAAGCTAAAAGACAATTAGCAAAGGCCTAAAATTTTGCCAAAATTACTACCTTTAATTGAACATGTTGTAAAAGGTCCTGTGTGGGATTGCCAAATGTGTGGACAATGTGTGCTGCATTCCACTGGTATGACTTGTCCTATGAATTGCCCAAAAACATTAAGGAATGGACCATGCGGTGGAGTTCGCGAAGATGGTAATTGTGAAGTAAAACCTGAAATGCGATGTGTGTGGTTAAAAGGATATGAAAGAAGTGAAAGTTGGCCGTTGCCAAAAGTTTGGAAAGAAGAATTCAACCACTTAAGACCACCTGTTGATAACAGACTAAAAGGTGATTCATCATGGATAAATTTCTTCACAAAAAGAGATCGATGGACACCAAAAGGTTGGGCTAACACAACTTCTGAGACAGAAAAACACTAAATTAAATGTCCCAACTTGAAGAGTTAATAACAAAAACTAAAGAGCAAGTCTTCACCGCAGAGTTTCCCGTAATTGATGGTGAAGGTTTTGCCAAAGTTGAAAAGTATGCCAAAAGATTAAAACCATGGTTTGTGGCTGTAAATGCAACAGATAACACCGCAGCACATGCTCATGCCTCAAATGTGGCCAGTGCTATTGCTATGAAGATGCATGGCATTGAACCGATTATGCAAGTTGTTTGTCGTGATAAAAATCGATTAGCAATACAAGCTGACATTGTTGGGGCAAGTTTGCATGGAATAGAAAATATTTGTGCCTTAACAGGAGACGATGTCACGGCAGGAGATGAAACAGAAGCAAGACGAGTTTTTGATTTAGACGGACCACAATTGATTCGCCTTGCCACCACAATTAGTCGTGGTGAATATATGTCTGGACGAAAAATTGATCCAGCACCTCATCTGTTTGTGGGAGCAGTTGAAAATCCTTCAGCACCACCTTTTGAGTACCGCGTGCAAAGAGTTGCTAAAAAAGTGGCAGCTGGTGCAAAGTTTTTACAACTACAAATTTCTTACCATCCAGATAGATTAGAAAAATTTTGTAATGGGGTAGTGGCGGCAGGTTTAGATAGACATGTTGCACTTCTTCCCACAATTGTTTTAATAAAGGGTGCCAGACCACTTAAATTTATGAATGACAAAGTTCCGGGAATTAATGTCCCTCAAGATGTTATTGATCGGGTTGAGAAATCAACAGACCAAGCAGAAGAAGCGTATAAACAAACGCTTGAGTTATCTCAACATGCACTTTCTTTGCCAGGTGTTAGAGGATTACATGTAACAGATTTTCGACACGATGACACCCTTGAACGATTGATGACAGACCTTGGTCGCAGTCCGCGATCATTGAATTAGAAAAAGGATTATAGATGCATTCAATTCTTCGTTCGGCCTCTAAAGAAGTAATAATTGGTCATGATGTTCCTTTTGTCATCATTGGTGAACGAATTAACCCAACTGGTCGAAAAAAGTTTCAAGAACAACTTCGCGCAGGAGATTTAAGTCAAATTGAAATAGATGTTCAACAACAAGTTGAAGGTGGCGCTGATGTTCTTGATGTGAACATGGGTGTGCCATTAACAGATGAATCAGATTTATTAAGTAGAGCAATCAAGTTGGTTCAATCTAAAACAGATTTGCCAATTTGTATTGATTCATCAGTTATCGAGGCACTTGAGGCTGGATTAAAGGCATATGAAGGAAAAGCTTTGGTTAATTCTATGACTGGTGAAGATGATCGAATGGAATTGATTTTGCCCCTTGTCAAAGAACACCAGGCGGTAATTTTGGCTCTTTCAAATGATGAAACCGGAATTCCAGCAACAGCTCAGGAAAGACTGGTTAT
>JAEMSA010000019.1 GCA_016463095.1 Candidatus Nanopelagicales bacterium
CAAACATATTATCTTCTCCCTGTCTGGCATTACCCAAACGGTTAAACGGTCAGCGTCAGCAAACTGTCGCTATCTCAGTCCGGATGTAGCCCGAACTCCCGTGATTTATTTAATTGTTATCGTAGCACAAAGTTTAAATTAAGTGGAGCTAAGGGGATTTGAACCCCTGACCCCTTGCATGCCATGCAAGTGCGCTACCAGCTGCGCCATAGCCCCTAATTTTATTTCAGAAATAGAACTCTACCTAAAGTTATTAACTAACTTGGTTTTGAGTCCTATCTATCATCACTTAACGCAGGTGTTGGCAGAGATCCAGCGTTATATTCAACTAGCCTCCAAGGCAAATTTGGTTGAGCTGGTTCGTTCAAAACAATCCATGAACAATTACTAATAATTCCCAAAGAAACCCAAGTTTGCGCAGGTAATCCCATTAATTTTCCAGCAGCAACTCTTGCCGCACCACCATGAGTTGCGATCACAAAAACTGAATCATCTGGCACATTTTCAATATGCTTAGCAATTCCTTTAACCATACGATCAGCAACTTCTGAGCGAGTTTCCCCAGTACTTCCCGGTCTTATTTCTTGTCCGGCTGACCAATTTAAGTATTCTTCCTCATATTTTGTTTTCAATTCTGAGTAAGTTAAACCTTCCCATAAACCATGGGCTGTTTCTCTAAATAATTCGTCTTTAGGAACTTCTAAATTGACTAACTTAGCTAATTCTAAACCTGTTTTATTTGCTCTCATCAAATCTGAGGATGCTATATATGAAGGTTTTAGATGTTGCAATAATTGTGCAGCATTTTTTGCTTGCTGTTCCCCAACTTCATCAAGCGGGATATCGGTTTGTCCTTGAAATCTTTGTTGCAGATTCCAACTGGTTCGACCATGTCTCCATAAAACGAGTTGCCTGTTAGCCATTTACTACCTCAATTGGACAATCTTTCCAAAGTCTTTCAATGCTGTAATAGTCGCGATCTTCAGCTAATTGAACGTGAACCACTATTTCTTCATAATCTAACAAAATCCAATGGCTTTCTGATTGTCCTTCTCGATTTAAAGGTTTGACACCTTCAACTGAAAGTGCTTTTTCGATTCCTTCGCAAACTGCTTTGACTTGTCGATGATTTGCCGCTGAGGCAATGACGAACATGTCAGAAAGCGGAAATCTTGAACTCACATCAATAAGTGTGACATCTGTAGCTAATTTATCTAAGGCAGCTTCTGCTGCTAACTTTGCAAGGTGACGAGATTTAGTAGATGCAGTCACTAAAAACTTTTTCTTTCAATCATGTAAGCCTATTATTGCACACTCAATTTTTGTATAAACCATTGGTAGAAATATATTCATTAACCGATTTTGGCACTAATTCTGAAATCGACTCATTATTCATGACTTTATCTCTGATTTGAGTTGAAGATATCTGGATTGGCGACATCTGAATATGATCAAAATGCCAATCTTGTGTGAAATCCCCTGCCCTTTGAACAACATATATTCGTGCCAAGGTTTTAACCAAATTTGGTTCTTTCCAAGTATCAATTCCACTAACAGCATCACTTCCAAGAATGAGAATGAATTCAGAAGTTGGATATTTTTTGTGTAATTCTTGTAGGGTTTCAAATGTATAAGTTGGGCCTGGCTTAGCAATTTCTATGTCTAATACTTCAACTTTTTCTAAATCTTTTCCTACTTTTCGAACCATTTCAAATCGATGCTTAGCATCGGTAATTTCAGATTTTTGCCAAGGATTGCCAGCAGGAATTAAAAATAATTTATCTAATTTAAGTTGCTGTATCGCTGTTTTTGCAATTGCAATATGGCCATTATGAATTGGATCAAATGTGCCACCCAACAGCCCAATACGGCTGGTCATAATTTATCTATCAGAGTCAAGACGGGTAACAATAAAAAGTGCAAGTGCTAATAATGAAAACGTTCCAATCCCAAAAACGATTGGGTGAAAAGGTAATTTAACGCCTTCTGTTGCAACTTCACTTAATCTAATCATTTAGCTATCTCTCCTATTTTTCCTCTGATATGGCCTTTACCTCTTACAACATATTTTGTACTAGTCATTTCAACAAGTCCCATCGGGCCTCTGGCATGAAGTTTCTGGTTAGAAATACCAATTTCTGCCCCAAACCCAAACTCTGCACCATCGGTAAATCTTGTGGAGGCGTTCACCATAACTGCTGCCGAATCAATTTGGGCAATAAATTTATCAATATTTTTCATGGAATCAGAAACTATAGCCTCGGTGTGATTTGATGACCATTTTCTAATATGAGCTATTGCTTCATCCATTGATGAAACTATTCCTGCTGCAATATCTAAACTGTAATATTCGCTAGCCCAATCATGGTCTGTAACTGGAGCAAAACTTATGGTCGATTTTTCGCAATAAGATTTTATTTTAGAATCCCCATGGATTGTTACTTTTTGATCTTTTAAGGCAGCTAGTGCTTTCGGTAAGAATTTTTCAGCAATTTTTTCGTGCACCAGGAAGGTTTCTGCCGCATTGCAAACACTGACTCTTGAGGCTTTTGAATTTACTAAAATTGAAACTGCCATATCGACATCAGCTTCTTGATCAATATAAACATGACAATTACCCACTCCGGTTTCAATGACTGGGACTAAAGAATCATTCACAATTGAATTAATTAGAGAGGCTCCTCCTCGAGGAATCAAAAGATCAACAAAACCTCGAGCACTCATTAATTGCTTAACTGAATCGTGAGTATCACCCGGGACTATTTGGATTGAGTCAGCAGGAATTCCTGTTTTTGTTAAAGCATCGCGCATCACGTTTATGAGTGCTTCGTTAGTGTTTTTTGCAGAGGATGATCCTCTTAATAAAACTGCATTGCCACTCTTTAAACAAAGCCCTGCGGCATCAACTGTTACGTTTGGTCTGGCTTCATAAATCATTCCGATAACACCCATTGGAACTCGTTTTTGTTCTATTTCTAATCCGTTTGGTTGAACCCAACCCCTGATAACTTCACCTATTGGATCTGGCAATTTAGCGATATCTAAAAGACCTTGTGCAACTTCTTTTACTCGTTCTAAATTTAAAGTTAAGCGATCAATAATTGCGGCATCTGTTCCAGAATTTATTGCATTTTCAACATCTATTTGATTTGCTTTTGTTATTTTGTCAATATTTGCGACTAACGCCTCTGCCATTGCTAGCAGTGCTTTATCTTTTACATCACGATTTAATTGGGCAAGTTCATAGCTTGCAATTCGCGCCTTCTTTGCTACTTCAATAACTGCATTTGTGGTTTCAGTCATAGTAACTTTATTCTAATTCTTATTAGCTAGTTCGTCTATTAAGACCAGATCATCGCGGTGTATTACCTCTTTATCGTAACCTTCTCCAAATTCTTGTAGCAATTTTGTAGTGTTTTTTCCTATCAGATTTGGTAATTCGGTTGAATCAAAATTAACTAATCCACGTCCCAACACTTTTCCACTCTCAGAAACGATTTCAACCGCATCTCCAACTTCAAATTCACCTTTAATGTTTTTTATACCTGCAAGAAGAAGGGATGCTCTTTTTTCAGTCACCGCTATTACTGCCCCTTGATCAATGCTTATTGATCCTCGAACATCTGTTGCGTGAGCTAACCAGAGTGCACGAGCAGAAAGTTTGTCTTTGCTTGGGTGAAATACTGTTCCCACATCTTTGCCGTCAAAAACTGAATTTAAATTAATTGCACTGGTAACAATTGTTGGTACACCTCCAGCTGTGGCAATTTGAGCAGCCTGAACTTTAGTTCTCATGCCACCAGTTCCCACCCCACTAATTAGTGCACTACCTATTTGGGCGTCAGAAATATCATCAAATGATTTCACTTCAGATATAAGTTTTGAATTGGCGTCTCCTGGTGGAGCAGTCATTAATCCCTCAACATCAGAAATAAGCACTAAGGCTTCTGCGTTGATTAAATGTGTAACAATTCCTGCCAAACGATCGTTATCCCCTACACGAATTTCATCTGTAGCAACAGTGTCATTTTCGTTAACAATTGGAATAACTCCCAACTCCAACAATTTAGCGAAAGTACGTTGAGCGTTTCGATAATGAGATCTTCTGCTCATATCTTCTGCGGTTAAAAGAACTTGACCAACTGTTATTCCGTGTTTACCAAATGATTCTGAGTATCTATGAACCAAGAGTCCTTGACCAACACTTGCTACAGCTTGTTGCAGCGCTAAATCTTTTGGTCTAGCACTTAAGCCCAATGGAGATAGTCCAGCAGCAATTGCGCCTGAAGAAACTAAAACAATTTCATGTCCAGCATTTTTATGTTTAGCTAAAGCATCAACAATTATATTTACTCGTTGAGTATCAATTCCACCTTCTGCTGTTGTTAATGAAGATGAACCAACTTTGACAACAATTCTTTTGGCTTTAGAAATTTGAGTTCTTAATGCTTGACTCATCTTCCGTCCAATCTAATATCTGTGCCTCGTGGTCCACGCACATTTTTTACACCTGTATCAATTCCTGGATCCCAATCAAAGATTACGGCGTTCTCGCCTTCACCTATGGCAACTTCGGCGCCAGGTTGAGCACCTGCTTTTCTTAATGCTTCTTCAATACCCAAAACTTGGAAACGATCAGCCAAGTAACCAACTGCTTCGTCATTAGAGAAATCAGTTTGTCTAATCCATCTTTCCACTTTGTTACCCGTGACGTAATAGCGATTTCCATCATGTGTGACTTGAAATCCAAGTGCACCAACTCCATCAGGACGTATCACAATTCTGGCATTTTCGTCTTGGGTATGAGTTTTTCTCCATTGGACAACTAATTCTGCTACAGCAAAAAGAAATTCTTTTAATCCTTCGCGGGAAACAGCAGAAATTAAATAACCTTCTAGGTTTCGCGCATGAATTTCAGGCAAAATCATTTGCGCTAACTCCTTGCCTTCTGGAACATCAATTTTGTTCAAGACCACAATTCGGGGACGATCTTCTAATCCACCGTAAAGAGATAATTCTTTTTCAATCACATCTAAGTCCTGTAAAGGATCTCGATCTGGTTCTAAAGTTGCACAATCAATTACATGTACTAAAACTGCACATCTTTCAATATGGCGTAAGAAATCAAGACCTAAACCTTTGCCGGCACTGGCACCTTCAATTAGTCCTGGTACATCAGCAACTGTGAAAGTAACATCTCCTGCTTTAACCACACCTAAATTTGGCACCAAAGTTGTAAATGGGTAATCGGCTATTTTTGGTTTTGCTGCACTTATAACTGAAACTAAACTTGATTTACCAGCACTTGGAAAACCAACTAATGCAACATCAGCTAAAGATTTCAGTTCTAGTTTTACATCATTAATGTCACCTGGTTCACCTAGGAGTGAAAAACCTGGAGCTTTTCTTTTATTAGACGAAAGGGCTGCATTACCTAATCCACCAGCGCCACCTTGAGCAATAACATATTTCATACCTGGATTAATAAGGTCAGCTAAAATTTCGTCCTGCATTGAATAAACAACGGTTCCTGCTGGAACAGATAAAATTAAATCTTCACCGTTAGCACCATTGTTATGACTTCCTTGACCTGGTTTTCCATTAGGTGCATCTTGATGTGGATGTCTGTGATATTCCAACAAAGTTGTTTCATTGGTGTCAACAAATAAAACTACGTCGCCACCTTTGCCACCATTACCGCCATCTGGACCGCCAAGTGGTTTATATTTTTCGCGATGAACAGATGTGCAACCAGCCCCACCACTACCAGCTTTGGCGTGCAGAATTACTTGATCAACAAACATTTTTTCTGCACCACCTTTTTAATAACGCAAAAGGGCGGGCTTAATAAAAAGCCCGCCCTTTTGGGAATGTCTAATTGAGCGGGTTATTCCGCAGGAACAATGTCAACAACACGACGACCACGACGTGAACCAAATTTCACAGCACCTGCTAGTAAAGCAAATAATGTGTCATCTTTTCCGCGTCCAACATTCACACCTGGGTGAAAATGTGTACCGCGTTGGCGAACAATGATTTCTCCGGCACCAACAACTTGGCCACCAAATCTTTTAATACCAAGTCTTTGCGAATTGGAATCGCGGCCGTTTCTAGTACTGGAAACACCTTTTTTCGATGCCATTTTCTATTTCCCTACTTTGATATCTGTGACACGAACTGTTGTTAGTTCTTGACGATGACCTAAACGACGCTTGTAACCTGTTTTGTTTCGGTAATGTTGAATTTTAATTTTTGGTCCACGATCATGTGAAACAACTTCTGCAGTAACTTTTGTTGCGGATAGTGTGGCAGCATCATGAGTGATCTTGCCATTTTCTACTACAAGTAAAGCTGGTAATGAAATTTGTGAACCAAGTTGGGCAGATTGACGGTCCATTACAACAGTGTCGCCAACTGTAACTTTTTCTTGGCGTCCACCTGAGCGAACAATGGCGTACATGTTCTTTCAATCTCCTTATTTAAAACTTGGTAAGTTTTATGGCTTCTTTTGCCCATTTGGTAAAAGGGCGTTCCTCTAGGGTACTAAAGGCCTAAATCCGTTCTTCCAATGGCTGGGATTTAGACGGTTTCTACCTCAGTTGCCTCAGTTGATTCTCTTTTACCGCGACGATCTGAGTGTTTGTGGTCAACTGGTTCGGAAAAGACCTTCACTCCTCGGCCGTTGCAATGCTCACAAGCTTCAGAGAAGGTTTCTAACAACCCTGAACTGATTCGCTTTCGAGTCATTTGGACCAAACCAAGAGTGGAAACTTCGGCAACTTGATGTTTGGTTCGATCTCGACCCAAGCATTCAACGAGGCGACGAAGCACCATATCTCTGTTTGTTTCCAAGACCATATCGATGAAATCGATGACAATGATGCCACCAATATCTCTTAAGCGAAGTTGTCGCACAATTTCTTCGGCAGCTTCCATGTTGTTCTTGGTTACAGTTTCCTCTAAGTTTCCACCTTGACCAATGAATTTTCCAGTGTTCACATCAACCACTGTCATGGCTTCTGTTCGATCAATTACTAGTGATCCCCCAGATGGTAAGTAAACTTTTCGATCAAGTGCTTTAGCGATTTGTTCATCAATTCGATTAGCGCCGAAGACGTCGCCTTCGCCACTCCATTTTTCTAAACGCTCAGCCAAATCCGGGGCAACATATTTAACATATTCTTCAATAGTGTCCCAAGCTTCGCTTCCCTCAACAATTAATTTTTTGAAGTCTTCGTTAAAAATATCTCGCACAACTCGGATTGCAAGGTCAGGCTCGGAGTAAAGAAGTGAAGCTGGGGTTCCGCCTTGAACTTTACTTTGAATGTTTTCCCATTGCGCTTGAAGGCGAGCAACATCTCTTTGCAATTGTTCTTCAGTTGCACCTTCTGCTGCAGTTCTAACAATTACGCCAGCACCTTCGGGCACAATATTTCTTAAAATTCTTTTTAATCTGGTTCGTTCTGTATCTGGAAGTTTTCTGCTAATTCCGGTCACTGAACCATCTGGAACATAAACTAAATATCTTCCTGGTAAAGAAATTTGGCTAGTTAATCTGGCACCTTTTTGTCCAACTGGATCTTTAGTGACTTGCACTAGTACCGGATCATTACTTTTTAGGGCAAGTTCAATTCTTTTTGGTTGTCCGTCAAGTCCTGCAGCATCCCAATTAACTTCACCGGCATAAAGCACACCATTTCTGCCCCTACCGATATCAATAAAAGCTGCTTCCATGCTTGGTAATACGTTTTGCACGCGACCTAAATAAACGTTGCCGATTAGTGAAGCTGATTGACCACGTGAAACATAATGTTCAACCAAAATATTGTCTTCTAACACAGCTATTTGAATACGGTCTTGGTTTTGTCTCACAACCATAACTCTTTCAACGCTTTCACGTCTTGCTAAGAATTCTGCTTCTGTTAAAACTGGGGCTCTTCTGCGTCCAGCGTCACGACCATCTTTTCTTCTTTGACGTTTAGCATCTAAACGAGTTGATCCCCTAGGCGAAGTTTTTTCTCGCGGGGTTCTAACTCTGACAACAGTATTTGGATCATCAGTGCTTACTTCATCAGCATTTACGTCAGTGGCACGTCGACGTTTTCTAATGCGGCGATGTGTTCCATCTCCTGCATCAGTTTCACTATTCTCATCTTCTGTTTCAGAAGCTGAGTCTTCTACTTCTTCAGGTGTTTCTTCTTCACTCCGACGTTTGCTTCGACCTCGTCTTAATAAACCTTTTTCTTCTTTAGGGGTTTCTGTTTTTGAAGCTGAGGTTCTTGGTGGTACTACTGCTTGTTGAAATGCCAGAGCTGGTTTTCCAACTGGAACTTCAGCTGCAGGAATTGGTGCTTCCTCCGCGGCAGAAAATGCGGCAATGCGAAATCTCTTACGTAATGATGGTGTTTCTTCGTCAGCCATAATGGCTTTACTCCTAAATCTTTGGTGTGTGCAAATAAACAACGCAATTGCGCCTTTATTTACCTGCACTTGGTGTTTCGTGCTGGTTGTACTTAACGATCAGGGGTGAAAGTAAATCCACGTCCTCAAAGTCATTTAGGTTTTGTTTTTAGAACTTCAAAGAAATCCGCTTCGTCTCACAAATTGGGACAGCTAGCTTTTTTTAGTTCTACCGAGCACCGCTGCTCGGCTAAGTCGTTTTGGTTTCTTATCTCGGGTTGTAGTGACTCCGTGATTAACCTGTACTTCAAGTATGGCACAGCAATTAGGCACTAATCCCCTGGCACAACTGCTTTAGGGAGAAATAAGTTGGATTTGCTCACGAATAGAGGTACTTAAGTGTCATTTCAACTACCGATTGTGGGGATTAACTCGTTCATCGATATCTCGCCCTATAGACACCACTAGCCCCAAGGCCATCCAGGTTACAAACATAGAAGACCCGCCATAGGAAACGAAAGGCAACGGAACTCCAGTAACAGGCATTATGCCTAAATTCATTCCAATATTTTCAAAAGCTTGAATAGCAAACCACCCAGCCACACCTGATGCTGCCAAACGACCAAATCGATCATTAGTACGCAAAGCAATTCTTGTTATTCGATACAAAATCAGGGCAATCAAAAAAATGATTAACACAGAACCTATGAAACCTAGTTCTTCTCCTGCCACACTAAAAATAAAATCTGTTCGTTGTGCTGGCACATATTTACCTTGAGTTTGAGGCCCATTTAACAATCCTTGCCCAAACCAGCCACCAGATCCGATGGCGATTCTTGCCTGCAAAGTGTTGTAACCAGCACCCAGTGGATCAAGTGCTGGGTCAACAAAAGTTGCTAAACGTTTTATTTGATAATCCTTAATAAAATTTAGCTTGGAGGCAATAAATCCTGCTAAGAAAACTGCGCTTAGAGATCCGTATATCCATCTAAGTTTTACACCCGAAACAACCATCACACTTAATAGTGTGGCTCCAATTATCATGACCGTGCCAATATCGTTTTGTAACAAAATCAATAGTGCTGGAATACCTGCTAGTGCTAGTCCGAATAAAATATCTCTATCATCTGGAACTAGTTCTGAATCTCGACTTTCTGTTAAAACCATGGCCAGCAAAGTAATCAATGCAACTTTGGTGAATTCACTTGGTTGAAAAGTGAAACCTCCTGGAAGCGCTAACCAGGCTTGTGCCCCACCTTGTGACTTTCCAACACCTGGAATTAGTACCAGTATCAGACCAAGTACCGCAGCCCCATAAATAATAATGGCATAAGCCCTAGCGGTTCTAAATGAAAATCGTGAAACTATTAAAGCTAGAACTATTCCCACCATTATATTAAAAATATGTCTTTGTAAATAAAAATCTGTGTTAAACCCAGAATCGAATAGTCTTTGTTTTGATGCTGAATAAACTAAAGCAGAACCAATTATTGATAGTAGTAATGCGCAAGAAATTAATATCCAGTCATAACCTATAAAAAATAAATCATTAGCTCTATTTCGAAATGGCACTTTAGACGACTGCGAACTCCAATAGGTCATTTTTTTGTCCCAGCTTTATTAGAAACACTTGGTGATGGTGAAGCTGTTGGATTTAACAGATCATCTATTTCTGGATAATCAGGTAAGCCATCAGTTCTAATTGTGGGCAAGGTAGAAGTTGGTGCTCCACCTTTTAAAATACTTGTAGCAGGATCAATAGTTGTGCCTCTAATTCCAAATAACTCTTCATAAATTCTTCTCACACTTGGTGCAGATGTTCCTGATCCGGTTCCCCCTTGCGCAACCATCATCACAATTGCGTATTGCGGATTATCCGCTGGAGCATAACTGGCAAACCATGAAGTTGATTGTTTTCCTAAAACTTCTCCAGTTCCAGTTTTGGTAGCAACCGGAATTCTTGATAATGGAAAGCCAACAAATGGTGGTGCACCGGTTCCTGAAACTGTAGTGGATTTTAGAGACTTTTGAATATATTTTAATGTTGCATTTGAAATAGGAAGTTTGCTTTTTACTACTGGTTCAATTTTTTCAGCAATTGATCCATCAGCATTCATAATTGCTTTAGCAATTCTTGGTTCGTAAACAGTTCCCCCGTTTGCGATAGCGGCATAAACCATAGCCATTTGCAAAGGTGTCACAACGGTGTCACCTTGCCCAATAGATGTATTTACAGCGTCTCCGGCGCGAAACCTCATACCTTCTGTGCAATTTTCTTTAGCAAACTTTTGTAACATTTTCCCACGCTCAGGATCGACTGCATCAACTTCTGGGTAACCTTTCTCAGCCCTTTCGCACCAGACTTCGTGGTTCTTGTCCCAGAATTCGCGTTTGAAAATTCTTCCTCCGACACGACCTTTTACTTCTTCGGGTAAATCAATTCCTGTTTTTGAACCTAAACCATAAGCAAAAGACATTTTTTCAATTGCATCTTTTGGATTATCGATTGGATTTAAACCACCATCTTTTAACCACAAAGTGTTGGCAATGTCATAAAAAACAGTGTCACAAGAAACTTCAATGGCTCGTTGGAGTGAGATCGCACCAAATCCTAATGATTCGTAGTTTCGAAACACTCGGTTACCAATTTCTAGCTGAGCAGGACATTGATAAACCCCATTTAAATCAAATCCGTTCTCTGCAGCAGCAGAGGCTGTGATTACTTTAAAAATTGATGCGGGGGCAAACAAACCTTGAGTAGCACGAGAGATTAATGGAATTCCGTTTAGAGGATTAGAGAGTAGTTCAAATTGTTCATTGGTGATTCCACCTAGCCAAATGCGTGGGTCATAACTTGGATATGTTGCCATCGCCAAAACATTTCCGTTTTTTACATCCACAACAACTGCAGCTCCTGCTTCACCCACATATTTTTTTGATCGAGCTCGATCTATCGCTTCTGAAAGTTGTTCCTCTACTAACGTTTGCAGTTTGGCATCAATATTTAGAACCACATATTTTCCAGCGTCAGGTTCTGACTCACTAACCACACCTTTAATGTTGGCTGCTTTATCAACGGCTAACACTTTGACACCGGGTTTGCCTCGTAACCAAGAATCGTAAAATCTTTCCACACCTGATCGCCCAATGCTGTCATTATTTTGTAAACCAATATCTCCAGAAGCTATCCCGGTTTGTTTTTGATTTTGTATTTCAATGTCAGTTACAGGTCCTACATAGCCAATAATGTGTGCCATATTCACACCAAAAGGTTTAGGAATATCTCTAATAGCAATTAGTTCTGCACTAACTCCTGGAAACAAAGTTCTTTGTTCCATAATTTCCAGTGCAACTACGTTGGAGACATCCTGGGCAATTGGGATTGGTTGAAACAAAGATCCAGACCAGCAAATAGGTGGTTTCTTGGCTCCTTTTGCACCACATGCAGTTAAGCGATCTCTTATATCATTTTCGGAAATTTTTAAACTTTGTGCAAGCCTGGTGATCACTCCAGCACCTTTATCTTCGGTATTTTCCATAATTCTGGTATTAACACTTACTATCAGAGTTGATTTATTTGAGACAACTGGTCGACCAACTTGATCAAGGATTAAGCCTCTAACAGGTTGGGCATAAATTTCTCTAAAGGCGTTTCTTTGCGAAGCTTTTACGAAGTTTTCCCCAGTGTTTATTTGAATATAAAACAATCTGCCAACCAAAGTAATCATCAAGGACAAGAATATTATTCTGATAATTTTTAATCTGATTAAAGTTTTGTCATTCATTTCCTATTGCATCCTTAATTCATCTGATCTTGATACCGGCCCAAGTCGTCGATCAAGAAGAGCGATAGTTGGATACACAAATATTGCTAAACCACCAGCATAAATTCCTTGGGTCAAAAAATTGGTTGAAAAATTAACTAAGGAAAGATCATTTCCTGCAAAAACTGCCCAGATACTTCTTAATAAGAAAAACGTGGTAGCAGCCACACTAGATATCACAAGGGGTCTGAGCAAAGACTTACTTGACCCACTGCCAATAATTCCAATGCCATACCCAATCAAAGCCAACAGAATTGAGGCAATTCCCATTAAATGATTTCCTGGAGGGGCGACATCAATTAAAAATCCTGCTATAAATCCAGCAATCGCACCCACAGCTGGGCCTTTGGTAATTGCCCAACATGACACAACCACAATTACTAAATCAGGGGTGGAACCTGGCAAAGACAGTCTTGCAAAAAATGTTGGTTGAAAAATAACTGCCACAAAAATCGTGATACTTAAGGCAACGTATTTATAAGCGTTCATTAATTTTCACTCGGAGTAGTAGCAGGACTAGTTGAAACAGTTGGCGTTGGCACAAAAGGCATTGGTGGTAAAAGTGAATCTCTGGGATCTATTCGAGGTCTTTCAACAATGACGCTGACCAAATCAAGGGTGGAAAGTTTTACATAAGGTTTAACTTTGGCACTTTTAGTGAGCAACCCTGGTGAAGATTTAACGCTTATCACTTCACCAATTGGTACTCCAGAGACAAATGGTTTTCCACCATTTGAACCCCAAGTAACTATTCGATCACCTTGGTTAATTTCAGCTAAAGGATCAAATATTTCGAATTCAAGTTCTCCAGGCAAACCATTTCCGCTCACAAAACCTAGTTCAGATTTTCCACCTATTCTGGCCCCAACTTTGCTTGATGGATCTGCTAGCAGTGCAACTAAAGTTGTTGACTCCGCAACTGAAATAGTTCGTCCAACTAAACCTTGTCCAGAAATAACTGTCATATCTTCAGTGATTCCATCAATCGCGCCAACATCAAGTGAAACTGTCCAGGAATAATCCTGACCCGCACCAATTGCTATAACCCGAGCAGGAACTATCTCATAGGTACCAAGACCGGCAATTTTTAAAAGCGCATCTAATTCTGCTGCTCTTCTTCTAACTTCATCTGTGTTAGCTAGTTTTTCTTTTAAATCCAAATTTTCTGATTCTAAGTCTTTAACTAATTCTCGAGCAGTATTTATTTCTCTCCAAGTTGAACCAAAATTCTGAATAGAGTCAGTAAATGATCTGGCCGATTTCTGAAAAGGTGAAACAATATTTGCAGTATTAATTCTAATTGAATTTGTGAAACCAAACCCAGAATTTCTTAATTCAAGTGCAACTAAAGTTAATGACAAGAGCATCAAAACTGACAGCACAGTTCTAATTCGAGTAGAATCTTTCACGGCAAAATCAGCCGATCTAACCGGTTAACCGCGTGGTTCTGAGATCAATACTTGCTGTAGAGCCTCAAACTCTTCAATGCATTTTCCTGAACCCATAACAACACAATTCAAAGGTTGTTCAGCGATGGTAACTGGCATGCCAGTTTCGTGTCTGAAACGTTCAGCTAAACCTTTCAGTAGAGCTCCTCCTCCAGTTAACACAATGCCACGATCCATGATGTCACCGCAAAGCTCAGGTGGAGTTCTATCAAGTGTGGTTTTAACTGCATCAACAATTCTTGTTAATGGTTCATCTAATGCTCTTCTTATTTCTTCAGCGGTCACAACAATTGTTCTAGGTAAACCTGTTACAAGATCGCGACCACGTAATTCTGCTGAACTTTCATCTGGAACAGGAAAAGCTGTGCCAACTGTAGTTTTAATTTCTTCTGCAGTTCTTTCACCAAGCATTAATGAATATTCTTTCTTCACAAACTGAATTAAGGCATCATCCAATTCATCACCACCGGTACGAATTGAAAGTGAAGTCACTACACCACCTAGGGAAATAACAGCAACCTCTGTAGTTCCACCACCAATATCAACAACCATATTTCCAGTCGGTTCATGAATGGGAAGTCCTGCACCAATAGCTGCTGCCATTGGTTCTTCAATTATGTAAACTTTGCGCGCACCTGCTGCGTAACCTGCATCTTTAACTGCACGTTGTTCAACACCAGTTATTCCACTTGGCACACAAACCACAAGTCGAGGTTTTGCTAAGAATCTACGTTTATGAACTTTTTGAATAAAGTAGCGAAGCATTCTTTCAGTGGTATCAAAATCTGCAATCACACCATCTTTAAGGGGACGAATGGCAACAATATTTCCAGGAGTACGACCAACCATTCTTCTGGCTTCTGTACCAACTGCAACAATTCCGCCTGTGTTTTGATTTATGGCAACTACGGAAGGTTCATTTAAAACAATGCCGCGACCTCGTTCGTAAACCAAAGTATTTGCGGTACCAAGATCTACTGCTAAGTCTCGTCCTAAGAACCCTCTACTAAAACTTGCCACTTATGTCCTCTTTATATTTGTTGGTGATTCACTACTTATATTACGCTTTGTTACTTCAAGCCTGGAAAGAAGAGTGCAATCTCTCGTGCAGCAGACTCAGGAGAGTCTGAACCGTGAGTAACGTTGGTTTGAGTTTCAGTAGCAAAGTCTCCTCTTATGGTTCCCGGTAAAGCGTTAGCTGGATTTGTTGCACCCATCATTTGGCGCCATCCCAAAATTGCATTTGGACCTTCGATCACAACTGCTAAGAGTGGCGAAGAAGTAATAAATGAAACTAAATCTTTAAAAAATGGTTTTCCATCGTGTTCGGCATAATGAGTTGCTGCTGTTTTTTCATCAAGTTTTCTTAATTCTAAGGCGACTATTTTCCAGCCCTTAGTTTCTATTCTTTTTAAAACTTCACCTATAAGTCCACGATTAACACCATCTGGCTTTACTAAAACTAGTGAACGTTCAGTCACAAATTTTCCTTCCAATATATTTCAATATTTATATGCTACTGAGACCAGGCATTCAGGTTTTATTTGATGCCTTTAGCTCATCAGTTCTGCGCCCAATTCTGAGTGCTGCTATCCACAGACCCAAGAAAATCAGCCCTAACACAAACATCCAACTGACAACAAACCCAGAGCCAATCAAAACGATTTGAGTTAAGTACCCCACATAGATTCCATATTTTTTACTCAATGTACCCATGGCAAAAATTGCTAAAAAGATCTGAGTAAGCGATATCGCGATAATGGTCGAATTGTTAATACTAGATTCCTGCAAAGCTACTGGAATAAAAAGGAATGAAACAATTATTTCAAAAGCTAAAACAGATGATCCCAAAGTTCTCATTTATTCAGACCTCCTTTAATTAATAACCCTATTTCTCCTGCTAGTACCACAGACCCAAGTGCAATAATTCCGGCAGAATTTCCTAAATCTTTGGCTATATCAATCGCTAATTTTATTGCTTCTGAAGAATTATCGCTTGATTCTATTCTTGTTGCAAATTGAGATATGTTTTTTACTTTTTTAGCCAAGTCAACAACTGATAATGCTCTAGCAGAGTTTGTCTGCGTCAAGATTACCACTTGGGCAAATCCCTTAAGTTCTTCCAAAATTTGATTAACATCTTTATCTCCCATAAAAGCCAGAATCAAAATTAAATTATCAAATTGAAAAGATTCAGTTATACCTTGTTTGGTTGCCTTTATCCCGGCAGGATTATGAGCTGCGTCAATAACAATTGTGGGATTTCTTTTCAAAACTTGTAATCTGCCTGGTGAACTAAATTCTGCAAATGCTTCTTGGACTAAATCATGATCTATTTGTCGATCCAAGAATGCTTCAACTGCAGTGAGTGAAACTGCAGCATTTGATGCTTGATGTTTTCCGAAAAGTGGTAAGAAAAGTTCACTGTGTGTTCCATAAGGATTAGCGATTGTTAATTGTTGACCACCGATGCCAACTGATCTTTCAAGCACATCTAATTCAATGCCTTCACGCATTATTGGTGAATTATTCTCTATTGCTTTTGCTAAAATAATTTTCGCTGCATCTTTACTTTGGTTAGAAACAATTACCGGAATATTTTCTTTTATAATTCCTGTTTTCTCTAAAGCAATTTTTTCTACAGTGTTTCCCAAATATTCTTGGTGGTCTAAGTCAATTGGGGTAATTACTGAAACCATGGGAGTCAAAACATTTGTGGCATCCCATCTGCCACCCATTCCGACTTCTAACGAAATCACATCAACCGGTGTATCTGAAAATGAAACAAAAGCCATAGCTGTCAGAACTTCAAAAAATGTTACTGATCCCCCAGGTATTTTTTCATCCACGATCTCAAGAAAAGGTTCCACTTGATTAAAAACTTCTTCAAAGTTTTTTACACTTATTGGTTCACCATCAATTGAAATTCTTTCGCGAGGATGAACCAAATGCGGACTTGTGTAGAGTCCTGTTCTTAAATCCAAAGATCTTAACAATCTTTCGATCATGCGCGAAGTACTAGTTTTTCCATTCGTTCCAGCAATATGTATAGCCTTCAAACCATCTTGGGGGTTTCCCAGATAATCCAATAAAAGTTTGATTCGATCCAATGATGGATTAATTTTGTTCTCGGGCCAGCGCGAAGCTAGTGCTGACATGACGTCTGAATTGACCATGATTTTTTCAATCTTATGTATTGCATAAGATTGCGACCATGACTGAATCTGCTCGTTACCCACGCGTACCAGAAAAACCTGTCCTAGACGGAGTGGAAGACAAGTGGGGTAATTCTTGGGTTAAAAATAAAACTTTCGCTTTTGACAAAACAGCTACAAAAGAATCTGTCTATTCCATCGATACCCCACCTCCAACAGTTAGTGGTTCACTTCACGTTGGCCATGTATTTTCATACACACATACAGATTTGATTGCTCGTTATCAAAGAATGACGGGTAAGAAAGTTTTTTATCCTATCGGTTGGGATGACAATGGTTTACCAACTGAACGAAGAGTGCAAAACTATTTTGGGGTTCGCTGCGAACCTTCACTTCCTTTTGACGCAAACTTTGCCCCGCCTAATGAACCTGGGGAAAAACAAATACCAATTTCTCGAAAAAACTTTGTGGAGTTATGCGAAAAATTAACTCTTGAGGATGAAAAGGTTTTTGAATCCCTTTTCCAAACTTTAGGTCTTTCCATTGACTGGAATTACACCTATCAAACAATTGACAAACGAGCTCGCACAGTTTCGCAACGTGCTTTCTTAAGAAACTTAAAACGTGGAGAGGCATACCAATCTGAAGCACCAACCCTTTGGGATGTGACATTTAAAACTGCAGTGGCTCAAGCAGAATTAGAAGACAGGGAAAGACCAGGAGCGTTTCACAAAATTGCGTTTCAAAAACAAAATGGGCAACCGGTTTACATAGAAACCACTCGACCAGAATTGTTGGCTTCTTGTGTTGCATTAGTGGCAAATCCAGATGATGATCGCTACAAAGAACTATTTGGAAAAACTGTAGTCACTCCACTTTTTGAAGTTGAAGTTCCAGTTGTGGCACATCACTTAGCTGATCCTGAAAAAGGTAGTGGGATTGCCATGATTTGTACGTTTGGTGATTTAACAGATGTGATTTGGTGGAGAGAATTTAATTTGCCGACCAGAGGATTAATTGGCTGGGATGGTCGCATAGTGGCTGAAAATCCTGAGTGGATTAAAACCGAAAAAGCTAAACAGATATTTGAAAAAATTATTGGTAAAACTTCTCACACTGCCAGAGAAGTTTTGGTTGCAGAATTAAAGGCAAGTGGAGAATTGATTGGTGATCCAAAACCAATCACTCACGCAGTTAAGTTCTTTGAAAAAGGTGATAAACCCTTAGAAATCGTGACCACTAGACAGTGGTACATCAGAAATGGTGGACGCGATGCGGCGTTAAGGACAAAGTTATTAAGCCGAGGAGCTGAACTTAAGTGGCATCCTGAATATATGAAAGTGAGATATGAGAATTGGGTTGAAGGTTTAAATGGCGACTGGTTAATCTCACGTCAAAGATTCTTTGGTGTGCCACTTCCCCTTTGGTACAAATTGGATGCAAATGGAAATCCTGACTATGACCAAATAATTGTTCCTGAGGAAAATCAATTACCAATTGATCCTCAAAGTGAAGTACCACAAGGATTTAATGAATCCCAAAGAAATAAACCAAATGGTTTTATGGGTGATCCTGATGTTATGGATACTTGGGCAACATCATCATTGACTCCCCAAATAGCAGCCTCCTGGGAATTAGATAACGATCTTTTTAATCGAGTTTTCCCAATGGATTTGCGTCCTCAATCACACGAAATTATTAGAACATGGTTGTTTTCAACAGTGGTGAGAAGTCATTTGGAAGAAAATTCTTTACCGTGGAAAAACACCAGCATTAGTGGTTGGATTCTTGATCCAGATAGAAAGAAAATGAGTAAATCAAAAGGCAATGTGGTAACCCCAATTGATTTACTAGAAGAGTACGGATCTGATGCTGTTAGATATTGGGCTGCCATGGGCAGACCTGGAACAGATACCGCATTTGACACCGGTCAAATGAAAATTGGAAAACGTCTTGCTATAAAAATACTTAATGCAAGTAAATTTAGCTTAAGTCTTAATGCCACGCTCAATAAATCTGATGTAACTCAAGATGTGGACCATGCGTTACTTAATAAATTAGCTCAAGTGGTTGAAAGTGCTACAAATTCATTTGAAAAATATGACTATACCCGCGCTTTAGAGATCACCGAAACATTCTTTTGGTCATTCACCGATGATTATGTGGAACTTGTTAAAGAGCGCACCTACGGAAATCAAGGCGAAGATGCGGCTAAATCTGCACGAGCTGCGCTGGGTTTAACTACCCACACATTATTAAGACTTTTTGCTCCTTTCATTCCGTTTGTAACCGAAGAAGTTTGGTCCTGGTGGCAAGAGGGATCTATCCACTTAACAACCTGGCCTCAGGCACAAGAGGTGCTAACTAATCAAGCAATTGGTGTCGAGGCTTTAAATAATGTGACCTGGATTCTGGGTGAGGTTAGAAAAGTGAAAACCGAAAACAAACAATCTATGAAAGCTGAAGTTAAATCACTGGAAGTATGGGCTAAAACTGAGGTTATTGATCAAGTAAAAGCTGCTCAAAAAGATCTGCTAGCCGCCGGCAATATCAAAGAATTGATACTTAACGTTTCAGATACCGAGATAAAAGTTAAAGTTGAACTAGCTTAAAAAAATATTTTAAGCTGATTTTTCTTCAGGTTCAGTTACTTCTTTTCTAGGCACTAGCGTTGGATTAACATTATTCAAAACTGTGTCACGATTTACCACAACTTTGCCGATATCTGCTCTGCTAGGAACGTCATACATCACATTTAACAAAACTTCTTCCATAATCGCACGTAGCCCTCTGGCTCCAGTTCCTCTTAAATGAGCTAACTCTGCAACCGCACGAAGTGCATCTTCAGAAATTTCTAATTCAACATTGTCTAAACCAAATAATCTTTCATATTGGCGAACCAAAGCATTCTTTGGTTCAACTAACACTTGCATTAAAGCTTCTTCACTTAATGCTGTAACACTGGTAATAACGGGCAGACGACCAATAAATTCTGGGATCATGCCAAATTTCAAAAGATCCTCAGGCATTACTTTGCCAAAAATATCTCCAGGGTTAGTGTTTTCTTCAGCACTGAAATCTGCTGTGAAGCCTAAAGATTTTCTACCAATTCTTGAATCAATAATTTTATCTAATCCGGCAAAAGCACCACCCACAATGAAAAGTACATTGCTGGTATCAATTTGAATAAATTCTTGATGCGGATGTTTTCTGCCTCCTTGTGGCGGCACTGAAGCAGTAGTTCCTTCCAAAATTTTTAACAACGCCTGTTGCACACCTTCACCACTCACATCACGAGTAATAGATGGGTTTTCACTTTTTCGAGCAATTTTATCAATTTCGTCAATATAAATAATTCCTGTTTCTGCTTTTTTAACATCGTAATCTGCAGCTTGAATTAGTTTTAACAAAATATTCTCAACATCTTCACCTACATAGCCAGCTTCAGTTAAAGCAGTGGCATCAGCAATAGCAAAAGGAACATTTAATAATCTAGCTAAAGTTTGCGCCAATAATGTTTTTCCCGAACCAGTTGGTCCCAATAACAAAATATTTGATTTTGCTAATTCCACCAAATCATCTTTTGGTCTATCAGTGGCACCTGCTTGCACACGTTTGTAATGGTTATAGACCGCAACAGACAAAGATTTTTTGGCATGTTCTTGACCAATAACATAATTATTTAGAAACGCATAAATTTCTTTAGGTTTAGGTAATTCTTCAAAGGGTAAATCTGTTGTTTCTTGTAACTCTTCATCAATAATTTCGTTACATAATTCAATACATTCGTCACAAATATATACCCCAGGTCCAGCAATTAATTTCTTTACTTGCTTTTGACCTTTACCGCAAAAAGAACATTTTAATGGATCAGTGCCTTCACCAAGTCTGGCCATTATGGTTACAGCTCCTTTAGTTTTTCATTAAATATGTGTCAGTTCGATGAACGTTACCTTGAAGCACCCACAAAATCGGGTTTATTTATGTGAAAGTAAGCATTATGTTCACAATCAGCGAACAAAATTTTAAAACGATTTATTTTTGAGCTGATTTACGTGAAGCAATAACTTGATCGATGATGCCATATTTTTGAGCATCTTCAGCAGTCAAGATTTTGTCTCGTTCAATATCCTTTTGTATTTCTTCCACTTTCTTTCCAGTGTGCTTAGCAAAAATGCCTTCCATTTCAGCACGCATTCTCAAAATTTCATTAGCTTGAATTTCAATGTCAGATCCTTGACCGCCACCTTCTGTGTAAGGTTGGTGAATCAAAATTCGAGCATGAGGTAGCGCAAATCTTTTTCCAGGAGAACCTGCAGCAAGAATTACTGATGCAGCAGAAGCAGCTTGACCTAAACAAATCGTTTGGATCTGAGGTTTAATAAATTGCATGGTGTCATAAATTGCTGTCATTGCAGTGTATGAACCACCTGGGGAATTTATATACATAGAAATATCGCGTTCTGGATCTAGTGATTCCAAAACAAGAAGTTGTGCCATAACGTCATCAGCTGATGCATCATCAATTTGTACACCTAGAAAAATAATTCTTTCTTCAAACAATTTGGTGTAAGGGTTATGAACTCTTTCACCATTAGCTGTTCTTTCTCTGAATTCAGGAAGAATGTAGCGAGATTGCGGATTTAATTTAGAAGAAACAATATTTTCGATTTTCATTTATCTTGTTCCTCCGTGTCCTGTGACATCACTTGCTGATCTAACTACTTTGTCAACAAATCCATAAACTTTTGCATCATCTGCAGTAAACCAGCGATCACGATCAGAATCTTGCTCAATTTGGTCTGCAGTTTGACCTGTGTGTTCAGCAATTAAGCGAGCCATCTGTTTCTTGATGTGCAACATTTGCTCAGCTTGAATTTTAATGTCAGAAGCAGTTCCACCAATTCCACCTGAAGGTTGATGCATCATGATGCGAGCATGTGGCAGTGCATAACGCTTTCCTTTAGCTCCTGCGGAAAGTAAGAACTGGCCCATTGAGGCAGCAAGTCCCATAGCAACTGTTGCAACATCATTTGGAATGTATTGCATGGTGTCATAAATTGCCATACCAGCAGAAATTGAACCACCTGGGGAATTTATATAAAGATAAATATCTTTTTCTGGATCTTCTGCAGCAAGCACCAGCATTTGTGCTGTCAAAATATTTGCAACTGAATCTTCCACAGGAGTGCCAAGGAAAATGATTCGTTCTTTAAGAAGTCTTTGAAATATTTGGTCGTCGTAGCTTCCCGGACCAGATGGACTGCGCAATTGCGTATCCTCGTTCAACTTGTATTCACTCCTAATTAATTAGATACTTCGACCTTA
This sequence comes from Candidatus Nanopelagicales bacterium, assembly GCA_016463095.1. Lineage (GTDB taxonomy): Bacteria > Actinomycetota > Actinomycetes > S36-B12 > UBA5976 > ATZT02. The sequence continues at coordinate 22,156 of JAEMSA010000019.1, forward strand.
ACCTGAAACACAGTTTTTCTCATCTTGGAACCTGGGATGTTCGCTATGAGGGAAATTGTTTATTCTGCGTCGGGCACAAATTCTTTAAGAACACTTGCCACATCAATTTTGTTGCCATCGGCATCAGTCACATCTGCTTCTTTGACCACAAGAGTTAAAGCTTTGCTTCTTCTGATTTCACCCATCACCAAAGTGATTTCACCTGATCTAACAAGTGCATCCGCAAAGGTTTGGGGGGGCATTTGGTACTTGATTGCGTTTTGAGTGATCCATTCAGAAAGATCCGCATCAGAAACACCAATGTTTTCATCTTCTGCAATCTTGTCCAAAACAAATTGGGATTGCATGGATTTTCTTGAGCCAAGTTTGAATTCTTCTTTATGCGCATCATCACCGTGGCCATCTTTGAAATGTTCTTCAAATTCAGATTCGATGGCATTTTCTGGCAACGGAACTTTAGCCATCAATGCAACTAGGGCATCACTAGCTTTTTCTCTAGCTAAATAGGTTTGTTCAATTATTCTTGATTGTTTAACTTTTTCTTCCAAATCTTTTTTTAATTCAGCTAAAGTATCGAATTCACTTGCCATCTTGGCAAAATCATCATCTGCTGCTGGTAAAACTTTTTCATTAACACTATTTACTGTGATATCAAGACTAATTTGTTCATCTTTAAATGGACCATCTTCTGGTTTGAAATCAAGTTTTACTTTTTGTTCAGCTTTAGCACCGATTAATACTTCATCAGCTCCGGGAACTAGTCCATTTGATCCAACTGTGTAGGCAAGAGCTTGACCTGAATATTGGTTAACTTGCTCACCGTCTTTGGTTCCGGTGATGTCAAGAATTACTACATCTTGGTCTTTGACAGCTCTTTCGACTACAGAAAGTGTAGAAAATCTTGCTTGTAGATCTTCTAGTTGTTTCTTTACGTCTTCACCTAATTCACGAGCTTTATCGACTTTTAGTTTCAAACCTTTGTATTTAGGTGTTTCAAAGTCTGGTCTGACATCAACTTCGGCGCTGAATTTAAGTTCTTCATTTTCTTTTAGTTCATCAACTTCAACATTTGGTCTGCCGATGGGATAAACCTTTTTGTCTTTCAAAGCTTCCGCGTAGGCCTTAGGAACTGCTTCATTAATTGCTTCTTGTAACACTGCGGGTCTGCCCACTCTTTGATCGATTACTTGGGTGGGAACTTTTCCTTTTCTAAATCCTGGAACACTAATTTGACTAGCAATTTTTTGGTAAGCAGCATCAAGGCTGGGTTTTAATTCTGAGAATGGCACTTCTACCTGAACTTTAATTCTGGTTGGGGTCAAGTTTTCTATTGTGCTTTTCACTTTATTAATTTTCTCCTTGATTTATTTATCTCTTGTGTCGGGGCGGGGAGATTCGAACTCCCGGTCTCCTGCTCCCAAAGCAGGCGCGCTA
>JAEMSA010000037.1 GCA_016463095.1 Candidatus Nanopelagicales bacterium
TGGTGATTGTGTCAAAAAATACATCAACGAAATCTAGCGCTTGACGACGATTGGCTTCAAAATGTTCTTGTACTAAATCTGCTAAGTCTGGCTTTTTCAACTTTTCGAACCTTTCTAAAGATTTTTAGCTTTTTTGGCTGGCGATAAATGTTTTTATTGCTGGTACCAAAAATAGTCAATAAAATAAGGGTTTTTAAGACGACACACCCAAATTTTCCTTATTTTATAAGGGAAATTTGAAACATTGTTTTAGAAAAAATCTTAATTTGGAATCAAAGTGTTACGGGTGGGTTTTAAACAGTTACTGGTTTATAGGCTGGTCTTGATTTTTCAAACTCAGTAATCTTTGCTTCGTGACGCAAAGTAAGCCCAATGTCATCTAAACCTTCCAGTAAACGCCATCTGACATAGTCATCGATTTGGAAATCTGCCACCAAATCCCCCGCTTTTACTTGCCTTTTATCTAGATCCACAGTGATTTGAGTAGTTGGATCTTTTTCCACCAATGCCCAAATCTTTTCAATCACATCTTGGGAAACTTCTGCGGTGACTAAGCCGGCTTTACCGGAGTTACCTCTGAAAATATCGGCGTAACGAGAAGATAAAACAACTTTGAAACCATAATCCATCAACGCCCACACAGCATGTTCTCTAGAAGATCCGGTCCCAAACTCAGGCCCGGCCACCAAAATTGTGGCATCTTTGTATTCAGGTTTGTTCAAAACAAAACTGGGATCTTCACGCCAAGCTTTAAATAATGCGTCCTCAAAACCGTGACGAGTAATGCGTTTTAAATATTCGGCTGGGATGATTTGGTCGGTGTCAACGTTACTTCTTCTTAAAGGAAGTGCAGAGCCTGTGTGGGAGAGAAACTTTTCCATTATTTGATCTCATCTGGAGTTGAAAGATGTCCAGTAATAGCTGTTGCTGCTGCCACTAATGGTGAAACTAAATGAGTTCTACCACCTGGTCCTTGTCGACCTTCAAAGTTTCTGTTAGATGTTGAAGCAGCTCTTTCTCCTGGTTTTAATTTGTCAGGATTCATTCCCAAACACATGGAACAACCAGCACTACGCCAATCCGCACCTGCTGCTTTAAAAATCGCAGGCAATCCTTCATGTTCTGCTTGGATAGCAACTTTGGCACTGCCAGGAACAACCATCATGCGCACACTAGAAGCAACTTTGTTACCTTTCAAAATTGCTGCTGCTGCTCTTAAATCTTCAATACGACCATTGGTGCAGGAACCAAGAAATACGGTGTCAACTTTGATATCGCGCATTTTTGTGCCAGCTTTTAAATCCATGTAAACAAGGGCTCGCTCTGCTGCTGTTTTCTCAGTTGGATTAGTAAAAGAGTTTGGATCTGGCACCACATCATCAATTGATACACCTTGACCAGGATTTGTTCCCCAAGTAACAAAAGGTGTTAAAGAATTAGCATCAATAATTACTTCGGCATCAAATTTTGCATCGTCATCAGTTTTTAAAGTCTTCCAATAAGAAACTGCATCATCCCAGTCTTTATCTTTTGGTGCATGATTTCGACCTTTTAAGTATTCAAAAGTAGTTTCATCCGGAGCAATCATTCCAGCACGAGCACCAGCTTCAATGCTCATATTGCAAATTGTCATACGACCTTCCATCGACAATGAGCGAATTGCTTCACCGCGATATTCCAAAACATAACCTTGACCGCCCCCTGTACTAATTTTGGCGATCACCGCCAAAATTATGTCCTTAGCAGTTGAACCTTGGGGAAGTTTTCCATTAACAGTTATGGCCATTGTTTTAAATGGTTTTAGTGGCAAAGTTTGGGTAGCAAGCACATGTTCTACTTCACTGGTACCAATACCAAAAGCAAGTGCCCCAAAAGCACCGTGCGTTGAAGTATGAGAATCTCCACACACCACTGTCATACCTGGTTGTGTTAAACCAAGTTGTGGTCCAACTACGTGCACAATTCCTTGATCAATATCACCTAAAGAATAAATCTTTAAACCAAATTCTTTAGCATTATTTCTTAAGGCATCAACTTGAGCACGTGAAACTAAATCTGCAATTGGTTGATCAATATCTTGGGTGGGAACGTTATGATCTTCAGTCAAAAGTGTTAACTCAGGGCGGCGAACTTTTCTATTAGCTGCTCTTAAACCATCAAATGCTTGTGGTGAAGTTACTTCGTGAACTAAATGAAGATCAATAAAAAGTAAATCAGGTTCACCATTTGCTTGGTGCACAATGTGTGCATCCCAAACTTTCTCAGCAAGTGTTTGACTCACTTTTATTTCTCCTTTTTACTTTTTTTAGCCTCGTGTAGCCCCGACGGGATTCGAACCCGCGCTACCGCCTTGAGAGGGCAGCGTGCTAGGCCGCTACACAACGGGGCTGTAGGAAAATCCGTTTCCGTAATTCTAACAGCGTAACCAAAAAGCGAAAACCGTAGTTAGCGAATTCTCACACGATCAGGTGTTAGTTCATCCAACTTTGTGATACCTAGAAGTCTCATCGACATTTCTATTTCGGCTTTTAGTAATGCCACAACTCGATCAACACCCATTTCGCCACCTGCCATCAAGCCATATAAATAAGCTCTGCCAATTAATACTGCGTTTGCACCCATTCCAATGGCAGCCAAAATATCGGTGCCAGCCATTACTCCACCATCAATTAACACTGTGAATTCTTTACCAACTGCTTTTCTGACCTCTGGAAGAAGTTCTAATGGCACAGGAGCTTTATCCATTTGTCTGCCACCGTGAGTGGAAAGAATGATGCCATCAACACCTGCATTTTTTAGCATCACTGCATCTTCAACTGATTGCACACCTTTAATTAATAACTTTCCATCCCAAACTGATTTAAGCCACTTAATGTCTTCCAAAGTAATAGAAGGATCAAAAATCTTTGATAATAAATCAGCAACAGTTCCCCCACTATCTTTCATATCAAGGGAAGCAAAAACCAGTGGTTCAGTAGTTAAAAGATTCATCCACCATTTTGGGTATTTGGCCATGCCAATAAGTGTTTTTAAAGTCAGTTTAGGTGGAATGGTTAAACCATTTTTGACGTCTCGGTATCTAACCCCACCAACTACAGTGTCAACTGTTAAAACAATAGTTTCATAACCTGACGCTTTTACTCTTTGAATTAACTTCTCGTTTGGTTCTCTTTCGCGTCTAACATATAGCTGAAACCAACGTCTTACGTTTGGTACTTCTTTTGCTAAATCTTCTGGTGAGGTGGTTCCTAATGTTGATAAACCATAAAGAATTCCATATTTTTCTGCCACTCGAGCAACTGCTGGTTCACCTTCGTAACCCATCATGCGCGTAAAACCAGTTGCCGCAAAAGCAAAAGGTAGCGCATTCTTTTTTCCTAAAATATCGACTGAGGTGTCAACATTTGTTACATCCCTTAAAACTCGGGGTGAGAATTCAACGTTATTAAATGTTTCTCGAGCTCGATTTAAACTTGCTTCAGAACCAGATGCACCATCTGTGTAATCAAAAACTGAGCGAGGAGTTCGCTTTGAAGCTAGTTCTCTAATGTCCCAGATGTTAACTGCTTGATTAAGTTTTACTTGTTTTCGATTTAAATTTGGCCATCTAAAGCCAATAAGTGAAATTACTTCTAAAGGACGAGGTAACCTGCGCTTAACCATGTTGTCCTATTCCTAAACCATAACGTTGACCCAAAAATTACTACATCACTTATTTTGCTGGGGTACTAGGACTCGAACCTAGACGAGCGGATCCAGAAACCGCTGGGCTGCCAATTACCCCATACCCCACTGGCTTACTTCTTTAAATGTTTTTCAATTCGTAATAATACTTTTTCTCTTCCCATTATTTCCATTGCTTCAAATAAAGGTGGTGAAACCCTTCTGCCCGTTACTGCTACCCGCAGGGCGGTGAAGACTGTGCGGGCCTTTAAGCCCATTTCTGTGACTAAAACCCTGTTTAATTCATCATGCAAACTTTGAGTTTTGAAATCAGACAATGAATTAATAACTCCCACACTTGCTTGCAACGCGGGCAAAATATCGGGAGTTAAAGATTTTTCTGCATCTTCGTGATCAACCACAAAGTCTTTTTCCTCCACAAATAAGAAGGAAAGCATCCCTGGAACTTGTGAAAGAGTTTCTAGTCTTTCCTGCACCAAAGGAGTTGCGGCAAGAAGTAATTCTTTTTGTTCTTTACTTGGAGCAGTAGGTAATACCCCAACTTCAATTAATTGTTTTTCCATACGACTTGTTAATTCTTCAACAGAAAGTTTTCTAATCCAGTCAGCATTAATTGCAGTACATTTCTTGATATCAAATCGAGCAGGATTGGCACTTACTCTACTTATTTCAAAGTTATCTGCCATTTCTTTCATGGAGAAAAATTCGATGTCATCCCCAAATGACCAACCAAGAAGTGCTAAATAGTTAAGCAATCCTTCGGGTAAGAATCCTTCTCTTCGATACATCAACAAACTTGATTCTGGATCTCGTTTGGAAAGTTTTTTGTTTCCATCCCCCATCACATAAGGAAGGTGACCAAATTCTGGTGTTGTGCCTTGACCTACCCCAATTTCTTTAAAAGCTTCATAAAGCGCAATTTGTCTGGGAGTTGAAGACAATAAGTCTTCACCTCTTAATACATGTGTTATTTCCATCAGTGCATCATCTGTGGGGTTTACCAAAGTGTAAAGCGGATCACCATTAGCTCTAACTAAAACATAATCAGGAATATGTTCGTGTTCAAAACTTAATTCACCTCTTACTAAATCATTCCAAGTGATAGTTTTGCTGGGCATTTTAAATCTTAAAACTGGTTCGCGACCCAATGCTTTAAAGTCTGCAACTTGAGTGTCAGTTAATTCACGACAATGGGCGTCATATCCTGGAGTTTGACCTTTTTCTTTTTGAGCTTTTCTTCTTTCTTCCACTTCATCTTGAGTGCAATAACAGTGATAAGCCAAACCTTTTTCGTGAAGTTTCTTTGCAACATCTTTGTAAATATCCATGCGTTCACTTTGACGATAGGGACCAAATGATCCACCCACTTCTGGTCCTTCATCCCAATTAAGTCCTAACCAACGCATCGAATCAAGCAGTGCTTGATAAGACTCTTCGCTGTCTCTAGCAGCATCGGTGTCTTCAATTCTAAACACAAAAGTTCCATTGTTATGTTTTGCAAAGGCCCAATTAAACAAAGCTGTTCTAACCATTCCCACATGTGGATCTCCAGTAGGAGATGGACAAAAGCGAACGCGAACTTTATTTGACATTAGCTTTTAACAATCCATAGGTAACAGCATCTGAAATTGCATTCCAGGAAGCAGCAATAACGTTTTCGTGCACACCAACTGTGTCCCATTGGGAATTACCATCAGTGGTTTCAATCAAAACTCTTGTTACCGCGCCTGTTCCTTTAACACCTTCCAAGATACGAACCTTGTAATCAATAAGTTCTAATTTGGCTAATTCTGGATAAATCTTTTCTAAAGCAGCTCTTAATGCTTTATCAAGTGCATTTACGGGACCATTTCCTTGCGAAGTTTGCTCGAGATGTTTACCACCGGCATTAACTATTACTTTTGCCTCAGTTGTGACCACACCGTTTTCGGCTTGTTCAACAGTTACTTTCCAAGATTCAACCGTGAAATATTTTGGATCGTGTTCACCCATTTCGTTTCTTAACAACAATTCAAAGGAGGCATCTGCTGCTTCGAAGGTGTAACCACGAGATTCCATTTCTTTAACTTTTTCAACAACTGAAGTTAATACCTCTTTGTTTCCTTCCAGGTTGTAGCCCATTTCTTTACCTTTTAATTCAATGGAAGCTCTGCCTGCCATGTCAGAAACTAAAGTTCTCATGTCATTTCCCACAAGTATTGGATCAATATGTTGGTAAAGCATTGGATCAATTTTTACGGCACTGGCATGTAGTCCTGCTTTATGTGCAAAGGCTGAAAAACCAACGTATGGTTGATGTTGATTGGGATTAATATTTGTAATTTCACTTACCGCATGTGCAATTCTGGTCATTTCCTTTATCGCATCACTTGGCACAACGATTTTGCCTTTTTTCAATTGTAAGTTTGCTACCACGCTAAATAAATTGGCGTTACCACTTCTTTCGCCATATCCATTTGCTGTTCCTTGTACATGTGTGGCACCAGCGTCAACTGCAGACAAAGTATTTGCTACCGCACAGTTGGTGTCATCATGACAATGAATTCCAATTC
>JAEMSA010000084.1 GCA_016463095.1 Candidatus Nanopelagicales bacterium
ACTGAATCCCAGTTTTTTCTTCCATGCTCGCATTTAATTTAAATTGACTTAATTATTAAAAGGTGATCAATCTATGCCAAAGATCAAAACAAGTGATGGAATTAATCTTTATTACGAAGAAGTAGGTAGAGGAACTCCGATTATTTTTGTCCATGAATTCGCTGGAGATTACCGCAGCTGGGAAAATCAAATGCGGTTTTTTTCTAGGAACCATCGGTGCATAACATTTTCAGCAAGAGGATATCCGCCATCAGACGTCCCGCAATCAGCTGACAGCTATTCTCAAAGACGTGCTGTTGATGACGTCGCTGAATTACTCAATGCTTTAAACATTGAAAAAAGCCATGTAGTCGGTTTGTCTATGGGTGGTTTTGCTACTTTGCATTTTGGGTTGCATTACTCTCATAAAGCACTCTCACTTGTAATTGCTGGGGCCGGTTATGGTGCTGAAAAGCAACATGCTGACCATTTCAAAGACTTATCACTTGAAGTAGCCAATCAATTTGAAAAACAAGGCAGCAAGGAATTCGCAAAGACTTACTCCACTGGCGCGTCCAGGGTTCAATTTCAAAATAAAGATCCAAGAGGTTGGCAACAATTTGCTGACATGTTGGGCCAACATTCTTCGCAAGGATCAGCAAATACCATGAGAGGTGTCCAGGCTAAACGTCCATCCATTTACGATTTAGAAGAAAATTTAAAAAATATGACTGTCCCAACACTCATCATGGTTGGAGATGAGGACGACCATTGCTTGCAGCCGGGCATTTTTATGAAAAAGATTATTCCTGCCTCTGGATTACTGATATTTCCCAAAACTGGACATACTTTGAATTTAGAAGAGCCACATTATTTCAACCGATTTGTAGCAGACTTTATTTGTTCAGTTGAAGCGGGAACTTGGTTACCAAGAGACCCCAATGCGAATTCACAAGAGATTATGAAAACAAGTTAATTGCAATCACGGCAACTAAAACTTGTGCTAGCTACAAAGCAAATCAAGCAAGACTTGCTTTGTAAGCTGATCTATTAACTAGGGAGCAATAGAGTGGCACATGCTTTGCCAGTATCTGAATCTAGTGCTGCACCCCCTGGCATTTTTCCCCAGCCTCCTTTTTCAATAAAGGTGCTGCGTGACCAGTCGTCTACCTTTTTAAGTTCTGATAAATTATTCTTGTAATTAGAGTCGCGCTTGAACATTTCTGCACAAACGGGAGCTATTGCTTTGGCTACGGCTTGGTTTGCACGTGCGTCTCCGATTGAGAGTGATTGCTTGGATGTTTGCCATCCTCCAAAGCTAAAGCCAACAATTGACAAAATAACTGCGCCGGCAAGGGCACTCCAAACCATGGTTTCTGTTTGAGCAGGAAGTTTCATATAAGGGTTTCATAGAAGAGAACGGAAAAACCCTCCGAGTTAGGTTGACCTAATGTACGTGGTCTAGAGTCGCTATGGTCAACTAATTGCGGACTAGCTGCTAATTGCCACATTTAATTTCAAAAGAAATCCCAGCTACTTTCGAATAGCTGGGATCTTTTTTAATTATTGCCGCAGGTGTTTATGTCAACTCGAAAGCGGAAAAATAATCAACCCTTTGATTTACTAAGTTTTTTTACCATGTAATTGTCGAAGGTTCCTTCAGAAACTTGGAACCAGTCAGTTTCAATTTTTAAGTACTTATTAAAT
>JAEMSA010000020.1 GCA_016463095.1 Candidatus Nanopelagicales bacterium
ATTACTTATGGGCAGGTTTGCCAATAATTACCACTGAAGGTGATTATTTTGCTGACGTAGTTAAAGAAGAAAAATGTGGAGAAGTTGTTAAACAGAGAGATTCTGAAGAATTAGCAAAAGTAATAATTAAATTACTTGATAAAACTAATTTAGAAAGTGCGAGAAAAAATAGTTTAAGATTAAGAGAAGAATTTAGATGGAATAAAGTCTTGAAACCAGTATTAGAATATTGTGCTAATCCTTATAAAGTTAAAAAGAATCCTTTGGCTCTTAAACGTCATCCTCGAAAAACTCCTACTTATTACTACCGAAGAATTGGTGAAATTAAACGTGAAGAGGGAATTGCTGGCATATTGCGTAAAACTGCGAAGAAACTTCATCTTCCAGGTGCGAAGTTCTACTAACTAAGGCAAAATTAAAAAATGGCAACAAATGAACATGGTGTAGACGCACTTCTTCCAGGACGTTTAGGAATGGTGGTTCGTCTGGTTTCTCATCCAGGTGCACGTTTAGCACTTCTGGATGCGGTTAATCGATATGCCGACAACTTGGAACAAGAACCGGGCACTGAAGCTTTTGTGGTTTCTTTAGATCCTGAAGACAAAGATGTGGCTTGGTTAGTGGAATGGTTTACCAGTTCAGAAGCATTTGATGATCATCGAAAAGCACACGCTTTTGCTGAATTGATGAAGGAATTACCAAACCTACTTAGTCAACCACCAGCAATTTTAAGAATGGATCCGTTAAGAATGTTTATTCAAAAAGAATTGGTTGACGGAGCTTTTTAAAGATCATCAGTGAGTGTTACTTCCCAGCCACCCACATATTCAGCAAACATATTATAAATTACTGAAACTATTCCTGAGAGTAATGTCCAAGTTACAACTTGGAAAACTGAGAAAATACTTCCGATGAAAATAATTCTTGGAAGAGATAACAAGCTAACAATATTAAAACCTGCTCCACCTGATCCAAAAATGTCTGTTAATAAACCAGTTGCTGAATCAATTGTGCCACTAAGTTTTGCAACTGACCAAAGCATAATTAAAGCCACAATCGAGGCCAAACCAAAAGCTAAAGAAATAATAAAAGTGGTTTTAATTACTGATAAAGGATTGATATAAGAAACTCTTAAACGAGATCTCTTGCTACCTGGTCTTGCTGTGGGGATACTTTGTGTTGCTTGAAATCTAGATATTCCTGCTTTTACTTTACTCATTCTTCAACATCCACAGCTTTTGTTACCGCAACGACTTTTACCCCTTTGGTAACTTTCATCATTGAAACTCCCATAGTGTCTCGACCGGTTGCTCTAATTTCACTAACTTGTGTTCTTAAAACTACCCCATTAGAGGCAATGGCAAATAACTCGTCTGTTTCTTGAGCAATAAATGCACCAACTAAGGATCCTCTGGTGTCATCACTAATTCTCATCGCACGCACACCTTGGGTACCACGACCTTTTGCTGCCCATTCTTTAACTTCAGTTCTTTTAGCAAAGCCTGCATCAGTTGCTGTTACTAAAAATGAGTTTGTTTGCACCACAGACATGCTTAATAATTCATCGGCTTTGTTTTTAAACCTAATTCCAATAACACCAGTAGTTGCTCTGCCAGCAGAACGTAATGTCTCTTCATCAACTGAGCATCTGACTGAGAAACCTTTTTTACTTACCAAAATTACGTCATTTATTTTGGTCACAAGTTGAGCAGAAATTACCCGATCATTTGGTTTCAAGTTAATTCCAATGATTCCACCACTTCGACTGGAATCATATTCTGAAAGTGATGACTTTTTAATCATTCCTTTTGCTGTTGCTAACAACAAATAAGGTGCTTGCTCATAGTTTTTGATTGACAAAACTGCTGCAATTTTTTCATCTGGTTGGAATGATAAAAGATTTGCTACGTGTTGGCCTTTGGCGTCTCGTCCTTTGTCGGGTAATTCATGAATTTTAGTCCTGTAAACCCGTCCACGATCTGTGAAAACCAGTAACCAGTCATGAGTAGAGGCTACGAAGAAGTGTTCAATTACATCGTCTTCTCTTAAAGAAGCGCCTTTAATTCCTTTACCACCACGTTTTTGGGCACGATATAAATCTGATTTTGTTCTTTTGATGTATCCGCCACGACTAATTGTGATCACCACATCTTCTGCCTTAATAAAATCTTCAGCAGACTTATCTCCTTCTTGGGCTACAAATTGTGTTCTACGTTCATCCCCATATTTTTCAGATATTTCAGCTAATTCTTCTCCAATTATTTTTCTTTGTCTTTCAGGTTTGGCTAAAATATCTTTGTATTCTTTAATTGCTTTACTTAATTCTTCATATTCGTCAGTTATTTTTTGTCTTTCCAGTGCTGCAAGTTTTCTTAATTGCATATCTAAAATTGCTGTTGCTTGGATTTCGTCTATTTTTAAGAGTTTTTGTAATCCTGCTTTAGCATCATCAACGGTTTTAGATTTTCTGATTAAAGCAATAACATCATCAAGTTTGTCCAAAGCTTTTAGAAGAGCGGAAAGAATGTGAGCTCTTTTTTCTGCTTCATTCAATCTAAATTGTGTTCTACGTTGAATTACTAATACTTGGTGTTCAATCCAGTAAGAAATAAATTGATCAAGGCTTAATGTTCTAGGCACCCCATCAACAAGAGCCAGCATGTTGGCACCAAAGGTGTCTTGTAATTGGGTTTGTTTAAATAAATTATTTAACACAACTTTGGCTACAGCGTCTTTTCTTAACACAACAACAATGCGCATCCCGGTACGCGAAGATGAATCATCTCTTAAATCAGAAATGCCGGTAACTTTTCCGGTGTCAACAAGTTCAGCAATTTTTAGTTTCAAGTTATCTGGGTTAACTTGATAAGGAAGCTCTGTTATTACTAAGTTTTGTCGACCTTTGCCATCTTCTGTGACATCAACGACTGCGCGCATCGTAATTGATCCGCGACCAGTTTTAAATGAATCTTCAATACCGGTTCTTCCCACGATTAGTCCACCGGTTGGAAAATCTGGGCCTTTAATGTGTTCTCTCAGTGCATTAAATAATTCGTCCTTTGTGGCTTTGGGGTTTAGTAAGGCCCATTGAATTCCTGCGGCAACTTCTCTTAAATTATGTGGCGGAATATTGGTGGCCATACCAACAGCAATTCCACTTGAACCATTAACTAAAAGATTAGGAATTCTGGAAGGTAAAACTGTTGGTTCTTGGGTTCTACCGTCATAGTTGGGTATGAAATCAATAGTGTCTTCATCAATGTCTCTAACCATTTCCATTGCCAACTGAGACATTCTTGATTCGGTGTAACGCATTGCTGCAGCACCATCATTGCCTGGTGATCCAAAGTTTCCTTGACCAGAAACTAATGGATAGCGCATCACCCAGTCTTGAGTTAAGCGAACTAATGTGTCATAAATTGCCGTGTCACCGTGTGGATGATAGTTACCCATCACATCACCAACAACGCGTGAACATTTTGTGTAACTTCTATCTGGTCTGTATCCACCGTCATACATTGCATAAATAACTCGACGGTGAACTGGTTTTAATCCATCTCTGACATCGGGTAAAGCTCTACCCACGATTACACTCATTGCATAATCTAAATAAGAACGAGACATTTCTGAACGTAAATCAACGGGTTCAACTCGTCCTGAGTTTTCAGGAATTGCAGTTTGTTTTGTAACCATTTAAATATCCAAGAACCTAACATCGCGAGCATTGTGTTGAATAAAAGATCTTCTTGATTCAACGTCTTCACCCATTAGCACGTTAAATAATTGATCAGCTGCTGCTGCATCATCAAGTGTTACTCGTAATAAAACTCTTGTCTGAGGATTCATGGTTGTTTCCCACAATTCATCAGCATTCATTTCACCAAGTCCTTTGTAGCGTTGTAATGCTTCTTCTTTAGGTAATCTTTTTCCAGCTTTTAGGCCAGCTTCAATAAGTCCGTCTTTTTCTCGTTCGGTGTAGGCATAACTTGGTGTGTCTTTAATCCATTTAATTTTGTACAGAGGAGGTTGTCCTAAATAGACGTGTCCTAAATCAATTAAAGGTCTCATAAATCTAAATAGCAAAGTAAGTAGCAAAGTTCTAATGTGTTGGCCGTCCACATCAGCATCGGCCATTAGAACTAATTTGTGATATCTAAGTTTGTTGGCATCAAATTCGTCTTGTACTCCGGTACCAAGAGCTGAAACTAAAGCTTGGACTTCGGTGTTTGCTAAAACTCGATCAATTCTTGCTTTTTCAACATTTAATATTTTTCCTCTAATTGGCAAAATTGCTTGTGTTTTAGAATCTCTACCGTTTTTAGCTGAACCTCCAGCAGAATCACCTTCCACAATGTAGAGCTCGCATTCACTTGGTTCTGTGGATTGGCAATCACTTAATTTTCCAGGTAAACCAGATGAGCCAAGTAATCCTTTTCTGGAACGAGCTAAATCTCTTGCTTTTCGAGCAGCTAATCTTGCGGTAGCAGCTGATACTGCTTTTCGAGCAACATCTTTTCCTTCACCGGGATGTTCTTCAAACCACTTTGCTAATAAATCATTTGTCATGGTTTGCACAAATGTTTTTGCTTCAGTGTTACCAAGTTTTGTTTTAGTTTGACCTTCAAATTGTGGATCACGAAGTTTCACAGAAACTATTGCAGTTAAACCTTCACGAATATCTTCACCAGTTAGTTTTGGATCTTTTTCTTTCAAAATGTTCCACTGTTTGGCGTATTTGTTTACCGTTGCAGTTAACGCTGCACGAAATCCTTCTTCATGCATTCCACCTTCTGGTGTATTAATTGTGTTAGCAAATGTGTAAACAGCTTCTTGGTAACCAAAGTTCCATTGCAATGCAACCTCGGCACTAATACCTTTTTTGTTATCACTGTTTTCAATATGTATTACGTCTTTATGAACAAGTGCGTCGCCTTTGGTTTTATTTAGGAACTGAACAAAATCAACAATTCCACCTTGATATTGGTAACGAACGTTTCTTTTTTCACCTTTTTCATCAACTCTGCCTTTTCTTTCATCAATAAGAGTTAGTGCTAAACCTTTATTTAAGAAAGCCATTTCCCTAAATCGGGTAGCTAAAGTTTCAAAAGAATAATCGGTGGTTTCAAATATTTCAGTATCAGCTTGAAAAGTAATTTTTGTGCCAGTGCCCTCAACTTTATTGCCTTTTTTTAAAGGCGCCGTGGGGATTCCTCGTTTGTAACTTTGTGCCCAAAGATAGCCATCTCTCTTAACTTCCACGCTTAAATTTGAGGAAAGTGCGTTTACTACTGAAGCTCCGACCCCGTGTAGTCCACCTGATACTTGGTATCCGGCACCACCAAATTTTCCACCCGCATGTAAAACAGTAAATACAACTTCTAAGGCAGCTTTCTTTTCAGTTTTGTGCATATCAACAGGAATTCCGCGACCATTATCGATCACACAAATTTTAGCGTCATCTAAAATACTTACAAAAATATCTGTGGCATGTCCAGCAAGTGCTTCATCAACTGAGTTGTCAACAATTTCATAAACTAAATGATGTAAACCGCGTTCTCCTGTTGAACCGATGTACATTCCAGGGCGTTTTCTAACTGCATCTAATCCTTCAAGAACTTGAATCGCACTGGCGTCATATGACATAAGTGAAAAATTCAACTCCTGACAAAAGTTTTGTGCCAATAACTGTTTAGTAAAGACAATTCTACTGCTGTGTTACAGGTGTGAAATTAGGTGATGGCTGTTTTTAGTAGTCTTTTTTCCCCATAGTTGGCACTCTCCACAAGCCTTTTTGCTTAGGTTGCGTCGGTCCATAAATTTTTAGGGTCTTGACAACACCATCACCAACCTCTAAGGCAATTCGTCGCTTCAAATCTGAACTTAATAGACGAATTTGTGTCGCCCAAGCTGTTGAATCAGTTCTCAAAATCAATTCATTTGTGTCAGCATTAAAAACATCTATTGAAACATGTGTCGCAATTTCTTCACCAACTATTTCTGGCCACCTAGAAATTAAATCTGCCACTGAAGTTGGTTGTTGCCAACCAAAATCTTTGACAAATTTTTTCATTATGTTGGTTAATAAATGAGGATCCCGTTGATCAGGATGGGCTCCGCTTCTAATTTCTTGACTATTACCAAATCTTGGACGTTTAACAGTGGTGGGTTTGTTCCTAAAGTTTGAATTTCTTGCCCTGGCTCTGCCTAAAGCTGAAGCGGCAGCATCTCTTTTGTTGAGATTTTCAGTCATAATTTTTCAACCTTGCTGTTATTGACTAATAGTTTATTTCCAACTAATTCTTTAGGCACATCCTCCAACACAGCGGCGGTAATCAGAACCTGTTCTACGTTTTTTACCCTCAAAATCAATTGGTTTCGCCTAGCCGAATCAAGTTCAGCAAAAACATCATCCAGGATTAAAACAGGATCCCCTGCTGGTGAATTAGCTTTTAAAAGATCAAAAGATGCCAAACGTAGCGCCAAGGCAACCGACCAAGATTCGCCGTGGCTGGCATAACCTTTAGCTGGTAATTCACCAATTGTTATTTCCATGTCGTCGCGATGAGGTCCAACTAAAGTTAGCCCACGTGTAAGTTCATCTGTTTGTCTTTCAATTAATTTTTCTTTCATTGCTATTACTAAATCTTGTAATGTCATGTTTTCCGAGGTTACGTTTGGGGAATAAAAAATATTTAAAACTTTACTACTTGGTGCAAGCTCGGCATAAGATTTAGTTACATAGGGCAATAATTCATTAATCAAGTTATGTCGGGCTAAAATTATTTGTGCACCAAAGTTTACAAGTTGATCATTCCAAACATCTAAAGTCGACAATATGGAATCAAGATTATTTTTTCTAGCTGGTCCTGCACTTTTAAGTAATGCGTTTCTTTGTTTCAAAACCCGGTCATAATCAATTTTTATCCCTGCATAAGATGAACTTTTTTGCACTAGTAGTTCATCTAAGAAATGTCTTCGCTCCCCCGGATCTCCTTTAACAAGAATTAAATCTTCGGGAGAAAAAGTTATGGTCTGTAATATTCCTAGTATCTCTTTTGTTTTTTTACATTCAGAACCGTTTAATTTTGCTTTATTAGATTTGGTAGGCCAGATTTCAACTTCCAACCAATTAGTGCGATCAAGATATTTAACACCGGTTCTAACTATGGCTCGGGGTTGATCAGCTTTAACTAAGGGAAGATCTTGGGACACTCTGTGGGATGACAAGGTGGAGCAATAAGAAATTGCTTCCACAAGGTTAGTTTTTCCTTGACCATTACTGCCAATAAATGTGGTGACGCCTGGTTCTAGGTTTATTTCCACAAATGAGTAGGACCGAAAATCTACTGCTGTTAAAGAAATAACATGCATTAAGAAACTAGCCTGCTAGACGCACAGGCATAATCAAATAACGGTAGGACTCATCGTTTACCCCATCGCTATTGACTCCGCTTAAAACCGCTGGTTTTGAAGCTGCTGTGAAACTTAACCGAGTAGTTGGTGCATTAACACTGGTTAAACCGTCTTTCAAATAAGCAGCATTAAAAGCAATCTCTAATCCTTCGCCTTCTAAAGTTAACCCAATTATTTCTTCAGCAGTTGCTTCTTCGCCGGTACCAGCTCTTAAAATAAGTTCATTCTTTTTAAAATCTAATCTGATAGGAGTGTTTCTTTCCGCAACTAGTTCAACTCTTTTTAAAGCATCCAATAGTTCTTGAGTTGAAACATCTGCGGTTGAAGAAGATTCACTTGGTAATAAAGATCTATATTTTGGAAACTCTGCATCAAGTAACCTTGTTGTGGTTCTGCGGCCTTCGCCTTCAAATCCCATTAAACGATCGTTACTAGAAGCAAGTGAAATTAAAACTTCACTGGAATTAAGAAATCCTTTGGCCCCTTCAGCTAAAGTTCTAGCTGGCACAAGTGCTGCAGTGGAAATTTTTGGATCATTTGGATTCCAAGTAAATTCTTTAACTGCTAAACGGTATCTATCTGTTGCTGCCAAAGTAATTGTTTCACCTTCAATTTCAACTCTGATACCTGTAAGCATTGGTAATGAATCATCTCTGCCGGCTGCAACTGCAACTTGGGCAACTGATTCAGAAAAAGTTTTTGCTTTAACAGAACCACTAGTTTTAGGAAGTGGGGGAAGAGTTGGGTAATCATCTGGAGGAAGAGTCGGAAGGGCAAAAACTGATCTGCCACATTTGAGCTCTAAACGAGAACCATTAATTGATCCGGTAACTGGTTGATTAGGTAATGATCTAGCTATATCAGCAAAAAGTTTTCCGGAAACTAAAACTTTCCCGCTTTCAGAAATTCCTGCCTCAACACTGACTCGTGATGAAACTTCGTAATCAAAAGCTGACAAAGTTATTGCGTTCTTATCTGCTTCGATAAGTAATCCAGCCAACATTGGCTGAGCAGGTCTAGTAGGAAGTGTGCGAGCAGCCCAAGCTACAGCTTCGGCGAGCACATCTCGTTCAACTTGAAATTTCACGTATTTTCTTTCTGCCTAAAAGGTCAAGACTTACCTTGGTGTAATTCTTGGAACTCTTTAATGTAGACCAATGCTTTCATGCTCTTAGTCGCAGGGAAAGGGGTAAACGAATTACAAATTATTTTTACACCTATTAGTAGTTATGTTTTATATATAGATATAGATAGTCGTAGTAATAGGGCCGGTGGATAACAGGGATAAAAGATGTTTGCCCAGTTCAATGGGGGTGGCGAAGAAAGGTGTTAAATGTGTCGAAACCTTGTAATTCGGTGGGTAACCCAGGATAACTTTGAGGCAGTCCCCTTAAAAGGTCTGATCTGAGGGGTTATCCCCAATTTTATTGACCTCTTCCCTCAAGTAAACCACAAGTTATCCACAACCGTTATTAAATCGTTATGACTGATATGTGGTTATCCACAACTTATTCAACACCTGTTAATAGTGTGACCTAAATGGACTATTGAGACAGAAAAACAGTTCTTTTTAAGAAGCTTTGGTTTGAACTTTAATTCTGGTTGTTAAATCAGACACCTGGTTATACAAACCACGACGCTCAGCCATCAGTTGTCTTATTTTTCTTTCCGCATGCATCACTGTGGTGTGATCTCGTCCACCAAAAGACTGCCCAATTGCCGGTAAAGAAAGATCTGTTAACTCACGGCATAAATACATGGCAATCTGTCGAGCTGTAACCAAGGTTCGTGATCGAGAGGAACCAATTAGTTCATCAATTGAAATCCCAAAATAACCTGAAGCTTCATTCATAATTATGGCAGCAGTTATCTCAGGTCCTGCTTGATCAGGCATTAAGTCTCTTAAAACAGCTTCAGCTAATTCCATTTCAACCGGGGATCTGTTCAAGTTGGCATAGGCACTGATTCGAATCAACGCACCTTCTAATTCTCTGATGTTGGTTGTTACTTTGCTAGCAATGTATTCCAAAACTTCAGCCGGCACTTGAAGTTTTTCTTGTCCAACTTTTTTTCTTAAAATCGCGATACGGGTTTCAAGTTCAGGCGGTTTGATATCTGTGATCAATCCCCATTCAAAACGGGAACGCATTCTGTCTTCAAAGTCTTGTAATTGTTTTGGGGGCAAATCTGAAGTAACCACAATTTGTTTGTCAGCATTATGCAAAGTATTAAAGGTGTGAAAAAACTCTTCCTGGGTTTGAACTTTTCCACTTAAGAATTGAATATCATCAATTAACAAAACATCAACATCCCTATATCTTCTTTGAAAAGCTGAAGCTTTATCGTCACGAATTGAGTTAATAAAATCATTAGTAAATTCTTCGGAAGAAACATAACGAACTTTGGCACCGTTATAAAGATCTCTAGTGTAATGACCAATAGCGTGCAATAAATGTGTTTTACCTAAACCAGATTCACCATAAATAAATAAAGGGTTATAGGCACGCGCAGGCATTTCAGCTGTGGCCACAGCCGCAGCATGTGCCAGTTTATTTGATGATCCTGCTACGAAAGTATCAAAAGTATATTTTGGATTGAGTCTGGAAGTTTCATCTTGTTTTGAAACCGGTGCACCACCACCTGGTCTTGCCACACCACCAATGGCATTTAAAAATTGTGGCACTGGGGTAACTGTTTCAGCATAAGTTGCGTCAGCTAATTCATCTGTGGCATCTTCATCCAAATTTGGGGCGATCGAGGGATCAACAGAAATTGCTAACCGAACTTCTCGTCCGATGGCATTACTTAATGCGCTCACAACTAATGGACGAAGTCGAGTTTCCAAAACGTCTTTGGTGAATTCATTAGGGGCAGCAACTAAAGCTGTGTCTTCCACTAAAGCTAAAGGTCGAGTTAAAGAAACAAAAGCTCTTTGTTGGGGAGTTAAAGCATCATCACTTAAATCACCAATTGCTTTGGCCCACAGCTCAGTGAAATCAACAGTTTCTTCCACGAAGCCTCCCAATATCCACAAAGTTATCCACAAGATGTGGAGATTCAGGTTTTATGAGGCTAAAAAGCACTCAAATTTGCCCTGCCTGTGGACAATACCTGTTGGTTGGCTGATCTAACAAGGGGGATTGGCATTTGCTGTGGATAACCATTTAAAGTTGTAAAACTGTTTTATGTGAGGAAAAATAGACCCTTGTGGCAGAGGTGTGAACACAGTGGTTTATGTTTGAGGTTCAAAGTTTGAAATAGGAGTAACTAAAAGTGAAACGCACGTTTCAACCAAATAATCGTCGCAGAGCCAAAGTTCATGGCTTTCGTGAACGCATGAGAACTCGCGCCGGCCGAGCTGTTTTAGCAGCACGTCGCCGTAAAGGCAGAGTTTCTGTTTCCGTTTCAACTCGTTAATCACCAAACCTCTCAAAAGGGGCAGTTAAATGTTGCCCAAACCAAATCGTTTAACTTCAACTAAAGATTTTCAAAATGTCACCAAATCAGGTGTCCGAGTTTATAGTGACGTTGCTGTTATTTACGCTTTAGCAAATCCCACCTCTCAAAAAAATTCTCAAATAGGTTTGATCGTTTCTAAGGTTGTGGGCAACTCTGTTGCTAGACATAAAATTTCTCGGCAACTGAGAAACATAGTTAAAGATTTATTACCTACAATTCCTACCAACATCCAATTAGTGATCAGAGCTTTACCAGCGATCACTGGAAAAGAATATTCAGATATTAATCAAACTCTAACTGAAAGTATTAACAAATCGATTGTTAAAGCAAATGCCTAAAAAACCCTTATTGGATAAGGCTTTTTTAACCATTTTAGAATTACCACGAAAAATATTCCTACTAATTCTTTTTCCTTTTATTTTTATTTACCAAAAAACAATCTCACCACTTCTTGGTCCTCGTTGCAAATATTATCCAAACTGCTCAAACTATTTTGTGAGCGCAATAAAAGTTCACGGAATTATCAAAGGAACTATTTTAGGAGTATTAAGAATTGTGCGCTGCAACCCATTTAGTGGGGGAGGGTTCAATCCCGTACCTTCAAAAAGAAAATGGTTTGCTGATGTTTATCCCAATGGGTCACCCCGGGGCTAGCGTAAAAACCGATTACGTGGGACGATTTAACTCTTGAATGACTTTCCTGAAACAAAGCGCAATAACCCTCAAGTCTTGGAGTTAGATTAAAAATGATTGATACCTTGCTAGCCCCCCTGGAATGGGTTATTTCAGCACTGCTCTATTTCTTCCATAAAGGCTTTTCTACAGTCCTTGATCCAACAGCCGGTATTACCTGGGCATTGTCCATTGTGGGCTTGGTGATTGTGGTTCGAATTTTGATCATCCCTCTGTTTGTGCGCCAAGTTAAGAGTCAAAGAAACTTGCAACTAATCCAGCCTCAGATGAAAGAACTGCAAAAGAAGTATGCAGGAGATCGCGAAAAACTTGGTCAAGAAATGATGAAGCTTTACAAAGAAACCGGTACTAATCCTTTAGCTTCCTGCTTACCAATCCTGTTACAAGCCCCCATCTTTTTTGCCCTTTTCAGAGTGCTGCAATACGGAATATCCCAAGAAAAAGCTCTTGGTTATTTTGCTAACTACCCAGGGTTAGTGAACATGGCCCATGATGCTGAACTACTAAGTGTGCCACTATGGGGCTACTTCCTAGGTGCAGCTGAAACCCCTAGCCCAAATGCCACCAAAATTTTGACGGTTTGTTTGGTCCTACTTATGACTGCCACAACTTTCTTAACTCAACGCCAACTTATGGTTAAAAACATGCCTGCCGATAATCCGATGGCCCAACAACAAAAAATCCTGCTTTATGTATTCCCAGTGATTTTCGCGGTGGGTGGAGTCGGTTTTCCTATCGGTGTTTTGATTTATTGGTCCACCACCAACATTTGGTCAATGGGGCAACAGTTCTGGATCATCCGCAATAATCCCACCCCAGGAACCCCCGCTTTTGATGCTTGGGAGAAACGTAAAAGAGCTAAACAGCACCAATCAAACGTCCTTGAAGGGGAACAAACCCCTAGCGAGGTAGAAGTACAAAAAAGACAACAACCTAAAAGAATCAGTCGTAAAAACCGTAAAAAGTAATACGTAATGTTCCACGTGGAACATTGAATACCCAAATTTAATAAAAGGAGTCCGAAATGACCGAAAATTCATCAGAATTGAATTCCCAACTAGAAAAAGAAGGCGATATAGCCGCCGACTACTTAGAGGGCTTGTTAGATATTGCAGATCTTGACGGAGACCTAGTTGTTGATGTGGAAGGCGAAAGAGCTTTAGTAAGTATTACTGGAGCAGATTTGTCTAACCTAGTTGGACAAGAAGGCCAAGTATTAAATGCAATTCAAGACCTCACTCGCCTAGCTGTTACTAGGGAAACTGGGGAACGTTCCCGTCTCATGATCGACATTTCAGGTTATAGGGCTGCTCGCAAAGTTGCTTTAGCTGAACTTGGTTTAGAGGCTTGCGAAAGAGTTAAAAAGACCGGGGAAGCTGTAGCCCTGGAATCAATGAATCCTTTTGAAAGAAAAGTGGTCCACGACGCTGTGGGCGAAGCAGGCTTGAAATCTGAATCTGAAGGCGAAGAACCAAACCGCTACGTGGTCGTCTTACCGGCGTGACCCAAGGGCCAAATGTTCCACGTGGAACAAAGCCAACAAAGTCTCAAGAAGTAGCACTAGGTGCAGGTTTTTCTCAACTTGCGCAATATGCCGAAATATTAGTTAAAGACGCAGTTCGCCTAGGGATCATTGGTCATAGGGAAGTAGATCGTATTTGGGATCGCCATATTTTGAACTGCGCAGCGTTAACCGAACTAATTCCCGACGGCCAATCCATTATTGATATCGGTTCAGGGGCGGGACTACCTGGCATAGTTTTAGCCATTCTTAATCCAAACTCTGCTGTCACCTTGATTGAACCAATGCAAAGAAGGACCGATTTTCTTACTCAAACTAAAACCGAGCTAGGACTAAATAATGTGGAGATCCTAAGAGGTAGAGCAGAAGGTCAAAAAGTTTCAGCCCAAATTGTTACCTCCAGGGCTGTGGCACCGTTAAATAAATTACTTTCCTGGTCTTGGCCCCTAGTTGAAAAAGGTGGCAAAGTTTTAGCCATCAAAGGGGGAAAGGCCACCGAAGAGTTAGCGGAAGTCAAAAATGAGCTAATTTCCCTCAAGAGCTCGACTGCCATTATTAAGACTTGTGGTTTGGCGTTAGATTTGAGCGTCACGGTTGTTGAAATTACAAAGGAGCGCTAACTCAAGTGGTAAATAACCTCAGTCCAGCAGATTTAGGTTGGCCTGCTCCTGAAACTATTTCAAGTTCTCCCCAGGGCACACCAAGTGGTTTAGGTTGGCCCACCAAATGAGTATTGATACTCCCTTAGCAAGAGCAGCAGAAGCTGCCATCAATTTAAAACTGGGAAACATTGAAAAACTTCCAGAGCCTAAACAAACCACCATTGTTACTATTGCGAATCAAAAAGGTGGAGTTGGTAAAACCACTACTGCTGTTAATTTAGCGGCAGCGTTAGCAAAACATGGTTTATCTGTTTTAGTTATTGATACTGATCCACAAGGAAATGCATCTACTGCTTTAAATATTGATCATCGAGCTGGAACCCCTGATGTTTATTCAGTTTTAGTTGAAGAAGTAGATTTTTCAGAAGTTGTTAAACCAGTCGCAGAATTCGAAAACCTTTTTTGTGCACCAGCCACCATTGATTTAGCTGGAGCAGAAATTGAATTAGTTTCACTGGTTGCCCGCGAATACAGATTACAGAAATCATTAAATAAGTATTTGGAATTTCATAAACAAAAATATCAAAAACAACTTGATTATGTTTTTATTGACTGTCCGCCAAGTTTAGGTTTAATAACACTGAACGCTTTAGTGGCAGCACAAGAAGTTTTAATTCCAATCCAAACCGAATATTATGCATTAGAAGGTTTAGGACAATTAATGAATAACGTTAATCTAGTTAAAAAACAATTAAATCCTCAATTAGAAGTTGCCACCATTGTGTTAACAATGTTTGATTCCCGAACTAATTTAAGTCAACAAGTTGCCGAAGAAGTTAGAAAACATTTTGGTGACATTGTTATAACCACCGAAGTTCCCAGAGCGGTGAGAGTAAGTGAGGCACCAAGTTTTCAACAAACAGTAATTACTTATGATCCAGGATCACCTGGGGCACAAGCTTATATAAAAGTTGCTAAAGAATTTGCCCAACGACATTCTGGAGTTAACTAACATGGCCGCACCTAAAAGAGGTTTAGGTAGAGGCCTAGGAGCACTCATTCCAACTGAATTAGTAAACAATGTTGCCACCAGTTCTAACTCAGTTGCTCAACCTGTGAATGCAAACTTAAACACTGTGCCGGGAATAACTTTTTCTGAAATTGATTTAAATCAAATAAAACCAAACGCTAAACAACCACGTCAAATTTTTGAAGAAGATGCCTTAACAGAATTAACTTTCTCTTTGAAAGAAATCGGTCTCTTACAACCAATTGTTGTTAGAGCTGTGGGCACCAACCAGTACGAAATTGTGGCTGGGGAAAGAAGATTCAGAGCCGCCAAATTGGCTGGGTTCACAAAAATTCCGGCACTTATTAGAGACACCCTAGACACTCATATGTTGCGCGATGCTTTATTGGAAAACTTGCACCGAGCACAACTAAATCCTTTAGAAGAAGCAGCTGCCTACCAACAGTTGCTGGAAGATTTTGGTGGAACCCAAGAAGAGCTAGCTGCCAAATTAGGTCGATCACGCCCCCAAGTAACAAACACCATGCGACTTTTGAAACTTCCACCCACAGTGCAAAAACGAGTTGCGGCTGGAGTTTTATCTTCAGGTCATGCCAAAGCTTTACTTGGTTTAGCTCAAAGCGTTGATATTGAAAATCTTGCTTCCAGGATTGTGGCCGAAGGATTATCTGTGCGGGCAACTGAAGAAATAGTTTCAATGGGACCAACCGGTAGTTCCGCTGCCGGTGCTAAAAAACTTCCTACTTTAAAAGCTCCCGGCTTAACCGAATTAGCTGATCGCTTAGGAGACAAATTGGATACCAGAGTATCCATCACCATGGGTAAAGCTAAAGGAAAAGTAGTTATTGAATTTTCCACTTTAGAAGATTTAAGAAGAATTGTGGCAGAAATAGAAAAGAACTAGTTTTTCTCAGGCTCAAAGAAAGAAATTATTGCTTCAGCAATGCTGGTGGCAATCAAATCTCTGACATTGGCGTTAGCTAATTGGACGGCATCATGCTGATTACTCAAATAGCCAACTTCAATTCTAACTGCTGGCATGCGAGTCATTCTTAACAAATCCCAAG
The DNA here is from genome assembly GCA_016463095.1 of Candidatus Nanopelagicales bacterium. Classification (GTDB taxonomy): domain Bacteria; phylum Actinomycetota; class Actinomycetes; order S36-B12; family UBA5976; genus ATZT02. Next base: position 15,787 of record JAEMSA010000020.1, read on the forward strand.
TTTTGGCATGGGTTCGACAATCTTTTAAACCAACTGTGTGAACTATTTCTGATTGCACCAAGTTGGCAAACCTTTGTCCCATGGAAGATTTTTGTCCTAACGCCTCATTTCCGAAGTAGTAGGAAGCACAACCATTACCAGTTGCACTTTTTATAGCATCGGCATGAATGCTCACCACTAAGTCAGCAAAACTATTGTTGGCAAATACTGCTCTTTGTTGTTCATCAATAATTTGGGTGGTTTTGGCTAACCTGGTTAATAAAACTGTTGTTCCCAAGGCGGCAAGTTTGCCTTCAACTTTTTGGGAAATATCGGCTGCCACAAAACTTTCAGTTAAAGCATGACCAAGTAAACCCTGATCTTCGCCACCATGGCCTGGATCAATAACAATTACTTTGTCACTCACCCCTGTTTTTCTTGGTAGGTGATGTAATTCTTCTCGGTATTGTTCAGGTGTTCCACCTACCACCACTCGGTTTAGTCTTTCAATTGCTTTAAACACAGTTGGTCCACAAACACCATCAACTGGGATACCAGTACTTTTTTGTAATTCTTTTAAAGCATTTTCGGTATCTTTACCAAAAATTCCATCTATTCGTCCAGCATCGAAACCAAAGTCAGAAAGTTTTCTTTGCAACACGGAAACATCATCACCATGAATTAAATGTCCGGGGGTGTGACTAAGAATTCGATCACCTAAAGACCAGCGTGCTTCTTCTAATCTTCTAAAAGTTTCTGGGCCAACAATGCCATCAACAGTTATTCCGCGGGATTGTTGGAATTCTTTTATGGCAGCTTCAACTGTTTCATCAATAACATTTGAGGCTTTTTTTATAGCACCAATGCGGAGCAGTCGATCACAAATTTCGACTACCGCTGGTCCTTGGTCACCTTTACGAAATAAAGGTTTTTTATCAGTCACAACCTAAGTAAACTCGTTGTGTTTAAAGGAAAGCTGCGAGGTCTGCCAATAAGGCAGGTTTAGGCTTTGCCCCGACAATAGTTTTAACAATTTCACCATTTTGATAAATGTTCATAGTCGGAATTGAGGTAATCCCTAAAGCTTGGGCAGTCTTAGGATTTTCATCCACGTTTAATTTTGCGATCACTATTTTGCCCACATTCTCAGCGGCAACTTGTTCCAAAATTGGGGCGATCATTTTGCAAGGCCCACACCATTCAGCCCAAAAATCAACAAGTATGGGGGTGGTGGCATTTTTTATTTCGGTTTCAAATGTTGCGTCTGTCAAAATCAGTGTGGCCATTTTATTTTCCTTTTCCTATGCTGAAAAAATACCATGAAGTGCTAAGAAACGTTCAGCGTCTAACGCTGCTTGACAACCTGTTCCTGCTGCTGTGATTGCTTGACGATAAACGTGGTCAACTAAATCACCACAGGCAAAAACTCCGTCAATATTGGTTTTAGTTGAAGCTGGTGTTGTCTGTACGTAACCATTTTCATCTAAATTGATTTGGCCTTTCAGGAGTTCAGATCTGGGTTCATGCCCAATTGCCACAAATAGTCCAGTTAAGGAAAGATTCTTTTCTTCACCGGTGACAGTATCTTTTATTTTTACTCCGGATACTTTGTCTTCACCCAAAATATCTATAACTTGGGAGTTCCAAACAAATTCAATTTTGGGATCATTTTGTGCCCTTTGTTGCATAATGCGACTTGCTCTTAATTCGTTTCTTCTGTGGATTAAATAAACTTTTGAAGCAAATCTGGTTAAAAAAGTTGCTTCTTCTAAAGCAGAATCTCCGCCACCTACCACTGCAATTGTTTGTTCTTTAAAAAAGAATCCATCGCAAGTTGCACAGTAAGAAACTCCTCGACCACTGAGGGTTTCCTCTTTTGGTAAACCAATTTTTTTGTAACCAGATCCTGTGGCAAGAATTACTGCTTTAGCTTGGTAAGTATTTCCGCTGCCATCTTGAATTGTTTTCACATCACCTTTTAAGTCAACTTTTACGGCATCATCGGTGATAAATCTGGTACCAAACTTTTCTGCTTGGGCGCGCATTTCTTCCATTAAAGCTGGTCCCATGATTCCTTTTTGAAAACCAGGAAAATTTTCAACTTCGGTGGTGTTCATTAATGCTCCACCTGCGGTGACAGATCCTTCTAAAAGTATTGGGGAAAGTTGAGCCCGTGCTGCATAAATTGCTGCAGTGTAACCAGCAGGTCCACTACCAATTATTACTAAAGGTTCAACTTTGCTCACGAAAACCTAATTCTGTTGAATGAATATCGCTTATATCTTAATTCTAGTCTCAACTTTTTTCACTACAAGTTAAGGCTCGCTTTAGTTGTCTAGTTGCAACTTTTGGGCAAGTTTAAGGTGAGCTCGGTGGCAACGACTTTTAACAGTGCCTGGCGCGCACTTTAGTTTTTGTGCAACATCAGCAATAGTCCAGCCCGCAAGATCAATTAAGAGCACAACATTTCTTTGATTTACAGGTAAAGACTTTAAAGCGTTGACCACATCTATGGATAAATCTTTATCGTTGATTTGGCTAAATATTTGCGGCAAGTCATTAGGTAGTTCGTAGACCGGGTGAGACTTCAAAGACCTAATTTTATCTATGGCAGCATTGGTGACAATTCGAAACAACCAAGTTGAAACTGCCGCCTCGCCTCTAAAATTGTGGGCTGATCTCATCACAGAGATTAGGGCGTTTTGTACGGTGTCTTCAGCGTCTGCATTGTTTTTTGTGATTCGAAATGCCACCGCTCTCATTTTTGAATTATGTCTTTTAAATAGTTCAGCTAACGCATCTAATTCTCCATGAACATACAAATTTAGTAATTCTTTATCATCAACTTCTAAATAATTTTGTATTGGAGAAAGCAGTGTCATCCAATAAAGATAAAGGCTATCTAATTACTTTCCTATAGGTATTTGTTATAACTTCAATTTTGAAGACAAAACTGAGCACAAAATAAATAAGTGAACCAGATAAGCCCCAGACAAAAACTTGTCTCAAACATTCTGCGAATGAAGGATTATCTACAAAAAGATTAAATTGTTGGCCTAAGAAAAATAAAGAAATACCCATAATCATTGAAGCAAGTACTGGTTTTAATGCTACTTGTATAAATTTAAAGGAAGCAAGTTCTAGTTGTTTTCTACTTAAGAAATACCACAGGATTGGGGTTACTAAAATGTATGAAGAAACATAGCCAATAACTAAACCAAGTACTTTGTTGTTTTCTGGCAAGTAATTGAACAAATAGATCGCAACAGTTAAGTTAACAATGTTTAAAACAATGTTTATATAAAAAGGTGTTTTGGTGTCCTCTAGGGCATAAAACCCTCTCAACAATAAATAAAACAATGAAAACGGTACTAACGAGATAGCAAAAATGCTTAATAAAAATCCAGTGGCTCGCGCATCAGTAACTGTTGCTGCACCTCGGGCAAAAAGTATTTGAGCAAGTGGTTGGCCAATAAAAAACATGATGATCGAAATAGGCAACATTAATGAAACAAGGGACAAAGCTGCTTTATTTATAGCATTAGATAATTTACTAATTTCTACACTGTTTGCCATGTCACTAAATCGGGGCAGTAATGCTGTGACCAAAGAAACTGCAATAACAGAATGGGGAAGAATAAAAGTTAAAAAAGCATTTTGGTAAGAAGTGAATCCAACACTATTTTCTAAAGTATTTGCCCCAGCGGCTAAGCGGGTGATGACTGCGTAGGTTATTTGATTAACTATTACAAATCCAACAGTCCAAAAAGCTAAATTGCCTGCAGTTGTTAAACCGGCACCTTTAAATTTTGTGGTAAAACTAAATTTGTAGTTAATAAGTCGTAAAGCTGGGATTAATGAGATAGCTTGCACCATTACCCCAAGTGTTGTTCCCAGTCCTAAAATTGTCATTTCTTGATCACTAAACGAACTGGAAATCGTTACGTCATGGGCGAATTTAATAAACAAAAGTGCTGTGGCGATCATGACTAGGTTATTTAGAATTGGGGCAAACATTGGTAAAGCAAAATGTTCCCGCGAATTTAGTACTTGTTGCAAAATTGTGTAAAGCCCATAAAAAAATATTTGAGGTAATAATAACCGAGCAAAAAATACTGATTGATGCAATGTTTCACTTGACCAAGAATTAGGGGCATAGATACTTACTATTTGGGGTGCAAGAACAACAGCAAATATTGTTAGTAGCAGAAGTATTAAGCCCACTAATGTTAATAATTTATTTGTATAGGAAACACCTTGATCTGAATCGTTTTTCATATGTCTAACAAGTTGTGGCACAAAAACACTATTTATTGCACCACCAACTACTACTACATAAACAATTGTGGGAAGTGAATTTGCAATAGAAAAAGCATCAGCAAAGGTTCCAAAACCAATTGCAGCAATTACTGCAGCGGAACGGATAACACCAGTGATTCTAGAAATTATGGTGCCAAGTGCCATTGCTGAACTAGCACTAGTTATTGATTTACTGGCCATTTTTTCTAGCCAATCTAATTCTTTTAACAATTGAAATTGTAGATAAAAGTAGTAATGCTAGAAATGCAAAACCAGTGAAATAAGCGGCAACAGTACTGTAGGCAGCAGATCTGACTGAAATTATTTTTGGATCTCCGTACTTGACACCATCACGTGTGTAAAGTTGCAAAGTTACATCTACAGCACCTGTTCCTTGTACAGAACCAGTAAAACTTAAACTTTGTTTACTATTGGCTGCAATGGTGATCGGATCTAATTCTTCAGATTTGAAACGGAAAGAAGGGGTTCCTTTAGCACTTAGTTTTACAATTACTGGTTCAGCAAAATCATTAGCAATAGTTATCGGAATCGGTCCTTCATCACTTGGTAGCACTACAGAGTTTCCAGCTAAAATTCTTACCTTGTCTCTACTTTCTTGCAAAGTTTGGTTTATACCGTTAATAAAATCTCTGGCTTGGCTGGGAGCACTTTGCCAATATTGTGAACCTGAGCGAAGTATTGCGGTTGCAAAATCTCCACTGACCACACCTGGTTGTTCAAACAAACCTGTTAACTGAGCTAAAAGTGATTGTGCTTTTTTAATTCTGGATATCTGATCACTACTTAATTCACTATTGCGCGCAGTCACACTGGTTAAAAAATTGTCACGTTGCACAGTTGATACATCTTTATTAAGTAACTGCCAAGCTTCAGTTGTTCTAACCCAAGGTGCACCGGTTACTGAACTTGCAAAAACTGAGGCCCCTTCACTGGTTGGTTCCCAGTAAGCAGGAGGTGAAACCACAATATTTCTTTCCACATTAGGCAATTGCAAAGTTATTAATAAAGTATCTGCATAAAGCCTTTGTCTTTGCAAACTAGTTTGGGCAGCATTCTCAACCAAAATATTGGCAGCATTTGAAAGCAGTGAATCAGTTAAGAAAACTTTTACTCGACCATTTGGTGTCACAACTGTTGTCGTTCCAGATGGGGTAAAAGTTGTTCCAACCACAGCAGATAAAGCAGCGTCAGGTAAAACCACCGCATTTGTTCCTAACGAATTTGCTAAACCAATAACAGTTTCAGAAACAGGATATTTATCTTGAAACAGAAAAGTTCCACCAGTGGTGAACCCAAGTTTTTGTTCTGTTGTTGATCGAGCGATTGTTATTGATTGTTCAAAAGCACTTTTAGCTTTGTTTGTTTGCATGGCAGCTAAATCGGCATTGGCGTAGGTCATTGACCAACGTTCTTTTGCTGCAACAGATGTTTTTAATTCGTTGAACCAAGTAGAAATTTCATTGACATAAAGTCCATTAACTTTTTCTTTAGATCCCACTACAAAATAGCCTTGGGAGGCTTTGGCTGCTAAATCTAGTAAATCTGGATCGAGTAACCAAACAACATTATTAATTCTGCCCGCATTTAAAATATTTCTTAATCTTCCTGTTGCTGTTGTCGATTTTGGAATAGTTTCATCTAATAAAACTCCTTCACCATTTCTTAACGGCGGAGCTATGACGGGCCAAAGTAAAGTTATTCCCAAAGGTGTGACCAGGTTTCGATCAGGTAGATATGGCACAACAGTGAAAGCTGAACCCAAGGTTTCAGCATTTGTTACTAGTTGAAATCCAACTAAATAGGCGCCAGCACCTTTACTTAAAAGCTGTGCTGCATTAATTCCTATTGAAAAAGGTTCTGTAGCTCCTGGTTTTAAGTCAGCAACTTTATAAATTTGGCCCCGCGGCGTTAACTCTGCTGGAGCATCAGCATTTAATGCAGTGCTTAAAGCACTTCTACTAACTATGGGATCAGAGAGTAAGAGCTGTAAAGACAAATTAGTTAAATTTGCACTGGTTTTATTTCGGTAGGTACCTTGAAATAAAACTGTGTCACTGCCCACCGGGGCATAAGGAGTCACAAGATCAAGTGAAACTTCGACGGAATCAGCAGCAGCCAAACTTGGAACAGCCAGTGCGGAAACGATTAAAGGGGCAATAAATATCGCTATTAATCGCTGCTTTATTTGTTTCACATCTTGAAGAATAGGTGACGCGCCCAAAACTTTGAGGCATCCCTTCAGGAATAACGCGTGGTTCTAGGCTCTCATGAGTGAGCACTAGTGAAAATAAATCCACAGCCTCAAATCGTATCTTGAGTGCATTGGGTGAAAGCTCCATCTTGTTAAAAGAGCTTGGTGAATTATTTACTAAAAACGGATATGAAATTTCCCTGGTCGGTGGACCGGTGAGAGATGCAGTTTTAGGAAAACAAGTAAAAGATCTTGATTTAACAACAAATGCGAAGCCTGCTGAAATTCAAAAATGTTTAAAAGGTTGGGCAGATTCAATTTGGGACGTAGGAATCAAATTTGGCACAGTTGGTGCCAAATTAAAAGATTACGTTTTTGAAATCACAACTTATCGCACAGAACAATATGAAGACACCTCCAGAAAACCAAGTGTGGAATTTGGAAAAACCCTAGAAGAAGATTTAGCTCGTAGAGACTTCACCATAAACGCTATGGCTTTACGTTTACCTAACTTTGAATTAGTTGATATCTATAACGGTTTGACAGATTTAAATAACAAAATTCTTAGAACACCACTTGATGCCCAAATTTCTTTTTCAGAAGATCCTTTAAGAATGTTACGTGCAGCAAGATTTATGTCCAAACTTGATTTGAAGCCCCAAGCAGACCTTGTTGAAGCAATGAAATCTTTAGCGGAAAGATTAAAAATTGTTTCCATGGAAAGAATAAATGACGAATTTAATAAATTACTTTTAACCGATAAACCCCGACCAGGAATCGAATTATTAGTCGAAACTGGGGTGGCAGAACATTTCTTACCAGAGTTACCTGCTTTAAAGTTAGAAATAGATGAGCATCATCATCACAAGGATGTTTACCAACATAGTTTAACTGTGTTAGATCAAGTTATAGATTTAGAAAATAAACATGAACCAAACATTAAACCAGATTTAATTTTAAGATTGGCTGCGTTATTACATGAC
>JAEMSA010000038.1 GCA_016463095.1 Candidatus Nanopelagicales bacterium
TCACAAGGATGTTTACCAACATAGTTTAACTGTGTTAGATCAAGTTATAGATTTGGAAAATAAACATGAACCAAACATTAAACCAGATTTAATTTTAAGATTAGCTGCATTATTACATGACATTGGAAAACCAAAGACTAGAAAATTTGAAGGCGAGGCCAGAGTTTCTTTTCACCACCACGAAGTAGTGGGAGCTCGTTTAGCTAAAAAAAGATTAGAAAAACTTAGATATTCAAATGACATTATTGAACAGGTTTGTTTACTTATTGAATTGCATTTAAGATTTCATGGCTACGGTGATGGTAAATGGACAGACTCTGCGGTGAGAAGATACGTGAGGGATGCTGATGAAGAATTAATTCGTTTACACAAACTAACCAGAGCTGACTGCACAACCAGAAACGAAGCAAAAGCTGAAAAGCTTAGAAACGCCTATAACGATCTTGAAGAAAGAATTGTGGAATTATCCAAGGCAGAAGAACTAAAAAGTATGCGCCCTGAATTAGATGGCGCAGAAATTATGAAGATTCTGGATATTAAACCAGGACCAGTTGTGGGTCAGGCTTACCAATTCTTGCTTGATTTAAGACTTGATAAAGGTGTGTTAGGAATTGAGAAAGCTACTGAGGAATTAAAAACTTGGTGGGCAAAAAACTCTTAGTTAGTTTATGATTATTGGCATGTCTACTGTTACCGAAAACCAAATTGAAGATCCATCAATGCCACGTGAAGTTATTAACTATGCGCTGCAAAGAAGATCTTCAGTTCAAGCTTGGAAAAGTGGTCGAGTTTTAAAAACAGATTTATGTGACGCTGATCCTTATTTAAGGAAAGCAGCTCTTTTTCATGGAGTAAACACAAAGAGAATTTGTCCGGTGTGTGAAATTGTTAATTTGATTGAAATCTCATATGTTTTTGGAAAAGAACTTGGACCATTTTCGGGAAGAATTAAAACTCCACACGATTTATTAAGAATGAGTAAAGAACATGGTCAAATAAAGGTTTTTGTCGTAGAAGTGTGTCAAGGTTGTAGTTGGAATCATGTTTACAGTTCTTATCTTTTAGGCGACGGTAAAACTAGACGCCCGCTTAAGAAACCGGCAGATTGGTTGGATTAATTAAGTGGTAACACGAGTCAATCCCCCACCTCGACCGCCACGAAGAAGACCTAAAAGAAAAATTAAAGCCAAGTGGCGTTTATTTGGCAGCGTCGTTACTTTTGGTTTACTGGGCACAATTTTTGGTGGTGCACTTTTAGCATTTGCTGTTGCGGTGACACAAATTCCAACTCCTAAAGAAGTGGCACGTGCACAAACCACAATTGTGATGTGGGCAGATGGGGAAAAAGAAATTGGTAGATTTGGTGAATACAACAGAACAGACGTTGATTTAAAACAAATTCCACTTCAGGTACAAAACGCTGTCTTGGCAGCAGAAGATAGAAGTTTCTATTCTCATAATGGTTTTTCAATTCCAGGTTTTACTAGAGCTTTGATTACTAACATTTTCACTGGCAGCAGAGCAGGTGGATCTACCATTACTCAACAGTATGCCAAATTAGCATTTTTAACTCAAGAAAAAAGTATTATCAGAAAAGCTAAAGAATTAGTTTTAGCAATAAAACTTGAATCAGTTCAATCCAAGGAACAAATTCTGGAAGCCTATTTAAATACTGCCTATTTTGGTCGCGGTGCTTATGGAATTCAAGCAGCAGCACGAACCTATTTTGCTTTAGATGTTTCACAGTTATCAATCTCGCAAGGAGCAGCCTTAGCTGCACTTTTGCAAGCACCGTCTGCCACAGAAAAAATTGAGAACAGAGACCGGTGGACTAATCGTTGGCAATATGTGATTAACGGAATGGCAAAATTAAATACCATCAGTGCAACTGATTCAATTTCTATAACTTTCCCCGATTCAATTCCTTATAGTTCTGCTAACAAATTTGGTGGCACTAACGGATATTTGCTTTATTCAATTAGACAAGAAATGTTAGAACGTGGTTACACCGAAGATGATTTAAATTTAAGAGGGTTAAGAGTTGTTTCAACTTTTGAAACACAAGCACAAACTGGGATGGTGGATGGAATTACGAAAGAAGCTCCCACCACAAAAACTGAAGGATTAAGAATTGGGATGGCATCCATTAGACCCGGAACTGGTGAAGTTGTGGCACTTTATGGTGGACCAGATTATGTAACTGAACCGTTAAATAATGCCACTCAAGCAATTGCGCAAGCAGGATCTACTTTTAAACCATTTGCATTAGCTGCCGCTTTTGAACAAGGAATTGGCTTGGACACTATTTGGAACGGGGACTCACCTAGAACATTTGGTGGTTACACTTTAAACAATTACGGTAAGAAATCATTTGGCCCAATTAGTTTGTTACAAGCCACTGAAAATAGTGTCAACACTGTTTTTATTGATGTGGCCTCCACCATTGGGACAGGTAAAGTTTTTGATTCAACTTTAAGAGCTGGAATTCCTGCTGACACCCCAGGCATGATTAATGACATCACACTTGTTTTAGGTACAGCTTCTCCTCATGTAATTGATGTGGCAAGTGCTTATGCGACTTTTGCTGCTCGGGGTATTTATGCCAAGCCCACGATGATCAAAGAAATCTATGGCACCAATAATGGTTTACTTTTCCAATTAAGTCCGGAAACTAAAAGGGCCTATTCAACACAAGTAGCTGATGAAGTTTCTTTTGCGTTGCAGCAAGTAGTAAATGTGGGAACTGGTGTTAGAGCAAAAGCAATTGGTAGACCTGCTGCTGGAAAAACTGGGACAACAGATGGCAACAAATCTGCTTGGTTTGCTGGCTACACACCACAATTTGCGACAGCGGTCATGATGGTTAAACAAGATGCCAATGGAAACCCAATTTCTTTAGCTGGAACTGGTGGAATGAAAAGTGTTACTGGTGGATCTTTTCCCGCATTAATGTGGACGGCTTATATGAAAGCAGCCCATGTCGGTTTACCTGTTTTAGAATTTGCTCCATCACCCGGAGTGATTCCAATTAACACAGCTCCAGCAAATCCTGATCCAGATGAAACTTTAATTCCTCTTGTTACGCCAACTCCCACTCCGACTCCAACAGTGAGTCCCACACCAACTCCGACACCAACAATGAGCCCAACACCAACAATTACGCCAACTCCAACAGTGAGTCCGACTGAGACGCAAACACCAACACCTACACCGTCTCCAACAATTACTTAATTAAATAAAACACAATCAAAATTAGTAGTAGTCATTCTGACTTGGGCACTAATAGTTGCGCCAACTGCTGGCACTGCACTGTTAACAGGAAGTTTCAATAAAGAAACATTCATGTGAGGAGATTCTGCAAACCATCTTTGTTTTCCGTTAATAACAAAGGGTGATAATGAAAACCCAAATGCTTCTAGGATTCCTGAAAGAATCGCAACTAATCTTTGTTTTGTTGTGACATTTGATCTTGGTGCTTGCAGACCAATGCCATGAGCTGTTCCACCTGAAACAATCACTAAGCGATGTTTTTCTGTAATTTCTCTTTGTCGGTAACCGAAATTGTGATTAACAGGTTCATGAACTTCCATAACTGTTGACTTAATTTGAAAAGCTTTTAAGTCCCCAATCCAAAGTTTTGTTCCCACTCTTACTTTAAAGCTAAATTCAGGAAAAGTTATTGTTAATGATTTTAATTCTGATTCAGAAACATGGCTTAAATAAACAACTTTTTCACCCTTTGGGCAAAGTGTTTTATATGAGTTAAGCCAATTTGATATTTCGCTAACTTTTCCTTTTGCAGAATTTGCAATTGGTAAATGTAAAGAAATTCCTTTTATGTTCAAATCTGAGATATGTTTTAATTCAGTTAACTCAATTCCAAATCTATTCATGCTAGTGATTCCTTCAATAATTATTGGAGTTTGGCCCAATTTTTGATTATCTTTAAGGCTAGAAACAGTGAGCAAAATTTTGTCAGGATTTAGTTTTGATAATTCTTTGAATGCTAATTCATCTACTGACTTAACTGGATCCATTATTAAAACTTGTGATATTTCTTGGGCTAAAACAATTTGGGCTTCATAAACTGTTCCCACCGCCACAGTTTTCATTCCTAATTCATGAGCTTTTTTAGCTAAGTTGTCTTTTCCAATTCCATAACCATTGCCTTTAATAACTGGGATTACTTCACTGTTATTTGATGAATAATTTTTTATCACATTCTTAATATGTGAATTCCAAACATTGTTATCAACATGAAGTGACAAAGTCATAATTAACCCCTTCTAGCTAAGGCTATGCGAAATGCTTTATAAATAAAAGGTTTGAAAACAAAATCCCATTCACCAACATATTGAATTACTTTGCCACCAGTACCAATTTTGAAGCGCAACAAACCAAATAAAGGTGATTTTTCATTTAAGGTGGCAGCGATTCCTCGCATGTCATAAATATTGGCACCAGCATCGCGGGCATCTTTCATCATTTGCCATTGGATCGCATTGCTTGGTCTGAGCTCTCGACCACTAGTAGAAGAAGCCCCATAGGTGTACCAAACATGTTTTCCAACTCTGACCCACAAACAAGCAGCATGACAAATGTTTTCTTGTTCGGCAAGATAAAGGCGCATTTCTGCTAATTCATTTGAATTCTCATTTAACGATTCCCACATTTGTTTAAAATAATTAAGTGGTCGAGGAGTGAATTTGTCCCGCACAGCTGTTTCTACATAAAGTGTATGAAAAGTTTCTAAATCAGTAAAACTTGCCTGACGAACTTTTACTTCACTTTTTTCCGCTTTTTTTATATTTCTGCGCCACTCCTGGGAAAAAGAGGCGAGGAGTTCTTCATCGGTTTTACCGGCAACATCAATAGTGAAAACAAACCTGGGTTGCACATCACCAAAGCCTTCCCCATCTGTCTCTATTTGTTTGCCACCTAGATTTCTTAACTTGGTGCCAATTTCGTTTCCAAAAGGGTTCACTCGATCAGGATCAACGTCTTTTAATTTCTTATAAACATTGTCAGAAATAGCATTTTTTATAGTGGAGGCATCCCAAGTACTTATGGTTATTTGCGGACCAAGTTTTAAATTGAAAGCCCCAGCTGATTTAGCGAAGTCTCTTAAAGGGGTGAGCCAATCAACAACATTGCGGGAATAGTTTGGGTCTAAGACAGGTCCTTCAGGTAAATAAAATAAAGACCATTTCGTTTTTGGAATATTTCTGATCAAAATTAGGCCCACACTGACCAATTTTCTTTCATCAAACCAACCAACAGATTTTGCCTGCCAACCACTTTTAACTTCAGCCCAACAAGGTAACTGCAGGAAAGAAAAAGTTTGATAATTTTTTAAAAATTCAACATGAGTTTCTTTATTAATTTCTCTTAATAGTAATGACATTTTATTTGATCGCTTTCAACAAAAATTTAATATCTTCGCTGACCCCAGGTTCAGCTGTTTCGATTATCACATTGCAACTTGCAGCTTGGACAACTTGAGCAATTTCCTCTTGGGGAAGTATTGATGCAGCAAAATTACTATGACGATCACGAGAGGAATCAAATTCATCCCTGGAACCGTTAGCGTGAATTAAATCAATTCTTTTTGTTATGGTCATTAACTCTTTAACAGCTGTTTTTAAATCAATTCCTGCAGCCCAACCATGACAAGTGTCAAAACAAAAACCAACATCTGTGTGACCAACACTTTTCCACAAATTAGTTAAGTTTTCTTTTGTTCTAGCCATAGCATGAGAACCACCTGCCGTGTTTTCAATTAAAACTGGAACATGCATTTGGGTTTGCTCGCAAGCTTTACGCCAATTATCAAAACCAGCTTTGGGATCATCGTCTTTGGTTACATGTCCACCGTGCACAATCACCCCGGAGGCGTTAACTTCTGCAGCTAAATCAACAGTTTGTTGTAACAATTTGCGACTAGGAATTCTGATTCGGTTGTTGGTGCTGGCCACATTGATGACATAGGCAGCATGAATATAAATTTCCATTTTTAAATCTTTTGCTTGCGCAGCTAATTCTTTTGCCCCACCCGGAAAATCTAGGGTGGGTTTCCCCC
>JAEMSA010000021.1 GCA_016463095.1 Candidatus Nanopelagicales bacterium
TCTCATCCTTTAGAAATTGGTGGAGACGCACCTGTTTCAGTGCAATCAATGTGCACAACACTTACTGCAGATGTGAATTCAACATTGCAACAAATTGCGGAACTAACTGCGTCAGGTTGTCAAGCTGTTCGAGTGGCTGTGCCCAGTCAAGATGATGCAGATGCTTTATCTGCAATTGCAAAAAAATCTCCAATTCCAGTAATCGCTGACATTCATTTTCAACCAAAATATGTTTTTGCAGCAATTGATGCAGGATGCGCAGGAGTTCGAGTTAATCCCGGAAATATTAAACAATTTGATGATCGCGTTGGAGAAATTGCAAAAGCTGCCAAAGATGCAGGCATTCCAATTAGAATTGGTGTTAATGCAGGATCTTTAGATAAAAGATTGTTAGAAAAATATGGCAAAGCAACTCCAGATGCATTAGTAGAGTCAGCACTTTGGGAAGCATCACTGTTTGAAGAACACGATTTCCGAGACATCAAAATTTCTGTGAAACATAATGATCCGGTGGTGATGGTTTCTGCTTATACAAAACTTTCTGCAGCTTGTGATTACCCGTTGCATTTAGGTGTGACTGAAGCAGGTCCTGCTTTTCAAGGCACAATTAAATCTGCTACAGCATTTGGTGCATTGTTAAGTAAAGGAATTGGCGACACAATTCGTGTTTCACTTTCTGCTCCACCAGTTGAAGAAGTAAAAGTAGGTATTGGAATTTTGGAAGCACTGAATTTAAAAAAACGTGGGTTTGAAATTATTTCCTGTCCATCATGTGGACGTGCACAAGTTGATGTTTACACTTTGGCCGAACAGGTTACTGAAGCTCTACAAGGTTTCAAAGTTCCAATGAGAGTTGCTGTTATGGGATGTGTTGTGAATGGACCAGGTGAAGCTCGCGAAGCAGACTTAGGGGTTGCTTCAGGAAATGGCAAAGGTCAAATATTTGTTAAAGGTGAAGTAATTAAAACAGTTCCAGAATCTGAAATTGTGCAAGTGCTAATCGAAGAAGCAACAAGAATCGCTGCAGCAATGGGCGAAGGTGTGGCCGGTGAACCTACGGTACTGGTCAAGTAATAAACAGGTGCGTCCAATGTTGCGCACTGATATTGATCAGGTGAGAAGTTTAGCGCTTAAAGATCCAGTTAGTAATTGTTTTATTTTAAGTAGATTGCAAGATTCAAGCATTAATGCGTGGTCAACACAGAATGAAATAAGTGTTTTTGAAAACAATAAGGTAATTGAATCTGCAATTTACAACGGGGCAAATGTTATTCCTTTGGAAACAACGGCTGAATCTAGAGTTGCTTTTGCCCAATATTTGGTTGATTCACCACGACGAGCTTCATCAATTTTGGGTGATAAAGATCAAGTATTGGATTTATGGAATTTATTGAAACCTTTTTGGAATAAACCCAGAGAAATCAGAAGTAACCAACCAGTCTTGGTTATAGATGATACGCCACTGCTCGCACCAGATCCACTGGTTAGACCAGCAGTATTAAGAGATCTAGAAGTTTTATTACCAGCCTGTGTTTCAATGTTTACCGAAGAAGTGGGAATTTCTCCAGTCGTTGGTAGTAGTGAATTAATTTATAGAAATAGAATTTCAGAAGTAATTCAACATAGAAAAATGTTTGCCCGAATTGATCAATCACAAGTCACTTTCAAAGCTGAAATTGGCGTTGCTACCGATCAGGTTTGCCAAATTCAAGGAGTTTGGGTTCCACCTCAATTAAGAGGCAGAAATTATGGCAAAGCGGGGATGGCTGCGGTAGTAGATTTAACTAGAAAACATTTCGCACCAAAGGTGAGCTTGTATGTAAATGATTACAATGAGCGTGCTCGCGCGGTTTATAAATCGGTAGGGTTCCAAGAACACTCCACATTTGCAACGGTTCTCTTCTAATTTCTAATTACGAAGTAGGCTAGAGCCATGTTGCTTCGAATGTCCACATATTTTCTGCGCACTCTTAGAGATGATCCAGCTGATGCAGTTGTGCCAAGCGACAAATTATTAACTCGGGCAGGTTATGTTAGAAGAGTTGCACCAGGCGTTTTTAGTTGGCTGCCATTGGGATATTTAACTTATCGAAAAGTGGAAGAAATAGTAAGAGAAGAAATGGATCTTGCTGGTTTTCAGGAAGTTCATTTTCCAGCACTATTACCAACCGAACCTTATGAAGCAACAAATAGATGGACCGAATACGGGCCAAATCTTTTTAGACTAAAAGACAGACGCGGTGTTGATTACCTACTAGGTCCAACTCATGAAGAAATGTTTACTTTAATGGTCAAGGATCTTTATAGTTCATACAAAGATTTGCCTTTGATTATTTATCAAATTCAAACAAAATATCGCGATGAAGCAAGACCAAGAGCAGGAATTCTTCGCGGTCGCGAATTTGTGATGAAAGATGCCTATTCATTTGATACAGACCAAAAAGGTTTAGATATTTCATATCAAAAACATCGTGATGCTTATATTAAAACTTTTGAAAGATTAGGTTTAGACTTTGTAATCGTTTCAGCTATGTCTGGGGCCATGGGTGGATCTAAGAGTGAAGAGTTTTTAGCACCCTGTGAATTTGGTGAAGATACCTATGTGAAATGTGAAAAATGTGAATATGCAGCAAACGTGGAAGCGGTAACAACTCCAGTTCCTAAAGATTTAGATTTCTCTAAAATTCCAGCAGCGCACGTTGAAGAAACTCCGAATACTCCCACTATCGACACTTTAGTTGAAATATCTAATTCGAGGAAAGATTTAAGAAGAGAAGATAGAGATTGGCAAGCAAGTGACACTTTAAAAAATGTTGTGGTGATGCTTACCCATCCTGATGGGAAACATGAGCCTTTAGTTGTTGGGGTCCCAGGAGATCGTGAAGTGGATATGCGACGACTTGAAGCAGTTGTTTCACCAGCCACGGTCAGAGTTTTTGAAGAAACAGATTTTCCCAAATATCCAAATCTGGTTCGCGGATATATTGGCCCACAAGTTTTAGGATTAAAAGCTGCCAGCAAAATTAAATTCTTAGTTGATCCAAGAATAGTTACTGGCACAAGATGGATAACTGGTTCAAATATTGCTGGAAAACATGTCTACGATTTGGTTTCAGGCAGAGATTTTAGTGCAGATGGTTTCATTGAAGCAGCCGAAATTAAAGAGGGAGATACTTGTCCAAGTTGCGCTGGGAAATTAACAATTGCCCGAGGAATTGAAATAGGACATATTTTTCAACTTGGTAAGAAATACGCCGAAGCATTAGATCTAAAAGTGTTGGATGAGAACGGAAAATCTCAAGTGGTAACTATGGGTTCTTACGGAATTGGTGTTTCCAGAGCTGTTGCAGCAATTATTGAACAAAACCATGATGAACAAGGAATTGTTTGGCCAGCAACAGTTGCCCCAATAAACGTTCAACTGGTAGCAGCTGGAAAAGAAGATTCTATCTTTGAGGAAGCAGATAAAATTGCGCAAAATTTGAATGAGGCAGGAATTTCAGTGATGTTTGATGATCGAAAATCCGTTTCACCAGGTGTGAAATTTAATGATGCAGAATTACTAGGAATGCCTTGGATTGTGGTGGTGGGAAAGAAATTAACCGAAGGACTCGTTGAAGTAAAAAATCGTAAAACAGGGGAAAGACAAGATATTGAAGTTTCTAAAATTGTTTCGCATTTAAAATCTTTAATTAAGTAAATGCCGGATTTAATAGTAATAATTTTTCTTATGCTGGCGGCATTTACGGCCGGTTGGGTTGATGCCATTGGTGGAGGCGGAGGATTAATACAGTTTCCTGCTTTACTTTTTGGGTTACCCAACGCAACTCCAGCACAATTATTAGGAACCAATAAAGCATCCAGTATTTTTGGTACGGCTGGTGCCACAAGTACATATTTCAAGAAAATGCCAAATGAAGTAAAAGCCACAATTCCTATGGCAATTATTGCATTCATTGGTTCACTAGTTGGGGCAATATTTTCAAGTAACTTACCCCGTAGTTCATTTGAACCTATAGTTTTCGTGGTTTTGATAGTGGTTGGTTCCTGGATTTTATTTTCACCAAATATTCGGAATAAAAAAATGCCAACTAAAGTTAAAAGTAATCTTGTGATGCTTATAGGTGGAGCAGGACTTGGTTTTTATGATGGTGCGTTTGGTCCAGGAACTGGTGCTTTCTTAATAGCTCTTTTTGTGGGTGCCTTAGGCAAGCAATATTTAGCAGCAAGTGCTGGAGCAAAAGTTGTTAATTTAGCAACCAATTTTGGGGCAGTAATAATTTTCTCAATTTCTGGATCAATAATCTGGTCTTTGGCACTTTTGATGGCATTGGCTAATTTTGCAGGTGGAATTTTTGGTGCCAAAACAGCAATCGGTAAAGGTTCTAGTTTTGTTAAAGTCATTGTGGCCACAGTTGCATTTGCCAGTGCTTTAAGACTTGCTTTACAAATTTGGGGTTAAGTAATACTTCCAGGAAGTGCCATTGGGGTTTGTTTAAATTCTAAGATCCTGATAGCCCCATCAAGTGCGTATTGCAAACTTTCTCGTCTAATTGATTTGTTTTCAATCGCATAAAGTTGAATGTAGATACCAATCAACCTGTTTTCAACATAGCTTGCTAATTCGTAGGCCGAAACCATATCTTTTACCACAATTGGTAATTCATAATCTTCTTTTGGTCTAGGTGGGGTAATTCCTAGGTCTCTTAATCTAAGTCTTAATTTATCTCGATTATTGCGATGCAGGTTAAAAATTGAAAATGTGTAATTCTTATTTTCATCTGGAATAAATGACAACAAATATCCAAATGCCCAAACTGCAGCATTTTCACCTGCTACAGCCAAATTTAATTTATCTATTATTTCTTTAGAAGCACTTGTAGTGGCTGAAGGACTTGGGCTAGTGCTCATTATTCATCACCAACATCAGAACCTTCATATCTTGCATTTGGACTGGGAGCAACGGGAGTGATCATTTTGTTGAGCCAATAAATATGTTGAGTGATACTTGATGCAATTTGTCCAATGTTTTTCAATATTGTTTCATCATCTGTGGTGATGCAAGATTCTAAACAAAAATTTAGGTGTTCTTCTTCGGCCAACAAAAGTTGAGTAATACTTGCAACCTGTAATCCGGTAGGAGACGGGTTAGGAGTTGCAGAAACCTGTTTGGTCCAAAGTGTTAAATGTATTAAATGATTATCACGTAACTGTTGTAATTGACTTCTGAAACTTCTTTCTTGATTGATGCCCGCAAAATAGATGTCCACTAGAGCGGTTTCTCTTTGGATAAATTCTTGAATCAACAATTCTTCTGTGCTTGGCTTTGAACCTAGAAGAGAACCATTGGCGCAGGCACTCAGCGCTAAAACACCACTTGAGGCAAGCAAAACCCTTCTATCTAACAAGATATGTCCCTTTTCAAATAGGTCTTTTCCTTATTCTATGCACCAGTGAACTCAGCAGTAATTGAATAATGATTTAGCGCTACCCTAGAGATACAACTGCAAGACCCAACTGAACAGCATTACCTAAACGCAACGGAGTTGCCCATGTCCACGCGTGAACAAATATTGCAAATTTTAGAGCCAATCGCAACTAATATGGGCCTTGATTTAGAAGATGTAGAAATTAAATCAGCTGGGAAAAATTCAATTGTGCAAGTTTCCATTGATAAAGATGGGGGCATTAATCTTGATGAAGTAGCCCAAATTTCCAATAAAATATCTGAAGCACTTGATGCCCAAGGCGTCCTAGGCGAAAAGCCCTACACTTTGGAAGTTGGTTCCCCTGGAATAGACAAAGCTTTAACTCATGCCCGCCATTGGAGAAGAAACAATGGTCGTTTAGTTAAAATTAACTTCGGTTCAAATTCTGAAGTGGGCAGAATAATTGAATCAGATGATGAAAAAGTTTCAATAGAAGTCAAAGGAAAAACTAGATCAATACTTTTTGACAAAATCGACAAAGCATTTATTCAAATCGAATTCAATCCTAAAAAGAGCAGCAAATAATGGATATTGACATCAAAGCACTCAAACAACTTGTAAAAGAACGTGAAATGCAATGGGAACGAGTGGTGTTAGCAATTGAGGAAGCACTTTTCGCGGCCTACAACAAAAACCCTGGATCAAGCCCAAATGCCAAAGTAAAACTGGATCGAGTATCCGGTCACGTTGAAGTAAAAGTAACTGAATTAGACGCCGAAGGTAAAGTAGTCCGCGAATTTGATGACACCCCGCAAGATTTCGCCAGAGTTGCCGCAGCCACTGCTAAACAAGTTTTGTTTTTGAAGATGCGCGATGTTAAAGATGATCAAGTATTTAAAGATTTTCTTAAAAGAGAAAACACAGTAATTTCAGGAGTCATTCAACAAGGAAAAGATCCATCACTAATTGATGTAAAAATCGCTGATGGGGTAGAAGGTTTTATTCCAGTACAAGAACAGGTTCCAGGTGAAACTTATGAACATGGTTCAAGAATTAAATGTTTTGTGGTTTCTGTTCGTAAAGGTCAAAAAGGGCCACAAATTACTTTGTCTAGAACTCATCCAGGTTTAGTTAAAGGTTTATTTGAATTAGAAGCTCCAGAAGTTTTACAAGGAGTTGTTGAAATTGTGGCAGTTGCCAGAGAATCAGGTCATCGCACAAAAATTGCGGTGCTCACCCATGATCCCCAAATAAGTCCTAAGGGAACTTGTATTGGTCCGATGGGACAAAGAGTTAGAAATGTGATGAGTGAATTGGGTGGAGAAAAAATTGATATTGTAGATTTTTCTTTAGACCCTATAGTTTTTATTGCAAATGCTTTATCGCCTTCAAAAGTAACTAGTGTCACTGTGGTTGATCAGGATTTACGTTCCGCTCAAGTAATCGTGCCGGATTTTCAATTATCTTTAGCAATTGGTCGAGAAGGACAAAATGCTCGACTAGCTGCTCGTTTAACTGGGTGGAAAATTGATATTAGATCTGATGCCAAACCAACTGCGAGTGCAATTGTCGAATGAGTGCTAAACAAACACTTCGAACTTGCATTGGTTGCAGGCAAGTGGTTAATAAAAATCAATTAATTAGAATCATTCAAGTCAATGGTGAGTTAATTATTGATCACAAAAATCTTTTGGGTTCAAGGGGTGCAAATCTTCACCAATCCCTTGAATGTCTGAATTGGGCAATAAAAACTAAGGCTTTTCATAAAGCACTTAAACTCAGCGGCGCGCTAAATACCTCTCAAGTCTTGAATGAATTCAGTAGTGAAGTACCCTAAGGATTGTCACTTCAACTCCCTACGGAGAAAACCCAATGAGCACTAAATGAGCACTTCGAAATGAAGGCTTTACTTTTAGTGTCCTAAGGATCGGGACTAATCCCTGTCCTTAGTCAAGGCAGGAGAAATAGTTGTCCAAGATTCGTGTATATGAGCTCGCATCTGAGCTTGGCTACGAAAGCAAAGACGTCCTGGCCAAATTGCAAGAAATGGGCGAATTTGTTCGTTCCGCCTCATCCACCATTGAACTTCCGGTTGCTAATCGCCTCAAAGCTGCGATGCCGGCCAAAGAAACTAAACCTAAGAAAGCCGCTGCACCTAAAAAAATTGAACCAATTGATATTCCTGCTGAAACAGTTGCCGAAAATCCAGTAATTCCACAATCACCAACTGTTCAACCACCACGGCCAGGTACTCCTCGCCCTGGCAATAATCCTTTCGGATCACCAACTCCTCCTGCTCCACGTCCAGGTACCCCTCGCCCTGGCAATAATCCTTTCGGTCAACCCGCAGGAACTAGACCTGCAAACCCAACCGGTATGCCTAGACCAATGGGTCGACCATCCGGACCAGGAGGTCCTGGAGGACCTAGACCTGGTGGACCAAGACCAGGTGGACCAAGTCGTGGTCCAGGAAATTTTGGTGGACCTAGACCTGGCGGACCAGGTGGACCAAGTCGTGGACCTGGAGGTCCCGGAGGTTTTGGTGGACCAAGACCAGGTGGACCAAGTCGTGGACCTGGAGGTCCCGGAGGTTTTGGTGGTAATCGTCCCAGTGGACCAGGTGGTATTCCAACCATGCCTGGAGTTCAACCATCAGGACGTCCCGGACAACGAGGTGGTGCAGGTGGTCGCGGTAACGCAGCTGGTGCATTTGGTCGCCAAGGAGGGGCTAACAAAAAACGTTCAAAATCAAAACGCGAAAAACGTCAAGAGTTTGAAGATTTCATGGAAGCACCACAACTTGGTGGTGTGCAATTACCTAAAGGTGATGGCAGAACAATTCGCTTAAGCCGTGGTTCATCATTGATGGATCTGGGTGAAAAAATTGGTGCAAATCCTGCCAGTTTAGTAACCGCACTTTTTCATTTAGGTGAAATGGCAACAGCCACACAATCATTACCTGATGAAACCTTACACGTTTTAGGTGTGGAATTAAATTTTGATTTACAAGTAGTTTCCCCTGAAGATGAAGATCGCGAATTACTGGATTCATTTGATGTTTCATTCGGTGAAGATGAAGGTGAATTAGTAATTAGACCACCGGTTGTAACAATTATGGGTCACGTTGATCATGGTAAAACTTTGTTACTTGACACAATTCGTTCCGCGAATGTGGCAGGGGGAGAAGCTGGCGGGATAACTCAACACATTGGTGCTTACCAAATTTCTGCCAACGTTGCCGGTGAAGACAGGAAGATAACTTTTATTGACACACCAGGTCACGAAGCATTTACTGCCATGCGTGCTCGCGGTGCCAAGGTAACAGATATTGCAGTTCTAGTAATTGCAGCTGATGATGGTGTAAAACCACAAACAATTGAAGCACTAAATCATGCTCAAGCAGCAGAAGTTCCAATTGTGGTTGCAGTAAACAAAGTTGATAAAGAAGGTGCTGATCCAAATAAAGTTCGCGGTCAACTTTCTGAATACGGATTATTACCAGAAGAATATGGTGGTACAGCAATGTTTGTTGATGTATCAGCAAAATCTGGTGTGGGAATTGAAAAATTATTAGAATCAATTATTTTAACTGCTGATGCAGCCCTAGATTTGCGTTCCAGTGAATCTCAGCAAGCACAAGGTGTAGCAATTGAAGCTCATCTTGATAAAGGTCGCGGTCCTGTTGCCACAGTGTTAGTGCAACGTGGAACGTTGAAAGCTGGAGATTCGATAGTTGTTGGTGATGCTTTTGGTCGCGTTCGCGCCATGTTGAATGACAAAGGCGAAACAGTTGAAAGTGCCGGCCCAGCATTTCCAGTACAAGTTCTTGGTTTAACCAGTGTGCCAGGAGCTGGAGATACTTTCTTAGTTGTTGATGAAGATCGCGTGGCAAGACAAATTGCGCAAGCAAGATCTGCTCGAGATAGAAATGCATTACTTGCTCGAAGCAAAAAGCGTCATACTTTGGAAGATGTACTTGACACCTTGACGAAAGGTGAAACTCAGGAGTTGCGCTTAATTATTAAGGGTGACGTTTCTGGTTCTGTGGAAGCTTTGGAAGATTCATTGATGAAACTTGAAGTTGGGGAAGATGTTGAATTGCGCGTAATACACCGTGGGGTGGGCGCAATTGTTAATAGTGACGTTGATTTAGCTATTGCTTCAGAAGCAATCATCATTGGTTTCAACGTTCGTGCTGAATCTGGTGCTCGTGAAATGGCTGATCGCGAAGGTGTTGAACTTCGCTACTACTCCATTATTTATCAAGCAATTGAAGATATTGAAAAAGCGCTTAAAGGCAAACTCAAACCAATTTATGAAGAAGTGCGCCTAGGATCTGCTGAAATCAGAGAAGTGTTTAAATCAAGCAAAGTTGGTGCTATTGCTGGTGTAATCATTCGTGATGGCTTAATCACCAGAAAA
Organism: Candidatus Nanopelagicales bacterium; assembly: GCA_016463095.1. Taxonomy (GTDB): domain Bacteria; phylum Actinomycetota; class Actinomycetes; order S36-B12; family UBA5976; genus ATZT02. The sequence continues at coordinate 9,852 of JAEMSA010000021.1, forward strand.
TCAAAAGCTCGCATTTTGCGTGATGGAAGAATGATTACCGAAAACTTAAGTATTGCATCGTTAAGAAGATTTAAAGATGATGTTTCAGAATTAAAAGATGGCTTCGAGGGTGGTATTTCATTTGATGGTTTCAACGACTTAAAAGTTGAAGACATTATTGAAACCTACGAATTACGCGAAAAGCCTCGCGCTTAACAGATCATGAGTCAAGCACGAGTTCGAAGAGTCGCTGATCGAATCAAAGAAACAGTTGCTCTTTTATTAGATACCAGAGTTAAAGATCCCCGTTTAGGTTTTGTCACAATAACTGAAGTTCGCATCACAGGAGATTTAAGAGAGGCAACAGTTTTTTACACAGTTTTAGGCGATGACGATAAAAGAGATAGCACTAAAGCTGCACTTGAATCTGCCAAAGGAATGTTACGAAGTGAAGTTGGTAAAGCTTTAGGAATAAGACACACTCCTTCGTTGCAATTCTTGCTTGATGGAATTCCTGAAAACGCAATTCATATTTCTGAAGTTTTAAGAACAGCCCAAGAAAGAGATCAAGAATTACAAAATATTGCTAAAGCCGGCAAATATGCAGCAGGGGAAGATCCTTACCGACATAAAGAACGCGATGAATCAAATAAAGCAAGTAGCTAACGAAATTCATGGTTTTGTCATTGTCGACAAACCAGCAGGAATGACATCCCATGATGTGGTGCACCAAATTAGAAAATTAGCGAACACTAAAAAAGTTGGCCATGCAGGAACTCTTGATCCTGATGCAACAGGAGTTTTAGTTGTTGGTTTAGGAAAAGCAACTAGGTTGTTAACTTTTGTTGTGGCTGATAATAAAACTTACCAAGCAACAATTCGGCTAGGTCAATCAAGAACCACAGATGATGCCCAAGGTGAAATTATCGCCACAAATGATTGCAAAAATATTTCTGAAGAACAAATAAAAAGCGGACTTGAAAAATTTGTGGGCGATATTAAACAAATTCCATCTTCGGTAAGTGCCATAAAAGTAGATGGTAAAAGAGCTTATGATTTGGTTCGGCAAGGAGAAAAAGTTGAACTTGCACCAAGAGATGTTCATATCAGCGCTATAGATGTACATGAAATACAAAGAGTTGCAGAATTTATTGATGTGGCAGTTACAGTTCACTGTTCAAGTGGAACTTATATAAGAGCCCTTGCTAGAGATTTGGGAAACAATCTAGAAGTTGGTGGGCATTTAACAAGTTTGCGTAGAACTCAATCAGGTCAATGGTCAATTACTAAAGCACAAAAACTTGCTGATTTGAAACCAGGAAATTTACCAATAATTTCTATGGCCCAAGTTGCTACCTCTATTTTTCCAAGTGTGACCATAGGCATGGTTGAAGCACAAGATTTTGTTCAGGGCAGAAGTGTTCGAATTGCTCATACACCGGCTGATATTTTAGCGGTCATTGACAAAACTCCAAGTCTGATTGCATTAGCTCATGGTGATGGTGTCATGCTTAAGCCAAATGTTGTTTTTGCTAATGGCGCCATAGGAGTTTAGAAATTAAAATGCGTCGGTGGTTTAATTTAAATGAAGTTGACTCCCAATTAACTCCTTCTGTGGTTGCTATCGGAGTATTTGATGGAGTGCATCGTGGGCACCAAGATTTAATTTCTAGAGCCAAAGATGTGGCAACTTCAAAAGGAATTTCTCTAATCGCGGTAACCTTTGATCCCCACCCAAGAGGTGTAGTTGGTAGTAAACCACCTTTAGCACTTGCTTCACTTAATTTTCGTTTAACTTTGTTAGAACGATGCGGTGTTGATGCAACCTTAGTTTTGCCTTTTAATAAAGAATTAGCTGCGCTTTCACCTGATGAATTTTTGAAAAAAGTTTTAGTAGATCATTTGAAAGCTCAACACGTTGTGGTAGGAGATAATTTCAAATTTGGATATAAAGCAGCAGGAGATACTAATTATCTATCAGAGTTTGGGAAAGCAAATGGTTTTACTACGGCAGTATTTGAAAGATTTAGTGATGGTAAAGAACCTTGGTCCTCAACTCGGGCCAGAAATTACATTGAAACTGGGGAAGTTGATAAAGCAGCACTTGTGTTAGGAAGATTTCCACGCCTTGAAGGCATAGTTGTTCACGGAGATCACAGAGGCCGTGAACTTGGATATCCGACAGCAAATTTAGAAACACCAATTCAAATGTCAGTTCCCGAAGATGGAATTTATGCAGGCTATCTGGTTCGCTCTAAAACCAATGAAGTTTTACCTGCCGCAATATCAATTGGTACAAATCCCACTTTTGATGGTAAAGAAAAAAGAGTTGAGGCCTATGCCTTGGATAGAACTGATCTTGATTTATATGGGGAACAGGTTTCGTTTGATTTCGTGAAGCAGCTTCGTAAAACCGTGAAATATGAATCAGTGGCCGAACTTGTCTCACAAATGGCCCTGGATGTCGAAGAAACAAGACGGCTCACTAGTCACACCTATAACGGCTGATAGCCTTGGCAATGACGATTTACTGAGCGGGTGTTCGGTTTATCGTGACAGAAATCCTTACAAATGAAAATCATTTGTTTAAGCACCCGAATAAATACAAAGGAGAAAAGAATTAAATGAGTGAGAAGAAATTCGATAAGTCAGGCGTAATCACAAGTTACGCAACTAATTCAGGTGACACAGGTTCACCAGAAGTTCAAGTCGCTTTATTAACCGAACGTGTTAATCATTTGACAGAACATTTGAAAACTCATAAACACGATCACCATTCACGTCGTGGTTTGTTGTTAATGGTAGGCCGTCGTCGTCGTTTACTCGACTACTTAGGCAAAACTGATATCAACAGATACCGTACTTTGATTGAACGTTTGGGAATTCGTCGCTAACTCATTTAATTTATTATTCGATAAACAAACCAATCGGGTAATTAGTTAGAAGAAATAACCGAAGATGACCTTCGGTCCTCGGTAGTGATGTCCGGAATAGCAATATTTTTTCCGTGCATCTCGATCGATGACCGGGTCAGACAAAATTATTATTTTATTTCTTTTAATCAAATTACCCCTGTAATGAAAACAGAGGAAAGCCCATGACGGGTCCAGTAATACATAAAGCAACGGCAGTTATAGATAACGGTCCGTTTGGAAAAGTAAATATCCGCTTCGAAACAGGACGTCTAGCCCAACAAGCTGGCGGTGCTGTTCAAGCATTCTTAGATGACGACACCATGGTTTTATCTGCAACAACTGCAGGTAAAGAACCAAAAGATTCAATTGATTTTTTTCCATTAACAATTGATGTTGAAGAAAAAATGTATGCTCTAGGAAAAATTCCTGGATCATTTTTTAGACGTGAAGGTCGTCCCAGTGAAGCTGCCATTCTTACTTGCAGATTAATTGATCGCCCACTTCGCCCAGCATTTGTTAAGGGTTTAAGAAATGAAGTTCAAGTTGTAGTAACTGTTATGTCATTAGATCCACATGTTCTATATGACGTGTTAGCAATTAACGCAGCATCAGCTTCAACACAATTAGCAGGATTACCATTCTCAGGTCCAATTGGTGGCGTTCGCGTTGCACTAATTGATGGACATTGGGTGGCATTTCCTAAGTGGCCAGATTTGCAAGATGCAGTATTTGACATGGTGGTAGCAGGAAGAGTTCTACCCGATGGCGATATTGCAATCATGATGGTTGAAGCAGAAGCAACTGAGCACACAATTGAATTAGTTAAAGGTGGAGCAACTGCACCAACTGAAGAAATTGTGGCCCAAGGTCTTGATGCTGCTAAACCATTCATCAAAGAATTGTGTCGCGCTCAAACAGAACTTGCTAAAGTTGCTGCCAAAGAAACTAGAGAATTCCCAATATTTAGGGACTACCAAGATGATGTCTACGAAGCTGTAGCAGCATTTTCAACTCAAGCTGTTTCCAAAGCTATGCAAATCGGTGGCAAAGTTGAAAGACAAACTGTGCTAGACGAAGCTAAAGCTGCAGTATTAACTTCATTAACTGAGAAATTCCCAGAACGCGAAAAAGAAATTAAAGCCGCGTTTAGTTCAGTTTCTAAAAAAGTTATGCGCGAAAGAGTTTTAAGAGACAAAATCCGTATTGATGGTAGAACACCAGTGCAATTACGTGATTTGTCAGCAGAAATTAGCATTCTGCCTAGAACTCATGGTTCTGCATTGTTTAATCGTGGTGAAACCCAAGTATTGGGTGTTACCACTTTGAACATGTTGGATTTGGAACAAAAATTAGATACTTTGTCTCCAGAAACAACTAAGCGTTACATGCACAACTACAACATGCCTCCTTATTCAACTGGTGAAACCGGAAGAGTGGGAACTCCTAAACGTAGAGAAATTGGTCACGGTGCCCTAGCAGAACGAGCACTTGTTCCAGTATTGCCAGGAAGAGCAGAATTTCCTTATGCAATCCGACAAGTTTCAGAAGCGATCTCATCAAATGGATCAACTTCTATGGCTTCAGTTTGTGCTTCCACTATGGCAATGCTTAATGCCGGTGTTCCACTAAAAGCAATGGTCGGTGGAATTGCTATGGGATTAATTTCTGGTGAAGTTGATGGCAAACAAGAATATGTTGCCTTAACAGACATCCTTGGTGCTGAAGATGCATTAGGCGATATGGATTTCAAGGTGGCAGGTACATCTGAATTCATTACTGCTTTGCAACTTGATACCAAACTTGATGGCATTCCAGCAAATGTTTTAGCTGCAGCATTAAAGCAAGCTAAAGATGCTCGAACCACAATCTTGGATGTAATGCAAAAAGCAATTGACGCTCCAGGACAAATGAGTCAATATGCTCCACGCATTATTTCTGTGAAAGTTCCAGTTGACATGATTGGCGCAATCATTGGGCCTAAAGGCAAGATGATTAACGAAATTCAAGAAAAAACTGGTGCAAAAATTTCAATTGATGATGATGGCACAGTGTTTATTGGCGCAACAGATGGTGTTGCCGCTGAAAAAGCAAAGGCTATGATCGATGGAATTGCTAATCCTCATGTTCCAACAGTTGGTGAAAAATATGAAGGCAAAGTTGTTAAAACTGCTGCCTTTGGTGCTTTCGTAAATCTTTACCCAGGTAAAGATGGATTGCTACATATTTCACAGCTGAAGAAAATGGCTGGCGGCAAACGTGTTGAAAAAGTTGAAGATGTAATCAACGTTGGTGACACTGTTCATGTTGAAATTAATGAAATTGATCCTAAAGGAAAACTTTCATTAATCCCAGTTGTTGAAGGCGAAAATTCAGATAAGTCCGAGTAATAAAAATGGACCGCTTTCCAGCTCAAACATTAGAAGATACTGGTAGAGGCGGAATAGTTCAACAAACTATTCTGCCCTCCGGTTTAAAAATAATCACTGAAACTGTTCCCACTGTGAGAAGTGCGGCAGTTGGTTATTGGGTTGCCACCGGATCTAGAGATGAAGATATTCCAGAAGCTGGAGCAGCACACTTTTTAGAACATTTACTTTTTAAAGGAACCCCGACTCGAACCGCTATGCAGATCTCTTCTTCCTTAGAAGCAGTTGGTGGAGATATGAACGCTTTTACTACACAGGAATACACCTGTTTTCATGCCAAAGTTTTAGATAGAGATGTGAAATTAGTTATTGACACACTTTCTGACATGCTCACCTCCTCAAATGTCACCCAAGAAGATGTTGATCAAGAAAGAAACGTAGTTTTGGAAGAAATTTCTATGCACGAGGATGAGCCAAATGAATTGGTTTACGACAACTGGTCACAAACACTTTTAGGTGATCAACCAATTGGTAGACCAATTATTGGTACCAGAAAATCGATAACAGAGATGACTAGAGCACAAGTTTTTGGTTTTTATAAAAAGTATTATTCACCAGAAAGAACAATAATTTCTGTTGCCGGAAATGTTGATCACAATCAGACAGTTGACATGATTATCAACTCAATTGAGAAAACTGATTGGGATAAGTCTGAGGTGAAGCCATTACCTCATAGATCTTCGGAAAAATTATTGACCGTTGGTACTGGCATAAAAGTCGTGAAGAAAGACACTGAACAAGCTCATTTAGTTTGGGGAGTTCCAGGTCTTGATCGCCACGACGAAAAACGTTACGTAATTGCAGTTTTAAGTGCCGCCCTTGGTGGGGGAATGTCATCCAGACTCTTTCAAGAAATTAGAGAAAAAAGAGGACTTGTTTACACAGTTTATTCTTTCGCACACCATTACACCGGTACTGGAATATTTGGAGTTTATGCCGGAACCACAAAAGAAAAAGTTAATGAAGTTGTGGAATTGATTAAGAAAGAATTTGCTGATGTGGCTCAAAATGGCATAACCGATGATGAATTAGAACGAGGCAAGGGTGCGCTACGAGGTGGTCTAGTTTTAGGTTTGGAAGAAACTAATGCGCGTATGACCAGAATTGCTAAGGGTGAATTGCTTTACGGTGAATATTTATCTTTGGATGAGACTTTAAGTAAAATAGATGAAGTAACCTCACAAGATATTAAGGCGCTAGCAGCACAACTTTTCACACAAAAAGGTTTACTTTGTGTAGTAGGTAGCTTTAATGACAAGGATCAATTTAAGGACCTTGTAGTCTAGTTTCATGACAATTAAAGTTGCAGTCCTTGGCTCTAAGGGCCGTATGGGTGCTGAAGTTGTTAAAGCGATAACCAATGCATCTGATTTAGAACTGGTTGCAAGTATTGATCAAAATGATGATTTTAATATTGTAAAGAATTCCGGTGCCCAAGTCGCCGTTGATTTCACCACCCCAGATGTGGTTATGAAGAATCTTGAATTATTAATTGAGTCAGGAATTTCACCTGTGGTGGGAACTACCGGATTTACTGAAGAAAAAATAGCTCAGTTACAAAAAATGTTAGACACAAAAAATGGGGTATCACTTCGGTTAGTACCAAATTTTTCTATTGGCGCAATATTGATGATGCGTTTTGCTAAAGCTGCCACAAAGTTTTATGATTCAGCAGAAATTATTGAATACCATCACCCCCAAAAAGTTGATGCTCCCAGTGGAACTGCCATTAGAACAGCCCAAATTATTGCTGAAGAAAGAAAAGCAAATAATCTAGCAAAAAATCCTGATGCCACAGCTTCAGAAATTCCAGGAGCTAGAGGATCAAAAATTGATGGTATTCCAGTGCACGCCGTCAGAATGCCAGGACTAGTAGCTCACCAAGAAGTTATTTTTGGTTCACTTGGTGAAACATTAACTATTCGACATGATTCTTTTGATAGAGAATCATTTATGCCAGGGGTTTTGTTAGCAATTAGAAATATTGCCAAAAAACCAGGACTAACTATTGGAATTGACGACTTAATTAGTTAAACCAAAATATCGCAAGAGCGCAGCACAGGCAGCTGCCCCAAAGACCACCACGATAAATGGTGCTCTAATTAGTAACAAAATTATCGCAAACACTAAGCCAGCAAGTCTGGCATCAATTACCAAATCTTGACCAGCCGCAAAAGTTTGCACCACAACTAAAGCTGAAAGCATAACAATTGGAACTAGGGAGGTGATTGACTTTATTTTTGGTTGTTCTAAATATCTAGCGGGTACAACGTTTCCAGAAAATTTTAGAATGAAAGCAATTACCGAAGATGCAATTACGGCTACCCAACGAGCTTCCATTATTTATCACTCGCATTCTTCAAACCCATAAAAATTGCTATTAAGACACAAGCAAGTACAGGTATTCCTGGCTGCACTAATGGAGTCAAGCCAATTGCAAGTAAACCGGCAAGAATTCCCACAATTCTAATTTGTTTATTTATTAGTCTTGGCCAAAGTAGGGCTAAGAAAGCTGCGCCAACTGCTGCATCTAACCCAAGTGATTTTGGATCAGCAACAAATGAAGCACCAAAGGCACCGATGGCAGTTGCAATATTCCAAAAAACAAAAACAGAGATCCCGGTTGCCCAAAAAGCCCAACGACTCATTTCTTCATCATCATTGTTAGCAATAGCCATAGCAGTTGATTCATCAATAGTTATTTGGGAAGCAAAAATCTTTTTGATGCCCTTAAGATTTAGCACACTGGCCAGACTTAATGCGTAAAGTCCATTTCGAACTCCCAACAGCGAAGAAGTTGCAATGGCAGCTATCGCTCCGCCGCCTGCACCAAAAATTCCCACCACAGCAAATTGTGATGCACCAGAAAAAAGACCTAAACTTAAAACTTGGGTTTGAGCAAAACTAAACCCACTAGTAACAGCTAATGCTCCAAATGAGATTCCATAAACCCCAGTAGCAAGTCCAACCCCAATTGCGTTACGGGTCACAGTGGAGCGTCGCGCGTGTGGGGAGATTTTCATCGTAGGTAAACGGTATCGTGCGTTTTTGTGACTAACTCCTCCACACCATCTATTCCCTTAAAATTCAGAAGCGATGTAACCGTTGAATTGGTGAAACATTCTGCTTCGGATTCTGATGTGGTTTGGGCTGCTCGAGTTTCAACAGCAGGGGAGCGATCAAATGTTGATGCTGGAAAAAATCAAGACGCAAGTGAGCACAAGGGCTTAGTTAATTTTTTAATGCGTGAAAGACACGGCACACCTTTTGAACATTCAATATTTACTTTTTATGTCAAGGCTCCAATTTTTGTTTGGCGTGAACATATGCGCCATCGCATTGCTTCTTACAACGAAGAATCTGGCAGATATCGCCAACTTGATCCAGAATTTTATTTCCCAAATACTTCCAGAAACTTACAACAAGTTGGAAAAACTGGTTCTTATACTTTTGAACCAGGAACAGCAGAACAATATAAATTAAGCGAAGTTGAGTTCAAGAAGTCTTGTGAAAGTGCTTATGTTAGTTATGAAAAAATGTTGGACGCAGGAGTTGCCAGAGAAGTTGCTCGGGGAGTATTACCGGTAACTATTTATTCCAGTGCTTATGTAACTATGAATTCCAGAGCTTTAATGAACTTCTTGTCTTTGCGCCGTATTGCGGAAGGTTCCCATTTTCCTTCCTATCCACAACGAGAAATTGAAATGGTTGCTGAGAAGTATGAAGAACATTTTGCAAAAATTATGCCAATTACTCACGACTGCTTCATCAAGAATGGTCGAGTCGCTCCCTAAGCGCTAATCTTTATCCCATGAGTCATGATCACCGTCCCTTCGGCACGGTATTAACAGCAATGATTACTCCATTTGCCAAAGATGGCAGTGTTGATGTTGAAGGTGCTGGAAAATTAGCTGAACATTTAGTTGCCCTTGGCAATGATGGAATTGTTGTTAATGGCACAACTGGTGAGTCTGCGACCACAACTGAAATTGAAAAAAACCAGGTTTTAAAAGCTGTATTAGATGCAGTTGGCAATAAAGCCAAAGTAGTAGCTGGTGTTGGAAGTAATGACACCGCGCACACTGTTGGATTAGCAAAAGATGCAGCCAAACTAGGCGCACATGGTGTTTTAGTAGTAACTCCTTATTACAACAAACCCTCCCAAGCAGGTGTTTATGCACATTTTAAAACTGTGGCTGATGCAACTGATTTACCATTAATGACCTATGACATTCCAGGAAGAGCGGGTGTGCCAATTGAATCTGAGACTTTAATCAGATTGAGTGAACACAAAAATATTGTGGCAAATAAAGATGCAAAAAACAATTTAGAATTAGCTTCTTACGTAATCAAGAAAACTGATCTTGCTTGGTATTCAGGCGAAGATGCACTAAATCTGCCGCTGCTTTCAATTGGAGCAATTGGTTTTGTCAGCGTTTGTGGACATTTAGTTGCCGATAGATTAAAAGCGATGGCTGCAGCATTTTTTGCCGGAGATCATAAAAAAGCTTTAGAAATTCATCAAGGACTTCTTCCTGTTTACACAGGGGTGATGAGTCGAATGCCAGGTGTGATGTCAATTAAGGCAGCACTTGGTTTACAAGGATTACCGGCAGGCGCAGCCCGTTTGCCACTCGTCGATGCTGACGAAAAACAAATAACACAATTAAGAGCAGATTTGCTCGACGGAGGAATAAAGATTTGACATTAACTACCCACGAGTTTCCGCTGCCAAATAAATTAGCGCCGGAAACTCTCCGAGTCATTCCCTTAGGTGGGATTGGTGAAATTGGTCGAAACATGACCGTCATGCAGTACAACCAGGACATCGTCATTGTTGACGTTGGTGTTTTATTCCCAGAAGAAAATCAACCAGGTGTTGATTTGATTTTGCCTGACTTTGAATACTTAAGAGATAAATGGCAAAAAGTTAAAGCCATTATTTTGACTCATGCTCATGAAGATCACATAGGAGGTGTTCCTTATCTGTTAAGAGAAGCACCACACATTCCTATTTATGGATCAAAATTAACACTTGCATTATTGGCAGAAAAACTAAAAGAACATCGAATTAAATCAGATTTAAGAATGGTTAAAGAAGGCGATGTTGAAAAAATTGGTGAATTCAGTGTTGAATTTATTGCCGTAAATCATTCCATTCCTGATGCTTTAGCTTTGAGTATAAAAACAGGTGCTGGCACCCTTATTCATACCGGGGATTTCAAGATGGATCAATTGCCTCTTGATGGACGCATCACAGATTTAAATACATTTGCGCGTTTAGGTGATGAAGGTGTTGATTTAGCTTTAGTTGATTCCACAAATGCAGAAGTTCCAGGTTTTGTTCCGCAAGAAAAAGATATTGCACCAGTTATTGAAGCAATAATGTCTCGAGCACCTAGAAGAGTAATTGTGGCAAGTTTTGCTTCCCACATCCACCGAGTGCAACAAATTATTGATGCTGCTAAACAAAACAAAAGAAAAGTTGCTTTTGTGGGTCGCTCAATGGTTAGAAATATGGGAGTAGCAAGAGATTTAGGTTATTTAACAATCCCACCTAATGCGACTATTAACATTGACGACATTGAAAACTATGCAGATAACGAAGTTGTTTTAATTACTACTGGTTCTCAAGGTGAACCTATGGCTGCGTTATCGAGAATGGCAGGACTTGATCACAAAATCAGAATTGGTGATGGCGACACAGTAATTTTGGCATCATCGTTAATTCCTGGTAATGAAAACTCTGTCAATAGAGTAATTAATGGTTTAACTAAACAAGGTGCCAATGTTGTTCATTCTGGTAATGCTAAAGTTCACGTTTCAGGACATGCGGCCAGTGGAGAATTACTTTATTTTTATAATTTGTTGAAACCAAGAAACGTGATGCCGGTTCACGGTGAACCAAGACATTTAAGAGCAAATGCGGCCTTAGCAATTAAAACAGGTGTTAAGAAAGAAAACGTTGTGATCACTGCTGATGGCATGGTGGTTGATTTACATAATCGTAAAGCAAAAATTGTAGGAGCTGTTCCTTGTGGTTATGTTTTTGTTGATGGTTCCAGTGTGGGTGGGGTAGCAGAGGATTCCTTGAAAGACAGAAGAATTCTTGGTGAAGAAGGATTTATTTCTGTGGTAGTGGTTGTTGATTCGGTAGAAAACAAAGTTGTGGCTGGCCCAGAAATTCATGCTCGAGGTTTTGCGGAAAATGATGCAGTGTTTGATGATGTTATTCCTATTATTAAAGCAAGTTTAGAAGACGCAATGAAGAATAATGTTTATGATATTAATCAATTGCAAAAAGTTGTAAGAAGAACAACAGGTAAATGGGTAAGTGATCAACACCGAAGAAGACCAATGATTGTCCCAGTCGTGGTTGAAGCATAAGGAGAAACAAATGAGTGAAAAAGTAAAGATCACAGTTAAGCCAAATGGATCAATTCGAGTTGAAGGTGACTTTGAATTGAATTACACCAAACAAGGTGAAACTGAAGTAACCACCGAAGTAGTGGATGCTTCCGCAAAATCACTATGTCGCTGTGGCCATTCCAAGGAAAAGCCATTTTGCGATGGATCACATAGAGAAGCTGGTTTTCAGGGTTAAACCTAATAATTTGGGTCAGAAGTAACGACACGCACTAAAAGTCGCTGGTGATACTCAAGTAACAGGTGTTACACGAGGGTAACCTCTATTTATGGCTACTAGCACGCCGGCACGCTCGCGTGCCCGCAATTATAAATCCTCACGAAAATCACGTGGTGGAACTTTAGTGCTTTTATTTGGTCGACTTTTATCTTTAGTTGGAATTGCTTGGGGTGTTATTGCCAAAGTTTTTGGTGCTGTGGCACGTGCCATTGGTCATGGAGCTAAAGAAATAGATCATAAACAAAGACGTGATGGATTAGGACTACTTTTATTAGCTTTATCTATCATTGTGGCAGCTCAAAGTTGGTTTGATACCCAAACAGTTATCACAAAATATTCCAAATTAATCATAAGTGGCGCAGTTGGTAGCTTAACAATATTTTTACCTGTTGTTTTTGTTTATGCTGCTTGGCAAACATTTAGAAATCCAGCTAAAAAAGGTGATGGCCCCAGAATATTTATTGGGGTAAGTGCAATGTTGATGACTGTGTCAGGGTTATGGCATCTATATAAAGGTGTACCAACACCAGGTGATGGCGTGGCAGCAATGCAAGCAGGAGCTGGTTGGTTGGGTTGGGTAGTTGCTTCACCAATTGTTGG
>JAEMSA010000004.1 GCA_016463095.1 Candidatus Nanopelagicales bacterium
TAAACTAATTTTCATGACAGCTCTTGAAAAGAAACCCACAGCATTAATAGTTGATTGGGGTGGAGTGCTCACCAATGGACTTGATCACATGCTTACTAATTGGACCGGTCAAGAAAATATTGATTTAGACGTTTACTACAAAGTTTTCAATGAGTGGTTAGGACCTGAAGTTGAAAAAGAATTAAGAATAAATCCCATTCACGCTCTCGAAAAAGGTGAGATGTCTGTACCAGATTTTGAAGTCGAACTAGCTCACGCACTTTTGACACTTGGAAATATCAAAGTTAATCCCACAGGGTTGCTTGACCGAATGTTTCAATTTTTTGAGCATGCACCAGATATGAATGGTTTAGTACATCGTGCTCGAAAGAAAGGAATTAAGACAGCTCTTTTGTCTAATTCTTGGGGTAATAATTATCCAAGACATGGGTGGGATGACATGTTTGATGAAGTTATTATTTCCGGGGAAGTGGGGATGAGAAAACCCGACGCAGAAATTTATCACCACACACTTGAATTGTTGAAAGTAAAACCAAATGAATCCGTTTTTGTTGACGATCTAGCACATAACATTAAAGGTGCTGCTGAGTTGGGAATGATTGGAGTTTTACATGTTGATTACGATTCAACAAAGATGGAACTTGAGGCAATATTTAATGAAAAGCTCGATTAAGCTTTAATCCATTCATTTAGAATAGCAAAATCTTCAGTTAAAGTTTTTTTCCAATATTTGGACACAAATTCTTCAACAAAAGAACTCATCAAGAATATTTTAGAATCAACCACAGACTTAACATTTACCACCGTCATAGAATTTTCTTCAAAATTTAAGTGTGCTTTTACTGTTGTTTGAATATTTGTTATGGATAACAAAATATCAACAGATTCATCAAGATTAAAATCCCATTCTTCTAAAATAGAAATAGGGTTTGAAACTAATTTCTGTGCTGACACTGGTATATCAAAATCTATTTGTCGTGAAATATTAAGTTGATCATGCTTAGAGTTATCACATTCTAATTTCTTTAAACTCTTAGATTTTGCTCTTTCTCTATGAAACTCAACATCTTTTAATGCAGTAATTAATTCATGGACTTTAAAATCACTGTTAAATGTATCGGTCAAAATTAGAGCCATACCTTCATTTTGCCAGACGTGCGCTAAGTTATTTCCATGGCAGCGTTCTTGGCACTTATCTCAAGTCTGATGTGGGGAACTGCCGATTTCTTTGGTGGATTCGTATCCAAGAAAATACCTGCAAATAAAGTTCTGGTTTTGTCCTATCCAGTGGGATTACTGTTCTTACTAATTTATGCAGTTATGCTTCCAGGCGAGATAACTCTCAACGGTTTATTTATTGGCTCACTTGCAGGAGTGGTAGGAATTCTTGCGATGGGAAGTTTGTATTTAGCTTTAGCGATAGGCCCCATGGGTGTAATGAGTCCAGTTACTGCAGCTTGTTCAACATTAGTTCCCATAGCAATGGGATTAATTGTGGGCGAGAAATTAAGTTGGATCGCTTGGTTAGGAATTTCAATCGCGATAATTTCAGTAGTTTTGGTGAGTATGGAAACTTCCCCAACCGGTGGAAAATTGGTGGTAAGTCGAAAAGGCTTATTGTTAGCAATTATTTCAGGGCTCTTGATCGGAACTTTCTTAAGCCTGGTTGGTTTAGCTGCTTCAAATAATGGGATGTGGCCACTAGTTTTTGCCAGATTAATGTCATCAATTCTAGTAATTGGATATTTCGTTTACAAAAAATCAGAAAACTTCAGATCAGGTTATGATTCAAATCTTTTTGCTCTCGTAATTTTGTCGGGAGCACTTGATGCCACAGCCAATGCAGTTTTTGTTTTAGCAACATTCGAAGGATACTTATCTATCGCAGCTGTTATCGCTTCCTTATATCCGGCTGCCACTGTCATCTTGGCCACAGCATTCTTGAAAGAGAAATTAACTGGTATTCAATTCTTAGGAATAGGCTTAGCCTTCTTTTCTGCAGGAATTCTTTCCCTAGTTTAAAAATAGCTAAATACATCGTCCCAAATCTGGTACGAATTAAACAATAAAAACTACTAATTCTTTGCCAAGTTAAATTATAATTCACCTAACAAGGCGGTGCACATGATCGTTGCTGAGATGTTGCCAGTTGCCAGAACTTTGTTTCGCTCCAAACCAATTGCTAATTCCCGACAAGATCGAATACTTGGTGCTTTGTTGGGTGCTGCAATTGGTGATGTTATGGGAAGTGCCATAACTGGTTTAACTAAAGAAAATATCAATCAACAATATGGTGAGTGGGGAATCTGCTCCCCGCCTTATGATTCAGTTGTTTCACACAACTTTCAGCTGACCCTATTTGCCCTAGATGCCCTAATAAATAGCACTCAGAAATCACAAAAACTTTCTGTTACAGGAATATCTGAGTGTTTACTTAAATGTGCTAAAGAATGGGAAACTGTAGTAAATCACCCCAATCTTTATCACGGCATCAATCATTTGGCTGATAAAAATAGTGTCTGTACAGATTTTATGAAGAACTATCCGCTGTGGAGATTCAAAAGACCTGGCATTAAAACTATTAATACAAATATTTCAGAACAAATAAATCCCATGCTATTAGCACTTCTGTTATGCGCTAACCATAAAACCGTATATGAAGTATCTATTAATTTGACAAATACTCTAGGAATCCCAGTCACCCAATTAGATTTCTCAATTTTTCCACCATTGCTTATTAGCTATGAAACAGTCACAAAGGCCAATAAGATTTCTGGTTTAAATGAAATGCGCAAACAAATCAATCAATCTGAAAACCCAGCTCTAATAGGGATGATGGCAGGATTTGAACATGGAGCTAAATATGGCATAAATGCTTTCAAGCAAATTTGGTATTTAAGAATTGATGCTATGAGTTTAAGTGAACAGATGGGCTGGAAAGTGGGCAGAAATATTAAGAGTTTTTAATAAATAAATAAATTGAGGCAATCACGGCAACAAACAAAATGATTATTCTAAAGTAGGAAGCATCAAGTTTCTGAGCAAATCGTCCTCCTAAAATTCCTCCTAGAATTGAGCCAATGGCAACTGAAATTGCAGTTTCCCAAACAACTAAACCAGAAAATACAAACAGCAATGCTGCTATGGCATTACCGGTTCCGGAACCAAGATTTTTTATTCCGTTTGCTTGTTGAATATTTGATAATCCAGCTATTCCAAATATGGCCAGTAGTACTACTCCGGTGCCGGCACCAAAGTATCCGACATAGATTCCTGCCACAACAAACCCAGGAATTATTACTTTGTAGTTTAGTTTGTAACTGTTTTTGGGAAATAATTTATAAACTAAAGGTTGAATTGCGATCAAAATACCAGCACCACCAATCAGGAATGGCACAATCAATTCAAAATTTCTTTCTGGTAGAAGTAGCAGCAATAAAGCGCCAATAATTGAAAAAATCGGCATCAACACCACTGCTATTAAAGCTAGTTGTTTTTGTTCTTTTAAAACCTTTCGATAAGTCCAACTACCTGCGAGTGATCCTGGAAAAACACCAACTGCCGCAGTCACATTTGCCACTAAAGGGGAAAGTCCTAATGCAACCAAAGTTGGAAAAACAATTAAAGTACCACCACCAGCAACAACATTAAGAAAGCCACTTGCCATACCTGCAAGTAGTGCTACAAATAAATCCATTAATTATTTATTAATTAAACGCCAAGAAATTGGTAGTAAAGATGCAGCTAGGCAAGCTTTGATTGCATCACCAATTAGGAATGGAACTACTCCATTTAACAGCGCGTAATAAAAACCTTTTTCTGTATAAATAGCTAACCAGGTTGCACCCATGGCATAAATGATCAAACTTCCTACCAAGTAGCCAAGTAAAACACCTTGAAATCTTTTGGTAGTGATTCTGCTGGCAAGTTTTCCAACAACAAAACTTGCTAACAAGAAAGCGAAAAGGTATCCAGCTGTCGCACCAAAAATTGCTTCGATGCCACCTCTATCACCAGCTAACACAGGTAAACCAAGTGCTGCTAAAGATAAATAGGCAAATTGTGCAATCAATGATTTAAACGGTCCGATTGCTGCAGCACCAAAAAGTATTGCAAAAGTTTGCATAGTTAAAGGCACGGGAGTAAAGGGAAGGGGAATTATAACTTGAGCACTTAAAACAGTTATGGCTGTTAAAGCAGAAATTTGAGCTAAAGCTGAAGTACGAGTTTTGTGCCAGATGGAATCAACGATGAATGGCGATGCGCTAAGTGTTGTCATTTTATCTCCCTAGGTGGATTACTTATGTTACCAAGTTACTTCGTGGCGATGAGGAGGATTAGCGCCTTGTCTCGAACAAGTTATGGATGCAGTCAAAGCAGAGTTACTCAGGATCTGTGCTAAATCTGTTTTATTCAATTTGGATAGTGAAGTTTCATCAAATATTTGTTTTTCCAAAATTTGAGTTATTAAAGCAGCAGCAAAGGTATCACCTGCGCCAATGGTGTCTGTGACGTTAATTTCAGGAGTGGAGACTTCAATAAATTCTTGTTCTCTATTAATAGCAAATGCTCCATCTTTTCCTAAAGTTACAACAACAAGTACTGCCCCATTTTTGAGTATTTCTAGTGCTGAATCTTGCGGAGATTTATCAGGATTTATCCACCGCAGATCTTCATCGCTAGCTTTCACCACGTGGGCAAGACTTGTTAAAATTTTGGCACGATTTCTAACTGCTGTTTCTGTTTGACCATCTAAGGGATGTCTAATGTTTGGGTCAAAAGTTAGCAAATATTTGCCAGATTCTCTTAAGTGAGAAAACCACTTTTCAACATTGCTTGCCCCAGGTTCAATGTAGGAAGTCAGTGAACCTAGTTGAATAATTTTTATATCGTTATCAAAATCTTTCTTCAATTCCTCAGTCGTCCAGCCAAAGTCAGCTGCCCCTGTTAGTACAGCCTCATATTTTGGAGTTCCATCTTTTTGAATGATTGCATCAATTACCGATGAAGGTTCTTCTACAATTAAAGAATAATCTAAATTGATATTTTGATTAGTCAAGTAATTTCTTATTTCTATCCCAAAATTATCTTTTGATGTTCTGGCTTTCATGAAAGTTTTAACGCCAAGTCGCGCCAGTGCAACAGCTGTATTGGCAGGAGATCCACCAGGGATATTTTTTATTCCACCATCGATGCCGTGCACGACATCTATGAGTGCTTCACCGATTACTAGAACACTGGGCATTATCTAACCGATTATGCCTAGTTAATTATCGGCTTTGTCTAAACCTGGAAATCAGTTTTACTACAACTACAACAATCAATACAGTGATTATCCAAGGGATAAAATAGCCTAAAATTGAGGTGAGGCTGGCTGCAGCATTTAATAGAGCCACAAATCCCTTTTCAATTCCAGCCACGAAACCAATTGGCTTAATTGCGCTAAAAGAATCATTTGGAAGTAAAGCTAAATAGATAACTGACATATCAACTTGTTCTGATAAATATTTCAATTGAGCAGTCAAACTATCTAATTCTGCTTGCCTTTCTGCAAGCGCAGTTTCGGCAGCAATGAGATCAGAGGTGTTAGTCGCTGCGGAGATGAGTTGTTTAAAACGATCTATAGAAGTAGTTAACGCCAAAACACGAGCATCAAGGTCCACTTTTTGTAAGGTCACATCAGTTGCCGATATCGATGATGATTCAACATCACCTAAATCTTTGAATGATTGAAGTGCTTTCTCCAAATTTGCAGATGGAACTCTGATTGTTAAATTGGCACTTAGTGATTCGTCACTGCCAGGATTTTTATATTGAGAAGAGTCATCGACTCGACCTTTAAATTGAGTTGCCAAATCTTGAGCCTGGGTGATTGCTTTTTCTACATTCTTAACCCTGATACTTAAAGAAGAAGTTTTAATAATTGATCGATCTAGAGCAGTTTTGTTTTCAACCATCATGTCGCCTGTTGCAGGTGCAGAACTAAGGGAAGAGTCAGACATTCCCATTGAATTTGTTGCCGATCCACAAGCAGTTAACGCCAGAGATCCAATTAATGAAATGGATATTAATACTTTCTTAAACAATTTTTCTCCAAGATTTGACTCGTATTTCTACTATATCTCTAGATAAATTGATTGTCTTTAACTTTGAATATCGGCACAGCAGTCAAAGGGGAAGTTCACCCCTGAGGTGCTTAACATCTCATGGTCCACCGCCACAATTTTACAGTCGTGTTTTGAAATTAAACTTCCTCCGGCGTAGTCTTAGGAGCACCATGGTGAATCAAAATATTGATTGGGAACTGCTTCGTAGTGAAGCAAAAAAAGCCCAAAAGAATGCTTATGCAAATTACTCAAAATTTCCAGTGGGTGCCGCTGCACTAGTCGATGATGGTCGAATCGTTTCTGGTTGCAATGTTGAAAACGCATCCTATGGTTTAACGCTTTGTGCTGAATGTGGATTAGTTTCACAACTTGCTTTAACTGGCGGAGGAAGACTGGTTGCATTCTCTTGTGTGGGACCTGAACCTGGAATTTTGCTACCTTGTGGCAGATGTCGCCAATTGTTACAAGAACATGGTGGCGGGGAATTAATAATTGATCACAACGATGGTCCAAAGAAGTTAAAGGAATTACTACCGGATGCATTTGATGGAAGTCATTTAAAATAAATGAAAGAACCATTAGGAATAATTGCTGGAACAGGTTTTTATTCAATCTCAGCTTTAAAAAATCCTGAAGTTAAAGTAATTGAAACAAAATATGGTCAAGCCCAAGTAACTAAAGGTACTTGGCATGATCGAATAACTTACTTTTTAACCAGACATGGCACTAAGCATTCTGTTCCACCGCACAAAGTTAACTACCGAGCAAATATTCAAGCCTTAGTTGATTTAGGGGTTAAAGATGTTCTGGCAGTAAATGTTTGCGGCGGAATAGATGAAAATGTTCCGGTAGGTGGTTTACAAGTAGTTGATGATTTTATTGATTTTACAAAAAACAGAATTTCTACCTTCTTTGACGGGGAAGAAGGAGTAAATCATGTTGACATGACAAACCCTTATAACCAGGATTTAAGAAATGTACTTATCAAGAGTTGTAAGAATCTAAATATTTCCATTTCTGAGGGTGGAATTTATGGTGGTTTTGAAGGTCCAAGATTTGAAACAAAAGCTGAAATTCAAATGGCCAAACAAATGGGTGTAACCATGGTGGGAATGACAGGTGTTCCTGAAGTTGTTTTAGCTGTTGAAAAAGGATTGAGATATGCAGCAATTTGTATTGTGGCAAATCCTGCTGCAGGATTAAGCAACGAAGAAATAACTATGGAAGATGTGCAAAAAGTGGTAGAAACCTCCGCTGCTCAAGTAGTTCAAGTTCTTGATGAAGCTACAAAGATTTTGGCGCAATAACTATGGCAACTCAAGTTGATTTAATTCTTCATAATGCTCAATATGTAGTTGTAGTTGATGTACAAGCGTCAGTTTTAAGAAATGTAAGTATTGCTGTAAAGGATGAGAAAATATTTGGCATTGTGCCAATTGATCAAGAAAATCAATGGCAATCCAGCAAAGTTATAGATTGTTCACACCATTTAGTAATGCCAGGTCTTATTAATACTCACACTCATACACCAATGACACTTTTACGAGGAGTCGCTGAAGATGTTGATTTGCAAGGTTTCTTAGAAAAAGTGTGGGCTGAAGAAGCAAGAATTATGGATGAAAAAGGAACTTATATTGGTGCCAAATTAGGAGCATTAGAAGCTTTACTTGGTGGCACAACTTGCACATTAGATATGTATTTGCATCCGCACATGGCACATAAAGGTGCTGTTGAAGTTGGGTTAAGACATTTAATTGGTCCAGTATTTTTTGATTTTGCAGGTCCAGATGGACTGGAATGGGATAAAAGAATTGAGCATTTAAGAAATTGGCCCAAAGTTATCAAAGAAATCGGTGGAGCGTATGCACCGCTAGTGGCTCAACCACATTCGACTTACACAGTTTCCCCAGAACATTTAGCTGAAGTTGCGAAGGTGGCTAAAGAAATAGGAGCAATTTTTAATACTCATATTTCTGAGAATCAAGCCGAAAATGAAGATGTAATAAAACGACATGGTAAAACTCCCACAAAAGTATTGCAAGACGCCCAAGCTTTGGATAACGCAGTTTTTGCTCACGCAGTTAAATTAACTGATGACGATAGAAACATTATTAAAGAAAATAAGGTCAGTCTTTCTCACTGTCCTGGTTCCAATCTAAAACTTGCCAGTGGTGCCTTTGAGTGGGTAAAAGCCAAAGAAAAAGGAATAAATGTTTCACTGGGAACAGATGGTTGTTCATCAAGTAACGATTTAGATATGTGGAATGTAATGAGATCAGCAGCAAACTTAGCTCGCCTAATTACAGAAGATGCCGCAGCAATTCCAGTAGCTGAAGTTGTTAGAGCAGCAACTTATGGCGGAGCACTAGCTCTTGGAATGCAAGATCGAATCGGAACCGTTGAAGTTGGCAAGGACGCAGACTTAATTGTGTTAGATCTTGATCAACCACATCTTGTCCCAGTGGGAGACCCACACGGATTACTTGTTTATGCCGCTGGTCGAAGTGATGTGGTGCACGTCTTAGTCGCAGGAGATCCTGTAATTGTGGACCGAATTTCTACCAAAGTTGATATGAATCAAGTAATAAGTGAAGCCAGAATTCATAGTGCCAAATGACAAATAGATTCAGCAACAAAGTTGCCCTTGTTACAGGTGCTAGTTCTGGTTTAGGTAAAGAAATTGCCTTGCAATTAGCAAACGAAGGCGCCCAAGTTGTGGTTCATTACAACAATAATAAAAAAGGCGCAGCAGAAGTTGTGGCCCAAATTGAACAAAAAGGTGGAAAAGCTTTCAGTGTTCAAAGTGATTTATCAACTGGAAATCTTGATTTAGTTGCAGAGAAATTAGTATCCGAAGTATTAAAGCAGGTTTCTACAATTGATTATTTAGTTAATAATGCAGCTGATCAAAGTCTAGATCCCTCAGATCCAATGGATGAGAAAGTCATGAATTCAATCATGTTCACAAACGTCTTGGCTCCACAAGCAATTGTTAAAGCCTGTTTAAATATTTTTAAACCAGGAAATGCGATTGTAAATATTACCTCCATAGAAGCAGAGCACCCCTTTCCAAATCACTCTTTGTATGCCTCAAGTAAAGCTGCCTTAACTCGATACACAGAATTAGCAGCTGTTGAATTAGCAGCATTAGGTGTTAGATGTAACGCAGTTGCTCCAGGTTTAGTTGATCGAGATGGATTAGATAAATCTTGGCCAGAAGGTTTAAAGAAATGGAATGAAAGATCTCCCATGAAAAGACCTGTCAGTGCCAGTGAAGTGACTAAGTCTGTTTTGTTCCTATTAAGTGATGAGGCATCAGGGGTAACAGGAATTTCTGTTAGCGTTGATGGTGGTTGGAGTGTGGCATGAACTTTCAAGATTTGATTTATGCAAAGCGTGATGGTGGAGTACTAACTGAAGAGCAAATCCGTTGGTTTATCAACGCGTTTACCAAGAATGAAATTCCTGATGAACAAGCCGGTTCTTTTCTGATGGCAGTTTTCTTTCAAGGTTTAAATAAAGAAGAATTAAGTGTTTGGACTGACGCCATGGTCAAAAGTGGCGAAATTTTGGATTTATCAAGTGTAGGTAAACCAACAGTTGATAAACATTCCACTGGCGGAGTCGGCGACAAGATTTCTCTTCCCCTCTGTCCTTTGGTTGCATCTTTCGGTGCAGCAGTTCCACAACTTTCGGGGCGAGGATTAGGAACATTTGGTGGAACTTTAGACAAAATGGAATCTGTTTCTGGATTTAATATCACGCTGTCAAATGATCAAATGATTAAACAATTGAAAGACGTTGGTGTTTTTATTACTGCAGCAAGTTCTGGTTTAGCTCCTGCCGATAGAAAGATGTATTCATTCAGAGACGTTATTGGTGCCGTGGAATGTATTCCCCTAATCGCTTCGTCAATTATGAGTAAAAAGATTGCTGAAGGAACTCAAGCTTTAGTTTTAGATGTAAAAGCAGGTCGAGGTGCTTTCATGAAAGATTTCTCAAAAGCCAAACAATTAGCTGAGACTATGGTTGAAATCGGTAATAAAGCGGGAGTTAAAACCGTTGCTCTGATTACCCAAATGGATACACCCCTTGGTCAAGCAGTGGGAAATGCTTTAGAGGTAAGTGAATCAATTGATGTCTTAAATGGCAAAGGACCTCAAGATGTTATTGAAATAACTTTGGCTTTAGCAAAAGAAATGTTGGAATTAGCAGGAATCAAGAAAGATCCAGCAACAGGATTGAAAGATGGTTCCGCATTTGAAATTTGGAAGAAAATGATTATTGCCCAAGGGGGAGATCCTGAAATAGAAATCCCAGTTGCCACCAACAAAGAAAATGTGGTTGCAACAAAAGCTGGCTACATCACCAATCTTGATGCCTATGCAATTGGATTAGCTGCGTGGAGATTAGGTGCGGGTAGAGAAAAGAAAGAAGATTCAGTTTCCAAGACAGCAGGAATTATTTGTTTGGCCAAAGAAGGCGATTATGTGGAAAAAGATCAACCAGTTCTCGAACTACACATCGATGATGCTTCCAGATTGCCTCTTGCCAAAGCTGCACTAGAAAATGCCTTCACTATGGGCTCTGAGCCGAAAGAAAAGCGAAAAATCATCCTGGATCGCATCTCTTAAAACTCAGTTCACACTAGTAACAGAAGTTTCATAACGCTTTCATCACGTAATGAAATTCACCCATAAATATAGAAATAATTCCCCATATTTGGCGTAGTGTCTTCACTATCGGCAGTGAAAACTACTGGTAATCAAACGTTCCCAAAATGGGGCGAACAATAAAAAGAGGGAGCACTAGTTAATGAAGCGCATGCGCACATTAGCAGGAATTTCAATTCTTGCGTTAGTACTAGCAGCTTGCAGCAGTGGATCAACTGATACAGCAGCAGAAGATACAGCAGCTGCATTAGATGATTCAAACTGCGCAGCAGCTGAAAGCTTCTGCGTTGGTTTAGTAACCGACATCGGCAAGGTTGATGACAAGTCATTCAACCAATCCGCATGGGAAGGTGCTAAAGCAGCAGCAGCTGAAGTTGGCGGTTTCGCTAAGTACATCGAAACAACCGATACAAAAGACTATGCAGCAAACATGAAGCAATTCACCGACAAGAGCTATGACGTAATCGTCACAGTTGGTTTCTTGATGGCAGAAGCATCAGTTGCAGCAGCAAAAGAAAATCCAAACACCAAGTTCATCGGTGTGGATCAATTCCAAGGTGAAGAAGTTGCAAACTTAACAGGTTTGATTTTCCCTGAAGATCAAGCAGGTTACGCAGCAGGTTACTTAGCAGGATTGCTAACAAAGACCAACAAACTTGGATCAGTTCTAGGTTTGGAAATCCCACCAGTACAACTATTCGCTAAGGGATTTGAAGCTGGAGCAACTGCTGCAAACGCAGGCGTTAAAGTTACAACTGTTTACCATCCACCAGCCGACAACGGTTTCGGTGATCCTGTATGGGGAGCAGCAGAAGCTAAGAAGCAACTTTCACAAGGTGCAGACATCATTTTCGGTGCAGGTGGCGGAACTGGTAACGGTGCATTAATTGAAATTGCAAAAGCTGAAGGTGCCGGAACTTCAATCTTCTGTATCGGTGTTGACACTGATCAATGGGGAACTGTTCCAGAAGCACAACCATGCTTAGTTACATCAGCAATGAAAGGTCTGTCAGAAGGAACAGCAGATCTAGTAAAAGCTGTATTTGACGGAAGCATCAAGGGCGGAAATTTCGTTGGAACTACCGGTCTAGCTGACTACCATGATTTGGCTTCAGCAGTTTCTGCTGATATCCAAGCAAAGGTTGCAGAAATTGTAGCTGGATTGAAAGACGGTTCAATAAAGACTGGCGTGACTCTCTAGTCAAATCAGTTAATTAAGGACAGAATGTCAGTGGGACGCAATTTCTATTGCGTCCCACTTTCATAACTAGACAAGGAGGAATCTAATTGACGCTAACTGACACAAAGCAAGAAAATAAATTAGGTTTCTTTGTTCGTAATCAAACAATAGTTGTACCAATTGCTGCAATTTTTGTAGCTTTTGTTTTGGGCGGTATTTTAATTTTGCTGCAAGGCGTTAATCCACTAGTAGCCTATAAAGCAATTTTTTCTGAAGCGTGGTTTGAT
The DNA here is from genome assembly GCA_016463095.1 of Candidatus Nanopelagicales bacterium. Classification (GTDB taxonomy): domain Bacteria; phylum Actinomycetota; class Actinomycetes; order S36-B12; family UBA5976; genus ATZT02. Next base: position 12,248 of record JAEMSA010000004.1, read on the forward strand.
TCTGATGGATTGTTAAGAACTTTTCAAAAGACAACACCTTTAGTTTTAGCAGGATTAGCTGTAACAGTTGGTTTAAGAGTTGGACTTTTTAATATTGGAGCGCAAGGCCAATTAATTTCTGCAGCACTTGCCTCAGCTTTAGCGGGAATTTATATTACAAATTTATCACCAATTTTCCACGTTTTAGTTGCACTTACTTGCGGAATTATAGTTGGAGCAATTTGGGCAGGAATAGCAGGAATTTTAAAAGCTTATAGAGGCGTGCACGAAGTTATTTCAACAATTATGTTAAATAGTATTGCAATTGGTATTTTGGATTACCTAGTAAGTAATCCTTTCAAAGAACCAGATCAATCATTACAGAGAACTAAAAAGATTGCCGAAACTGCAGTGTTACCAAACATCGGAGTGATTCCATTTGGTTTCATTTTGGCACTAATTATCTGCTTATTGGTTTCTTGGATGCTTAACAAAACTACTGCAGGTTTCAGATTTAATACAGTTGGAAAGAATAAGTTTGCTGCAACTTATGCAGGGATAAACATGAAACTAATGGTTGTTACTGGGATGTTGCTCAGTGGTGGCCTGGCAGGACTTGGCGGAGCAATAGAAACATTAGGAATCACTTACCGATTTGAACCAGCATTTAATGCAGGATTAGGTTTTGATGGAATTACAATTGCTCTTTTGGCAAGAGCAAATCCTTTGGCCACAATTCCAGCCGCAATTTTAGTTGGAACGCTTCGAGCCGGGGGCGCTTCTTTACAGTTTGAAACTGGAATTGAACCTGAAATCGTTGACGTTTTATTAGCTATAACTTTATTGCTGGTTTCGGCACCAATCTTGGCGAAGTACTTGTTTAAAGGAAAAGCTCAAAAATCAGCAAATGTCACAAGTGGGTGGGGTAACTAATGTTGGATTTTATTAAAGATAATAAAAAACCAGTTATAACTCTTGGCCTAGTAACGGTAATTGCTTACGTTTTATATTTCCTTGACGAAATTAAAACTACTTCAGTTTTAGTTTTCGGGTGGGGCTACGCGGTCCCTTTAGTTCTGGCTGCGATGGTAGGAATTATTGGTGAGCGAACTGGCGTTGTAAATATTGGCATCGAAGGCCAAATGCTTATGTCGGCATTTGCTAGCTTTTTTGGTTCAGTGATAACTGGAAATATTTATTTAGGAATGTTGATTGGGATAGGCGCAGGTTTATTAATGGGCGCATTCTTAGCTGTGGCAGCAGTAAAATGGGAGATGGATCAGATTATTGCCGGGGTGGTAATAAACATTGTTGCTGCAGGATTGACTTCGTTTTTCTATGCTCCCGGTAAAACTCTTCCACAATTAATGCCTGTGGTTTCAATCCCGATCTTGAGTGACATTCCATTAATTGGACCAGTATTTTTTAGAAATGGTTTGTTCGCTCTTGCCACACTGTTTATTGTCTTAGCTGTAAATTATGCAATTTTCAAAACCAGATGGGGTTTAAGAAGTAGATCAGTTGGTGAATACCCAAGTGCTGCAGATGCCGCAGGTATTAATGTCACCAGAGTACGAATGATGAACGTAACTCTTGCCGGAGCTTTAGCAGGATGTGCTGGTGCATTCTTAGCTTTAGAAGCCGCCGGAACATTTGCTCGAGGATTAACTGCTGGACGAGGATTCTTAGCCTTAGCAATCATGATCTTTGGTGCCTGGAATCCAATGGGAGCTCTAGCTGCAGCACTATTTTTTGGTTTATCAACAGCAATCGCGAGTCAATTGCAAGCTGATGAAGTTATAAATATTCCACAACAATTTGTTAACTTGCTACCTTTTGTGATGACCTTAATCGTGTTATCAATAGCGGTAGGAAGAGTAAGACCACCTGCGGCAGCGGGCCAGCCTTATACAAAGGAGGGCTAATTTTGACTGAATATTTGATTGAAGCTAAAAATTTAACTAAAAAATTTCCTGGAGTTTTAGCTAATGACAATGTTTCATTAACTCTGGAAAAGGGTGAAATTCTTGCACTATTAGGCGAAAACGGTGCTGGTAAATCAACGTTAGTAAAAATGATTTATGGTCTCTATGGTTCAGATGGTGGCGAGTTATTCATCAAGGGTCAAAAAGTTGATTTTCATTCCCCAGCAGAAGCTATTGCTAAGGGCATTGGCATGGTGCATCAACATTTTCAATTAGTGCCAGTTATGACTGTGGCTGAAAATATTGCGTTAGGGGCAGAAAAAACCAAAGGAATCAAATTTGATTTAGTCGCAGCTGAAAAAGAAGTAACAGAATTATCAGTTAAGTACGGTTTGGAAGTTGATGCCAAAGCAAGAATTGAAGATTTGCCAGTGGGTATGCAGCAAAGAGTTGAAATTCTGAAAATGCTTTATCGTAAAGCAGATATTTTGATTATGGATGAACCAACCGCGGTATTAACCCCCCAAGAAACAGATGAATTATTAAAAGTTATGCAAGGTTTTGCAGAAAAAGGGGTAGGGGTAATTTTCATTACCCATAAACTTCGTGAAGTTTTAGCAATTGCAGATCGAGTTGTTGTGCTTAGAAATGGCAAAGTAGTTGGAAGTGCAAGACCAAAAGACACAGATCAAGAAGGATTGGCAACCATGATGGTTGGTCGAAGTGTGGTGCTAGATGTAAAAAAAGATCTAGCAACTCCTAAAGAAGTTGTATTACAAGTTAAGAATTTAAACGTGCGAGATGATAGAAAACTAACTGCAGTGAAAGATTTAACTCTTGAGGTTAGAGCTGGTGAAATTGTTGGAATTGCAGGGGTAGAAGGAAATGGGCAAAGAGAATTAGTGCAAGCAATAACAGGATTAAGAAAAATTGATTCTGGAACTGTGGAAATTAACAATGAAGATGTAACGAAACTGAGTCCTCATAAAATCCATGAATTAGGGGTAGCTCATGTTCCCGAAGATCGCGAAAAAGATGGTTTAGTCGCTGCCTATTCAATTGCTGATAATTCTGTTTTAAATAGATTTGATGAAAAAGAATTCTCGAAAGCAGGGGTGAGGCAAACTGGCGCAATTAGAGCATTAGCTACAAAATTAGTGGAAAAATTTGATGTAAGAACCCCTTCAATTGACACTTCAGCTGGTTCTTTATCTGGGGGAAATAAACAAAAACTTGTTATTGCAAGAGAACTAATTTGGGGACCAAAATTACTTATAGCCGCCCAACCAACCAGAGGTGTTGATGTGGGTTCAATTGAATTCATTCATAACCAAATAGTTGCCGCCCGAGATGCTGGATCTGCGGTGTTATTAGTATCGGCTGAATTAGATGAAGTTTTAGGATTAGCTGATCGAGTGGCAGTTATGTATGCGGGAAGAATCGTAAAGATTTTGGATCAAAAAGACGCGGAAAGAAATAAAGTGGGAAGACTCATGGCCGGTGGAGACGTTCACTAAATGTCTGAGAAGTTAACACCAGAAATAATCAAATCGGTTCCTAAAGTTTTATTGCACGATCATTTAGATGGTGGAGTCAGACCCGCCACAGTTGCACAATTAGCAGAAGAATTTGGTTACAGCAATCTTCCAACTACAGATCCAATAGCACTGGCAAAATGGTTTAGAGATAACTGTGATTCAGGTTCGTTAGAAAAATATTTGGAAGCCTTTGTTCACACAGTTGGTGTTATGCAAACAGCAGCTGCCCTAGAAAGAGTTGCCTTTGAAGCAGCCGAAGATTTAGCAAATGATGGTGTGGTTTATGCAGAAATAAGGTTTGCTCCCGAATTACACCAAAATCAAGGATTAACACTTGATCAAGTGGTGGAAGCTGTAATTAAAGGTTTTCAACGCGGTGAAGAAACCATGTCCAAAAATGGTAAACCAATTGTGGTGAGAGCTTTATTAACTGCCATGCGAACAGCTGCGAGATCAAGTGAGATTGCAGAACTTTCAGTTAAGTGGCGCGATAAAGGTGTAGTTGGTTTTGATATCGCAGGTAAAGAGGCAGGTTTTCCACCAACAAGACATTTGGATGCTTTTGATGCAGTCAGACGAGCAAATTTTCATATGACAATTCATGCTGGTGAAGCATTTGGTTTGCCTTCAATTTGGGAAGCGGTACAGATTTGTGGCACAGATCGTTTAGGTCACGGAGTAAAAATTGTTGATGATTTAAGTTTTCAAACAAATGGTGAAGTAAAATTAGGTGAACTTTCTGCTTACGTTCGTGATCGCAGAGTGCCACTTGAACTTTGTCCATCATCAAATGTGCAAACGGGTGCGGCTAAAAGTATTAAAGAACATCCCATTGGAGTTTTAACAAAACTTGGTTTTAGGGCAACTGTTAACACGGATAACAGATTGATGTCTGATACTTCCATGACAAAGGAAATGTCACTTTTAGTTACCGAATTGGGTTTCACGTTAAAGCAATTGCAATGGTTAACAGTAAATGCAATGAAAAGTTCTTTTATTCCTTTTGATCAAAGACTCAAATTAATTAATGAGAACATAAAACCCACCTACGCCAAAATTGCTCAAGATTTAGGAATAAAGTTCTAAAAACCCCGTGGGTGCCACACAGTTTTAGTTTCTAAGAAAGTTTTAATTCTTGTTAAACCATCCATTTTAGTATTAGGGCGTAGTACTCTCTTCAAATTTATGGCAGCTTCTTTTTCTAATTCGAGTGCTATTGCTTTACTTTCAACTCCACTTAAATCAATAGCGTTAACATCTTGGTGACTGGCAAGCCATGGGGCAATTTCTTTATAGGAACCAGTCAATATGTTTACAACTCCACCAGGTACATCACTGGTTGCTAAAACTTCAGCTAAGGAAATAGCGGGCAAAGGTTGTGTTTCTGAAGCTATAACTATCACAGCGTTTCCGCCGACCACAATGGATGCAATTGTTTCAACTAAACCTAGTAGCGGTGATTTGTCAGGGGCAATTGCTGCCACAACACCTGTTGGTTCAGGAATTGAAAAGTCAAAGAACGGTCCAGCTACTGGGTTACTAGATCCAGTAACCATTGCGATTTTGTCTGCCCAACCGGCAAACCAAACCATTAAATTAATTGCCTCATCAACTTCATTTTCAGCATGTTTATTACTTTTGCTGCATAAATTTAACTCTTCCACAAACTGTTCACGACGACCTTGCATTAATTCTGAAACTCGATATAAAACTTGGGCACGGTTATAAGCAGTAGCCTCGGACCATTTTGTAAATGCGGATCTAGCAGCAACAACTGCATCGCGGGCATCTTTACGGGAAGCTAAGGCAACGTTAGCTAAGAAATTTTGATTGTTGTCAAATATTTCATAAGTTCTTCCTGATTCAGATCTAGGAAAAGCTCCACCAATGAATAACTTGGCAGTTCTTTTCACATCAATATTTGACATTTATTTACCGGCCTTCAAGTAAGCCTCAAGTCCTTGGCGTCCGCCTTCGCGACCATAACCTGATTCTTTATATCCACCAAATGGACTTGTGGGATCAAATTTATTAAATGTGTTTGCCCAAATAACACCAGCTCTTAAACGATGTGCAACCTCCAGGATTCGAGATCCTTTTTCAGTCCAAATACCTGCACTTAAACCAAATGGAGTGTTGTTAGCTTTTTCAATTGCTTCATCAGGTGTTCTAAAGGTGAGCACACTTAACACCGGGCCAAATATTTCTTCACGTGCAATTCGATGAGAAAGAGAAACATTTGTAAATACTGTCGGCGCAAACCAGAAACCTTTATTAGGAATCTCACAAGGAGCACTCCACATTTCTGCTCCTTCAGATTTACCTGCTTGAGTTAAGGCATGAATTTTTGCTAATTGAGCAGCAGAATTTATGGCACCTATATCGGTATTTTTGTCTAAAGGATCTCCCATGCGAAGTGTTTTCATTCGTTCATAAAGAAGATTTAAGAACTCATCAGAAATTGATTCTTGTAATAGCAATCTCGATCCAGCACAACAAACATGGCCTTGGTTAAAGAAAATACCGTTAATAACACCTTCCACAGCTTGATCCATTGCGGCATCGTCGAAAACAATATTGGCAGCTTTGCCACCAAGTTCTAAAGTTACTTTCTTATCTGTTCCAGCCACAGCTTGTGCAATAAGTCTGCCCACTTCAGTTGATCCGGTGAAAGCAACTTTGTCAATTTCTGGATGTTCAACTAAAAATCTTCCTGTTTCACCGGCACCGGTGACAATGTTTACAACACCATCAGGTAATTCAGCTTGTTGACATATTTCAGCAAATAGTAAAGCAGTTAAGGGTGTAGTTTCAGCAGGTTTCAAAACTACAGTGTTACCTGCAGCTAGGGCGGGTGCGATTTTCCAAGCCAGCATTAACAGTGGAAAATTCCAAGGAATAATTTGTCCCGCAACACCAAGTGGTTGTGGATTTTTACCTAAACCAGCGTAATCGAGTTTGTCGGCCCAACCTGCGTAATGAAAGAAATGTGCTGCAACTAACGGAATATCAATGTCTCTACTTTCTCTAATTGGTTTTCCGTTATTCATTGATTCAAGGACAGCTAATTCCCTTGATCTTTCTTGAATTAGACGTGCGATGCGATAAATGTATTTTCCTCGTTCTGCACCCGACAGCTTGGACCAAGATTTAAATGCTTTACGGGCAGAATTCACTGCATAATCAATATCCTCAGAACTTGCTTCTATTATTTCGGCAAGAACTTCCTCAGTGGCCGGATTAATAGTTTTATAAGTTGAACCGTTTTTACTTTTAACGAATTTTCCATCAATAAATAGTTCGTAATTAGTTTTTAGATTAACGACTTTGGTTGATTCGGGTGCTGGAGCGTATTCAAAAACCATTAGTCCACCGTCACATAATCTGGGCCGGAATAGGCACCATTTTTCATTTTTCGTCTTTGCATTAAAAGATCATTTAATAAACTTGAGGCACCGAATCTAAACATGTTTGGGTTCATCCAATTCTCACCTAAAGTTTCTTTGATTAAAACCAAATATTTCATAGCATCTTTAGTGGTCTTGATACCGCCTGCTGGTTTCACCCCAATTCTTCGATGGGTTGCAATTTCAAAATCTCTAATGGCCTGCAACATGACCAGGGTTACCGGCAAAGTAGCAGCGGGTTGAACTTTCCCGGTGGAAGTTTTAATAAAGTCGGCTCCAGCTAACATGGCAATCCAAGAGGCTTTTTTTACGTTGTCATAGGTTTTCAATTCGCCAGTTTCTAGAATCACTTTCAAGTGAGCTGCCTGGCAAGCTCGTTTGACTGATTGAATCTGATCATAAATATCTAGAAATCTTCCTTCATGAAATGCGCCACGATCTATAACCATGTCAATTTCATCGGCACCTTGCGAAACTGCATCTGCGGTGTCTTGCAATTTGGCGGCTAATGAAACTCTTCCGGCAGGAAAACCTGTGGCAACCGCTGCAACATTTATGTTTGTTCCTTGCAAATTTTCTTTTGCAACAGCAACCAAATCACTATAAACACAAACTGCAGCAACACTGGGCACAGTTGAATCGAGGGGATCTGGTCTTCTTGCTTTGGCACAAAGTGATTTAACTTTACCTTTGGTGTCCATCCCTTCCAAGGTTGTTAAATCAATCATGCGAATAGCAAGATCAATACCTTCTGCTTTTGCTGTGGTTTTAATAGAACGAGTTCCTAATTTTGCTACTCGTTCCTCCACCCCAACTTTGTCTACCCCAGAAAGGCCATTTAAAAATTTTTTAAGTGCAGAATCACTATTGGTGGTATCGCGAAGAAAAGAGGGGAGTACTAACGGATCGTCTTTGAGCACGAATACAGCGTATCTAATCGATGGAAAGTTTAAATAGTCGTGAGTAATTGGTGCACAGATTTAGCCAAAGAATCTAATTCTTGAATAGCAATAGCCTGATTTGTTTGTGGGTTACCTGGCTTGGTAATTACTTCTAGGTAGCACTTTAATTTTGGTTCAGTGCCACTTGGTCGAACGATTATTCTGCCATTTTTTGTCATTAATCTAATTCCTGAGGTGGGTGGCAAGCCATCAATGCCATTATTCATATCTTCTACTTTTTCTACATTAAATTCACCTATTTTTGTGGGTGAATCAGAAATTAGTTTCTGAGTTATTTTTATAGCTTCAGAAACAGAAGCAAATCTAAAACTTAATTGTTTAGTTAAGTGCACCCCAAATTCTTGATAAATTTCATTTAGAATTCCAGTCACAGAATTATTATTTTGTTTTATGTATGAGATCATTTCTACAACTCTTAAGGCTGCAGTGATGCCATCTTTATCTCTAACAAATTCTGGATCTGTGCAATAACCAATGGCTTCTTCATAACCAAAAATGAGTTCATCTAAATGGCCCATCCATTTAACCCCAGTTAATGTACTGGCACCTTTTAAGCCATGTGCTTGAGCCATTTTGGGGACAAGTGAACTTGAAACTATTGAGGCCACCATTTGACCATGAAGTGGCACATTAGTTAATTTAGATTTTTCAATCAGCCACCAAGCCAGTAAAAATCCTAATTCGTCACCGCTTAAAACTTTCCATTTCCCATTTTCTGGAATCGCCACAGCGCAACGGTCTGCATCTGGATCATTAGCAATTGCCACATCTGCACCTATTTTTTGGGCCAGAGCAAGCAGTAGGTCCATTGCTCCTGGTTCTTCTGGGTTTGGAAAAGAAACAGTGGGAAAATCTGGATCTGGTTTAGTTTGTTCTGCAACATTTATTGATGGATTAAATCCTGCTTCTTTCATACAAGCATCAAAAGTTTCTTGGCCAACACCATGCATTGGCGTAAAAGCAACTTTGATTTGGCCATAATTATTATTCACAAGTTGAGCGGCACGTTGGTGATATTGAGTTGTGATATCTATTTCATTCCAGCCGGAAGCAAGTTTTATTTCATCAGCCATTGGTGCAGATTTAATTAGTTGGGCAATCTCTTTATCCATCGGTGGAATAATTCCAGCACCAAGATGATCATAAACTTTGTAACCGTTATCTTGAGGGGGATTGTGTGATGCGGTAATCATTACTCCAGCATCAGCACCAATATGTCTGACTCCAAAAGCTAAAACAGGGGTAGGAAGCTTTGATGGCAATCTAAAAACTTCTAAGCCAAGTGAGATTGCAACTCCACATACATCTTGTGCAAACTGATCAGACATATGACGAGCATCATTTCCCACAATTAATTTAGGTTTTTTACCAGGATTCTTATTTAATAAATACTGACAAAGACCATAAGTGGCACGTATTACAACAGCACGATTCATGCGTGATTGTCCGGGACCAATTTCTGATCTTAATCCAGCTGTTCCAAATTCTAGGTCGCCTGAGAAAAGTGAGGTTAACTTATCAATATCGTTATTTTTGATTAAATCTAAAACTTGTTTTTTTGTTGTTGAATCAGGATCATGCTCAGCCCAATTTTGAGCTAAACTAATTAAATTTTCACTCACAGTTTTTCAATAACTTTCTTTAGTAAATCACCCATTCGAGCAGCAGCAGCTAATCCAGCAGCTAACACTTCTTCGTGATTTAGATGTTCTTCGGTAAGCCCTGCACCAGGATTTGTAACCATGGAAATTCCTAAAACTTCAGCTTGTGCTTCACGTGCCGCTATTGCTTCTAAAGCGGTAGACATTCCCACTAAATCTCCACCAAGTCTAATTGCCATTTGCACTTCAGCAGGAGTTTCGTATTGAGGACCATGAAATTGTACGTACACACCTTCCTCCAAAGAAGGATCAATTTCTTGGGCAATCTTTCTTAATCTTTTGGAATAAACTTCACTTACATCTAGAAATCGTGGCCCAACTAGTGGGGTCGCACCTGTTAGGTTTATGTGATCTCTAATTAAAATTGGTGTGCCAGGTTTCCAGTTAAGGTTCAATCCACCACAAGCATTAGTCAAAATTATTGTTTTCACACCACTTGCAACCGCGGTTCTTACGGCGTGAACAACTGCTGCTGTTCCTTTACCTTCGTAATAATGGGTTCGACCCATTTGAATTAAGGTTTGTGAGTTTCCAACTTTCACACTTCTAATTTTTCCAGCATGACCGGCCACCGCAGGAGCACTAAATCCTGGTAAATCAGTGACAGTAATTTCTGCATCCGGTTTACCTAAAGCCTCAACTGCCGGAGTCCATCCAGAACCTAAAACAACTAAAACATCATGTTGAGCGATTTTGGTTATTTCAGCTAATTTGGCTGCGGAGGCTTTTGCTAGTTCATAAGGGTCTTGGTTCACGCAGTAACGCTACTACTTATATATATAGAGAAGGAAAGCCATTGGCTTAAGCGTAAGAAAAGTGTCCAATCTCGCAAACAGACCCGTTCTCTCATAAACTCTGTGATTGTGCGCTTTTTAAATGAACCAACCTACGATCTGACCTATGACGATGTGTTCATGGTGCCAAGTCATTCTGATTTAACCTCCCGAGTCGATGTTGATTTAGCTGCACATGATTTAACCGGTACCACTATTCCTTTAGTGGTGGCCAATATGACCGCAATTTCTGGTCGCAGAATGGCTGAAACAATTGCTCGCCGTGGTGGTTTGGTGGTAATTCCCCAAGATGTGCCGCTACCAGTTATTACTGAAATTATTGATTGGGTTAAAAGTCGAAATACTTTTTATGACACACCTTTAACTTTGAGTCCAGATCAAACCGTGGCCGATGCCATGGGAATTATTCATAAGCGTGCCCACGGTGCGGTAGTTGTGGTAGAAAATGGCAAACCAATTGGCATTGTTACGGAAGAAGACTGTGCAGAAGTTGATCGCTTTACTCAAGTAAATCAAGTGATGAGTAAAGAACTAATTACTATCACCGAAAAACTTTCACCACGAGAAGCATTTGATTATTTGAATGACAATCGAACAAAGATTGCTCCAGTGGTAGCAAAGGATGGCAAACTTTTAGGTATCTTGACCAAAATTGGGGCGCTAAGAGCAAGTTTATATAATCCAGCTTTAGATAAAAATGGAAAACTTATAATTGCTGTAGCTGTGGGAATAAACGGTGATGTGGCAACAAGAGCTGAAAAAATTATTAAAGCAGGAGCTGATGTGTTAGTGGTTGACACGGCACACGGTCATCAAAAGAAAATGATTGAAGCATTAATTGCGATTAAAGCTTTAAATCCTAAGGTTCCAATTGTGGCAGGAAACGTCGTAACTGCAGCAGGTGTTAAAGCTTTAATTGAAGCAGGCGCAGACATTATTAAAGTTGGAGTTGGTCCAGGAGCAATGTGCACCACTCGTATGCAAACAGGTGTAGGTAGACCACAATTTTCTGCAGTTCTGGAATGTTCAGCTGAAGCAAAAAAATTTGGTAAAACAGTTTGGGCTGATGGTGGGGTTAGACATCCTCGCGATGTGGCATTGGCTCTAGCGGCTGGTGCATCACATGTAATGATCGGTTCTTGGTTTGCAGGAACTTATGAGTCACCAGGTGATTTACAAAAAGATGCCGCAGGAAAATTGTTTAAAGAATCTTTTGGGATGGCTTCTGCTCGAGCAGTAGCTGCACGAACCAGTGGCGAAGATGCATTCGACAGGGCACGAAAATCTTTGTTTGATGAAGGTATTTCAACTTCGAGAATGTACTTAGATCCAAATCGACCAGGGGTAGAAGATTTAGTTGATGAAATAATTGCCGGACTGCGCTCTTCCTTCACCTATGCAGGAGCTAAAACAATTAGTGAATTCGCAGAAAAAGCTGTGGTCGGAATTCAATCAGCAGCAGGTTATGCCGAAGGCAGACCTTTATATACCTCTTGGAATAGTTAAAAGAATAAAAAAATAAGGGCCAGATTTCTCTGGCCCTTATTTTTATTCCCTAGGAAATTATCCGAGTAGATCTCTAATCGGAGATGTTGCAAAATAAACCACGAAGGCACCAGCCACTACCCATAGCAATGGGTGAATGGATTTTGATTTGCCAACAGCGACTTTTAATACAACATGAGTAACAAATCCTGCACCAATACCTACCGCAATTGAGTAAGTAAATGGCATCAAGATGATTGTTAAGAATGCTGGAAGCGCGATTGTTACATCGGTCCAGTCAATATCTTTGATTTGCGTCATCATTAAGAAACCAACGATGAGCAATGCTGGAGTTGCGGCTTCGTAAGGAACTAATGCAACTAATGGTGACAAGAATGTTGTCAACAAGAATGCAATTCCGGTAACGATGCTTGCTAATCCTGTGCGAGCGCCTTCGCCCACACCTGATGCTGATTCGATGTAAGAAGTATTTGAAGAAATACCACTTGCACCGCCAGCCATAGCTGCAATTGAATCCACTAACAAGATTCGGTCAGCATTTTCTACGTTTCCTTTGCTATCAGAAAGACCTGCTTCTGCACCAATGGCAGTCATCGTGCCCATGGTGTCGAAGAAGTCAGTGATTAGCAATGTGAAAACTAGCAATGCTGCAGTTAAGAATCCTGCAGTTGCAAATCCACCAAACAAATCGAATTGACCAATTAATCCAAAGTCAGGTGTAGCAATTAATGAACTTGGGATTGCTGGCACATTCAAATTCCAACCACTTGGGTTGACTTTGTCTGGGGCAGTAAATAGTGGTCCAATCTTGTAAACGGATTCTAGAATTACAGCAAGCACTGTTGCTGAAAGAACTCCGATTAAGATTGCACCTTTTGTTTTGCGTGCATACAAGAATGCGATCAAGAGCAAACCAAAGATGAAGACCACTACTGGCCATCCAACAAGGTTTCCGCCTGCGCCTAGTTCAACTGGAACTGGTCCAGATTGAGTGCGGCGAACAAATCCTGCATCCACTAAACCAATTAGCGCGATGAATAAACCAATACCAACGGAGATAGCTATTTTTAATTGAGTTGGTACAGCTTTAAATACTGCAACACGGAAACCAGTAAGAACTGCGATGGTGATGATAATTCCTTCCAACACCACTAAGCCCATTACTTGATCCCACGGCATATAGCCTGCAGCGATTCTGGCGACGAATGCATTGATGCCCAGGCCAGTTGCTAGAGCTAATGGAAAATTAGCAACAGCCCCCATCAATATGGTTAAAATTCCTGCAACTAAAGCAGTTGTTGCTGCGATTGCTGCCAAATTAGGTGCTTCTCCGCCACCTAGGAATTTACCGTTGACATCTTGTGTGAATCCCAAGATCAGCGGATTTAGTACAACTATGTAGGCCATGGTTAGGTATGTAACAAGCCCACCACGGACTTCTTGACTTACGCTGGATTTTCTTTTCTTAATTTGGAAATATGAATCCAATGTTGCCATTAGCTAGTTTTTTCCCCTCCTGATTTATTACTTGTGAAGCCAAGTAATAAGGCAAACTTTATTCGCAAATTGGTCATACCTAGGCCTTGAACACACTGTTGAATTTAAGAAATATATTTAATTTCGAGAAACTGGGCCAAATTCGATTGGTGCAGTTTCTGCTGTGACTGATGTGAGTAGTGATGAGCCCTCAGCAAGGCCCAGTAGCCCAAAGCCTTGATTTTGGAACTGGGTGCACCAGGTAGGCCACGTCCCCCCAAAGTGGGCTAACACAATTTGGTTTTCTAAAAGATTCAATCCTTTGCCAATTTCATTTCCGCCAGGCATTACCACTTTTGTTCCAAAGAGCATTGCCCCAGCACTTGATCCCATTAGTACTGCACCATTTGTTAGTGCTGTTCTTAAAGCTGTTTCAGCTGTGGTGTCAACAAAACATTTTGTGAGACGGGAGGGTGTTCCGCCAGCAAAATAAATTGCATCTGCCTGGGCAAGTTGTGTCACATTTTCAATTATTAAATCTGTTTCACTTAAAATTGGACTCATAATTGTTTTTACACCTGAATTGGCAAAATATTTTTCAGCAGTTTGGTATGCCAGAAGTTGAGTAGGAAAAGGTGCTGTCACCACAACTAATAATTCAGAATTGAGATTTTTTCGTTTCGCTAAAGCAGCAAGATCTGCTTCGAGGTAGGCAGCACTGAATTCGTTTCCTCCTGAAGAAAGAATCCAGCCAGACATTAATTAACTCTTAACATTTCTATCTGCTAACCAAGTTCTTAAACCAGCCACTATTGAACCAACAATAAAAAATGTCGCAATTGCATAAGCACCTGATTTAACTGCGGGAATTGTGGCTGCATAAAAACCGGTCAAGGTTATGCCCACCCCCCAAGTAATTGCCCCTAGGAAATTACTGGATAAAAACTTGTAATAATTCATGCCCCCAATTCCTGCTACTGCGGGAATTATCACTCGAGCCCAAGGCATGTATCTGGCAACTACAACTGCCCACCAACCATATTTTTTGTAAAAGATTTCAGTTCTTTTTATTGCTGCTTGTGTTTTTTTACCACCACGTTTTTTTAAATATGGTCTGCCATAGTGGCGACCCAGCACAAATCCCACTTGATCACCAAAAAAAGCTGCGATGCCCACACCGGTAACCAGAATTGCAATGTTGACATTGGAGGTTGTGGCGGCAATTAAACCGGCAGCAAACAGTAAAGAATCACCGGTAATAAAGGGAACGAAAGCTCCCACAAAAAATCCGGTGCCAACAAAAACTAATCCCCACACAATGAGATAAAAAAGAAATGGTCCAAAGGCATCAAGCCAAGTGTTTAACTGGCCATCTAATGCAGCTTGGGGAAACATTATGTTTCCTTTCTTTTGACTATGTACATGAGCGTAGTAATGAAACACAATATGCGCATCACAAATATCCAAAATAGACTTATTACATGAGTCACATTGGTTTCCTGTTCGATCTGGATGGCACTTTAGTTAATTCCAAGCCAGCAGTTGAAAGAGCATGGATTCAATTAGCTGATGAAGCCCAAATTCCCTTAGAAAAAATGGTGGGGTTGCATGGAATTCCAGCGGAGCAGTCATTGCGAAAACTACTGGAAGATAGAAGTGAAGATGAAATCAAATCTTGGGTTGATCGAATTGAATACTTGGAATCAAGTGACACCGATGGAATAGCAGCAATTCCTGGGGCTAAAAACCTATTGCAGGAATTATCGAAACAAAATATTCCTTGGACAATTGTTACTTCGTGCACATTGCCCTTAGCAGTATCTAGAGTAACTGCTGCTGGTATTGAAATGCCTGATCATTCAGTAACTTTTAACGATGTGAAATTAGGAAAACCTCATCCAGAACCTTTTATTTTAGGGGCCCAAAGAATTGGATTAAACCCAAATCAATGTTGGGTAATTGAAGATGCGCCAGCTGGTGTTAAATCCGGAAAATCAGCAGGTTGCACAGTTGCTGCCGTACTCACTTCTCATTTGAAAGAACAATTAAGCGAAGCAGATCATTTCTTAAATCATTTGGATGAATTAATACCTTTAGCTTTTAATTAAAAGTGCCCCCGGCGTGAGTCGAACACGCGCACATGCCTTCGGAGGGCAACGCTCTATCCACTGAGCTACGGGGGCTTAGTTTAATTCTTAAGTAAAACTTACTTAAGAATTAATAACCCGCCGTCGAATTTTACTTTCAGCAAAAAATGACATCACAGGAATTGTTCCGGCTAAGAGCAGCAATATGGTTTCTTTGAAACTAAGTTTGGCTCGGCGTGAAATGTCAAAACCAATAACTAAATACACCATGTAAATAAAACCATGTAATTGTGCGAACCAAGGAATTTCTAAGATTCCGGAATACTTAAGAATTATTTCAATTGTGAAAAGAATTAATACCACACCAGCCAGATAGGCAATGAATTTAAATCTTGTTAAGGCCTGCTCCATTTATTCTTCCCTCAACTTTAATTGACCGGTTCTACTCAAGTATTCATCCTTAAAGAATCGATACCAAAACCACCCAGCAGCTCCAGCGAAGAAAACCCACTGACCAGCGTAAAAGGAGCTCTGCAAATTGATAATGACATCACCAGTTAGGGCATCAATTCTTTCGCGCCTGACCCATTGCCAAATGCCAAGTCTTAAACAAATGACAATGGCCAAAATGGTAAAGACGTGAAACAGTATCCACTTTCGCTCTAGTGCAATTTTCCACATATACATAAGCGTATGGCGAGTTCGTAATTTTGTTTAGCACCTGCCTACGATTAGAACATGACTCCAGAAGAACTATCAAAAACCATAAAGAAAAGTCTTGAGTCACTCATTTCAGCTAAAAAAATTGCAGTAAACGACATCCCAGAAATAAAAATTGAGAGACCAAAAAGTAAAGATCACGGCGATTATGCCAGCAACATCGCCTTAATGGTGGCTAAGCCAGCGGGTGTGAATCCTCGTGAAGTAGCTCAACTACTGGTTGATGAGTTAAGTAAAAATTCAGCATTCAAAAAAGTAGAAATAGCAGGACCTGGTTTTCTAAACTTCACACTGGAATCAGCAAGTTTAGGTGAAGTAGTAAGAACAATTATTAAAGAAGCCAATAAATACGGTCACACAAACACTCTGCAAGGCCAAAACATAAATGTTGAATTCATCAGCGCTAATCCAACGGGACCACTTCATTTAGGTCACACTCGTTGGGCAGCAGTCGGGGACGCCCTGGCGCGGGTATTGGTGGCAAGTGGAGCAAAAGTTGCTCGCGAATTTTACATCAATGATCGAGGCACACAAATAGATAAATTTGGTATATCTATTTGTGCTGCAGCTAACAATGAAGCCATTCCAGAAGATGGTTATCACGGTGCATACATTAAAGATTTAGCAACAGAAATTGTTAAGGAAAAACCTGAAATCTTGAAATTAAGTAAAGATAAACAGGTAATTGAATTCAGAGAAGAAGGCTATAAAAAACAACTTAAACAACAACAAAGTGTTTTAGATGATTTCAGAACTCACTTTGATGTTTGGTATTCCGAAAGATCACTTCATTCCAGTGGCGCTGTTGAAAAAGGTTTAGCTGTACTTAAAAAACACGGTCACGTTTTTGAACTAGAAGGTGCCACGTGGTTGAAAACCACAGATTTTGGGGATGACAAAGACAGGGTGTTAATAAAAGCTGATGGTGAATACACATATTTTGCCTCTGATACTGCTTACTACGTTGATAAGCGCAGTAGAGGATTTGATGTCAACATTTATTTACTGGGAGCAGATCATCATGGTTATGTGAACAGATTAAGAGCTGTGTCGGCTTGTGCTGGTGATGATCCAGATAAAAATGTTGAAGTACTCATTGGGCAATTAGTAAAAATGCTTAAAAATGGTCAAGAGGTAAGGCTAAGTAAACGAGCTGGAAATATCATCACCTTAGAAGATTTAGTTGACGAAGTTGGAGTTGATGCGGCTAGATACACATTGACTCGTTATCCAGTTGAAACGTCCTTAACATTAGATATTGATTTATTAACTTCACACACCAATGACAATCCTGTGTTTTATGTGCAATATGCCCATGCGCGTATTTCTGCAGTTTTAAGAGCTGCGGTGGAAAAAGGAATTGATTGGCAAAAAAATACATTTAATCCAGCCGTTTTGATCACTTCCCAAGAAGCAGAACTATTAGGGGCCTTAAGTGAATTTCCAAGAATTGTTGCTGCTTCGGCCCAATTAAGAGAACCACACAGAGTGGCAAGATATTTGGAAGAATTAGCAACCGCTTATCACTCTTTTTATTCAGCTTGCAGAGTTTTACCTATGGATGGTGAACTTGTGACAGATGTGACTAATGCGCGTTTGCTCTTGTGTGCTGCGACCAGACAAGTAGTAAGAAATGGTCTTGATCTCTTAGGTGTGGGCGCGCCAGAAAAAATGTAGGTAGAGCCTCTTGGGCTTAGGCAGGTGTATTGCTCTAAGGTTTCAAGCATGACAAAAATTAAAACCCTGTTCGTAAGTGCAATTGCTGTTGCGTTAACAGTTTCATTAGGTGCATCAGCATCTGTTGCAGCTGAAGGCGCAAGTCCATTGTCAGGTATTGCCGGTGGTGCTGGACAACCAGTAATCATGGTCAAGATTGACAACGTTGGACCAGCTAGACCTCACACAAATATTTCAAAAGCTGACATCGTTTATGTGGAACAAGTTGAAGGTGGATTAACAAGAATTGCAGCTCTTTACAATTCTTCTTTTCCAGCAAAAGTTGGTCCCGTGAGATCAGCACGTATTTCTGATTTAGAAATATTGGAACAATTTGATTCCCCAGGATTTGTTTATTCTGGTGCAAACAAAGCATTGTTAAAAACAATTGCTACCGCGCCACTTGTTCGAATGGGACCTGGTTTAAACGGAGTTAAATTCACCAGAGACTCATCCCGTCGAATCCCACATAACTTGATGGTGAATTTGTCATCTTCTGTTAAGAGCGCTAAAGGAATTGGCGCTGTAAAAGATATTGGCTTAACTTTCTCAGAAACTGCACCTGCTGGCGGAAAAGCAACTTCAACTTTCAAAGCACAGTGGCCAGCTTCAAGTGTTAGTGGCAAGTGGAATGGTAGTGGTTGGACTATTGCTCTTGATAACAAAGCACAGAAAGATAGAGGAACCGGTAAAGCAGTTGTTGCTCAAACAGTTGTTGTCCAATTGGTAACCCAAACTCTTTCTGGTCAAGGTGACAAATTTGGTGGCAAAACCCCAAAGATTAAAACTGTTGGATCGGGCAAGGCATTTATCTTGCGCGATGGACAACGCTATGACGCCGAATGGTCTAGACCATCTGGTGGTTCAGGAACAGCTTTCACAATCAATGGTGCAGCACTGCCATTTGATATCGGACAAGTTTGGGTCCTATTGGTTCCAAATGATTCCAAGGGAAAGTATTCATTTAAATAAATAATCAGTAGTCCACCTACTGGGTGGGACATCTTGTGTTGGTTAGCCTTGACATAAGAAGTCCCACCCAGTAACTATTCAAAAAGGAATAAATTCTGATCATGGCACCTAACATTTCAATTGCCGCCATGAATGAAATTTCTGATCATATTTGGCCTAAAAGTGCCAATAGGAATAATGATGGTGCTTTGCAAATATCTGGATTAGATGTCAAAGAAATAAGCGAAAAATATCCCACTCCAGTTTTTGTGTTAGATGAAATAGATTTAATCAACCGAGTTCAGAAATACATGAAAAGTTTTTCTATGCCGCTACATGGAAAGAAATTAACTAAAGAGACCAAACTTTTTTATGCCTCCAAAGCATTCACTTCAGCTAGATTTATCAAATTAATTGTTAGCGAAGGTATGGGAGTAGATGTTGCAAGTGAAGGTGAATTAAGGGTAGCACTTGCTGGTGGTTGTAAACCAGAAAATATTATTTTTCACGGCAATAACAAATCATTAGCAGAGATAGCTTTTGCGATAGATAACAAAGTGGAACTTTTTGCTGTTGATTCATTTTTTGAAATAGCACGACTATCCCAAATCGCTAGTGACAAAAAAGTTAAACCAAATGTGCTAGTTCGAGTAACTGCTGGAATTGAAGCCCACACTCATGAGTTTGTGGCGACAGCACATGAAGATCAAAAATTTGGTTTTTCTTTAGCAGCTGGTGATGCCGATGAAGCTGTGCGAAGAATTGTGAAAGATGACAATTTACATTTACTTGGACTTCACTCACATATTGGATCACAAATTTTTGATAATAAAGGTTTTGAAATAGCTGCGACCAGATTAGCTGAGTTGGCATTAAGAATTACTAAAGAACATAATGTGCAAATTGAAATGTTAAATCTTGGTGGGGGAATGGGTATTGCCTACATAGATAGTGATGCTCCTCTAGCTATTGAAGAAATGTCTAGTCAATTAGTGGACATTGTTTATAAAACTTTCACGAGTAACGGTTTGGCGATGCCTCAGCTTGCCTTTGAACCCGGCAGAGCAATTGTTGGTCCAGCCATGATTACTTTGTACACAGTTGGTACCACAAAAAGTATTGAATTAGAAAATGGTGACAAAAGAACTTATGTGGCAGTAGATGGTGGTATGAGTGACAACATCAGAACAGCACTTTATGGTGCACAATACAGCGTTACTTTAGCTTCTCGTTTATCAAAAGCTGAGCCAATGCTTTCTAGAATTGTGGGCAAACATTGCGAATCTGGCGACATTATTGTGCGAGATTGTTATCTTCCTAAAGATTTAGTTCCAGGTGATTTGTTGGCCGTTGCCGCAACTGGTGCATACAACAGATCAATGTCTTCTCAGTACAACTTGGTAGTAAGACCAGGGGTAATTAGTGTTAATAAAAGTAAAATTACTGAAATTTTAAGAAAAGAAACTTATGAAGACGTCTTTATTACTGACCCAGGCTTGTAAGTCTTTCACCACTTACTACTAAAGCAACTCCACTCAGCACCACAACACCACCCAGAAAAAGTGGCCAAGCAACTGGTTCATTCAAAACAATTAATCCCAATAAAACTGCAATAACTGGATTAACGTAAGCATAAGTTGAAGCAAGTGAAAGTGAAGTATTATTTAATAACCAAATGTAGGCACCATATCCCATAATGGAACCAATTAGTACCAGATAAATCCAAGCCCATTTGGATGTGACGGACATATTACTAATTAATTCAATGCTAAATCTTTCTCCTTTCAAATAACTTGCGATACTAATTGCTAATCCGCCAAATAGCATTTCATAAGCCGTTAGAACAAAGGGATCTTTTGGGATAGGAATTCTTTGAGTCATAAATGTTCCAAAAGCCCACGCGATATTGCCAATTAAAATCATGAACATCCAAAATTTAACTTTATCAGGATCTGCACCTGGGGCAGGACCAGTTCCTCCCGGTAACACAATTATTGCTACGCCGAGTAAACCTACAAAAATTCCTGCCAAAGTTATTTTTCTGGTTTTTACTCCAGCAATTCTTTGAAATATGGTGACCCAAATTGGTAACGCAGCAATAATTAATGCGGCTACACCTGATGGAACATACTGTTCAGCTAAAGACAAATTACCAATCCCAAAACCTAGTAGTAACCCACCTAAAAACATGGAAGATAAAAGTTCAGGGAAAGTTACGCGAAGTGCATTTTTACCTTTTGCGATAATTAAGATAATTGCTAACACCACAAACGCGCACATGAATCGTAAACCCATGGAAAGCAGCGCCGGAGCCGTATCAATAACAAGTGCGATACCTAAGTAGGTAGAGCCCCAAACCAGATAAACAGTTACTAGGGCAAACCAAACTTTTGGTGTTATTCGCTTAGCAACAGTAGCCACAGCACATCTGACCACATCCTTAATGAGAGACTTAGACGCGACCTACTATTTTAATTAAGGACGATCAACCGTGGCTGATGCTCAAGTTCGTCCGATTCGTATCGCATTAATTGGTGCAGGCACCGTGGGATCCAAAGTTGCCTCTCTCATGTTGGAACAATCTGAAGATTTAGAAGCTCGAAGTGGTGCACCACTGGTTTTAGTTGGAGTAGGCGTTAAAGATGCCAACAAACAAAGACCAGGAATTCCCAAAGAATTAATTACTGCTGATGTTCCAGGATTACTTGCTAAAGATATAGACATTGTGGTGGAAGTTATGGGCGGAATCGAACCAGCTAGAACTCACATCCTTGATGCCATGTCACGAGGAATCAGTGTGGTTACTGCCAATAAAGAACTCCTTGCTCGCGATGGTGCAACTTTGGCTGCAGCAGCTGAAAAAAATAATGTTGATCTTTATTACGAAGCAAGTGTGGCAGGAGCAATTCCTTTACTTCGCCCTTTAAGGGAATCTTTAGTTGGCGATCGAGTGCAGAAAATATTAGGAATAGTTAACGGAACTACTAATTTTATTTTAACTAAAATGGATGAAACAGGTGCAAGTTTTCAAGATGCACTTGCTGAAGCTCAAAAACTTGGTTATGCCGAAGCAGATCCAAGTGCTGACGTGGAAGGACACGATGCAGCAGCAAAAGCTGCCATTGTTGCTCAACTTGCTTTTCACACCCGCGTAACAATAGACGATGTTTATTGTGAAGGTATTTCTAAAGTTTCTGCCAGTGATGTTAAAGCTGCCCAAGAAATGGGTTTTGTAATTAAATTATTAGCAATTGCTGAGCGACTTGATGATGAATCAATTGTGGTACGAGTGCATCCAGCCATGATTCCTCGAAGTCATCCCTTGGCAAGTGTTAGAGAAGCATTTAATGCCGTATTTGTGGAAGCAGAAGCTGCCGGATCATTAATGTTTTATGGTCGTGGCGCAGGTGGTGCACCAACTGCATCTGCAGTGTTAGGTGACTTAGTTGCGGTGGCGCGAAACAGAATGAGTGGACGTCGTGGACCTGGTGAAAGTATTTATGCTGACTTGAAAATTAAACCAGTTTCTGAGGCGATAACAAGTTATTACATTTCATTACAAGTTGCTGATAAACCAGGTGTTTTGGCGAAAATAAGTCAAAAGATTGCAGATAACAACGTTTCTATTCAAACTGTTCGACAAGATGGTTTAGAAAATGATGCACAACTTATTATTAGAACTCATAAAGCTTTAGAAAAAGACTTAGCAAAAACTTTAGAAGCGTTAAGAAATCTTGATGCTGTTAAAGAAATCTCTGATTACATGAGAGTAGAAGGCGAAGCGTAATAAATGGCTGCTCATTTATGGCGTGGCATAATCGAAGAATATAAAACTCGATTACCAATTAACGCTAAAACTCCAATAGTTACTTTGGGTGAGGGTGGTACCCCACTTGTTTATGCCTGCACTTTAAGTGAAATGTTTAATAATCAAGTTTATTTAAAAGTCGAAGGTACTAACCCAACTGGTTCTTTCAAAGATCGCGGCATGACTGTGGCGATATCTAAAGCAGCAGAAGTTGGTGCAAAAGCAGTAATTTGTGCGTCAACTGGAAATACTTCAGCAGCAGCTACTGCCTATGCAGTTAAAGCAGGTATGAAAAGTGCAGTGTTAATTCCCGATGGAAAAATTGCGATGGGAAAACTTGCCCAAGCCATTGTTCATGGCGCTGACGTTTTGCAGGTAAACGGAAATTTTGATGACTGTTTAGTTTTGGCTCAAGATTTAGCCAACAAATACCCAGTGGCATTAGTTAACTCTGTAAATCCAGATCGTATTGAAGGACAAAAAACTGCTTCCTTTGAAATTGTGGATCGATTAGGGGATGCTCCCGATATACATGTGCTCCCAGTTGGAAATGCAGGAAACATAACTGCTTATTGGAAAGGTTATGTTGAATACAAGAACGATGCTCTTTGCACACACTTGCCACAAATGTGGGGATTCCAAGCCGCCGGTGCTGCCCCAATAGTTGATGGTGCACCAGTTTTAAAACCTGAAACAATTGCTACCGCAATTCGAATTGGAAATCCTGCATCTTGGAAACCAGCTTTGCTGGCACTCGATGAATCAAAAGGCAGAATTGGCAAAGTAACCGATGAAGAAATTCTGTCCGCTTATCATCTGTTAGCTGAAAGAGAAGGTGTGTTTGTGGAACCTTCTTCTGCTGCTGGAGTGGCTGGATTAATTAAAGCTAAAGCCAATGGCGAATTACCAAATGGCAAAGTAATAGTAATTACTGTTACTGGTAATGGTTTAAAGGATCCACAATGGGCACTTGAATCAGCTCCTGATCCTGTGAAAATATCTGTTAACGCAGATGCTGCCGCTGAAGCTTTAGGGTTGAAATAAATGTCAAAAGTTTCCGGTGCAGTTCGCGTCGTGGTTCCAGCATCTAGTGCCAATCTGGGTTCCGGTTTTGATTCAGCAGGTTTAGCTTTATCAATGTTTGATGAAATTGAAGCATCGTTTACTGACAAACCTGGGGTACAAGTTGATGTGGACGGTGAAGGTCGAAACTCACTTCCCAGAGATGAAAATCATTTAATTGCTCGAGTGATGTTAAAAACTTTCGCTAATTTATCTGTGCCAGTGCACGGTCTTTATCTTCGATGCATAAACAGAATTCCTCACGGTCGAGGTTTAGGATCTTCAGCTGCTGCAATTTCTGCTGCCGTAGTTGCAGCTCGAGCTTTAGCTGGAACTCAAGGAACCAGAATGGATGATGAAGGTGCTTTAGAGTTAGCAAGTTCTCTTGAAGGCCATCCAGATAATGTGGCCGCTTGTCTTTACGGTGGATTTACTGTTTCCTGGATTGACGAAAATTCATTAGCAAGAGCTGTCAAAATTAATGCGCATGAATCAATAATTCCTGTGGTAATGATTCCTAGATTTGAAGTTGACACCGAACAAGCCAGAGCGTTACTGCCTTCCCATGTGCCACATCGTGATGCTGCTTACAACGTTTCGAGGAGTGCACTATTAGTTCATGCGATGACAATTGATCCTGACTATTTGTTTGAAGCAACTTCAGATCGAATCCATCAGGAATACCGCAGACCTTCAATGCAGTCAGCTTCTGCGTTAGTTACCAGTTTAAGAATGAAAAACCATGCTGCCTATATTTCTGGTTCAGGTCCAACTGTTTGTATTTTGACAAATGCTGAAAAAGTTGAAGAAGTTATTTCGCTAGTTCCCGAGGAATTCGAAGCCCAACAACTTGAGATTGCAGTTGCCGGAGCAAGCATTCAATAGCGCTTTGCCCCCGGGCGAGTTTGCCCCCATACTTGAACCCTCGACACTGACTCTGCTAGTCTTTAGTTGTCCGGCCAATATTGGCCAAAGATGGCAAATTCTAAAAAAATAATTCGCTGACTTTTCAAACCAAAATAAAACAGGTCCGGATCTCTCACACGAAACTAATTAAAAAATTGATTGTGTGAAGAAGTATTGAAGGGAAAACTCCTTAAGGTGACTGACACCTCGTCAAAGCTTTTGCCCGAATTAAGGCAAATGGCTGCAGCTCTGGGAATTCCTGACGCAGCAACAATGAGAAAAAGTGAACTTGTCGAAGCAATCGATCAACGCGGAAATGGCGGAAATAAAAGTATGACCACAAATTCTGATATCCCAGAAGATGATGTTATTGAAGAATTTAGAGAAGAAACTGATAATCGTGTAGAAAGTAATGACAGAAACGGCGACGATCGCGGCACTTATAACCGTGAAGACCGTGGCAGCTACAACAGAAACGATCGCGGAAATGATGACCGTGGCGGTTACAGAAGAAATGACCGTAATGACAGAAATGATCGCAACGACAGAAACGGCGATCGCAATCCTCGTTCCAGATTTAGAGAACGCGGTTCTAGAAGAGAACGCGATGATTTCGAAATCAAAGAAGACGACGTATTACTGCCAGTAGCAGGAATTATTGATCTATTAGAAAACTATGCATTTGTGAGAACTTCAGGTTATTTGCCTGGTCCTAACGATGTTTATGTTTCTATGGGATTAGTTCGTAAATTTGGTTTAAGAAAAGGTGACGCAGTCACCGGCTCAATTCGTCAACCTAAAGAAGGCGAACAAAGACAAAAGTTTAATCCCTTAGTTCGAGTTGAGACAATTAACGGTTTAACTGCTGAAGAGTCAGCAACCAGAATGGATTTCTCAAAACTTACTCCTTTGTATCCACAAGAGCGTTTAAGATTAGAAACTGAAGGAAATAATCTAACCACTCGAATTATTGATTTAGTTTCACCAATTGGTAAAGGTCAAAGAGGTTTGATTGTTTCACCACCAAAAGCTGGTAAAACAATGGTCTTGCAAGCAATTGCTAATGCGATCACAACTAACAACCCAGAAGTTCATTTGATGGTTGTGTTGGTTGATGAAAGACCAGAAGAAGTAACAGATATGCAACGTTCTGTTAAGGGTGAAGTTATTGCTTCAACTTTTGATAGACCTGCAGAAGATCACACCACTGTGGCTGAACTTTCAATTGAAAGAGCAAAACGTTTAGTGGAAATGGGTCACGACGTTGTGATCTTGCTTGATTCCATGACACGTCTTGGTCGTGCATATAACTTGTCTGCTCCAACTTCAGGAAGAATTCTTTCTGGTGGTGTGGATTCAGCAGCTTTGTATCCACCAAAGAAGTTCTTCGGTGCTGCTCGAAACATCGAAAACGGCGGATCTTTAACAATTATTGCTACAGCTTTGGTTGAAACAGGTTCACGTATGGATGAAGTTATTTTCGAAGAATTCAAAGGAACAGGAAACATGGAACTTAAACTCGATCGCAAACTTGCCGATCGAAGAATTTTCCCTGCTGTTGATATTGATTCTTCTGGTACTCGAAAAGAAGAAATTCTTATGTCTCCAGATGAACTAAAGATCATTTGGACTCTGCGCAGAGTGCTTCATGCTTTGGACCCACAACAGGCCATCGAGCTCTTGCTCAACAAGTTGCGTGAGACAAAAACCAACTTTGAGTTCCTGGTTCAGGTGCAAAAGACCACCCCAACCACTAACGGCGACGACGCCGAATAGAATTAATTCTTACCGGAATTAGAAATCGGAGCATTAAAAAGATGAAACCAGAAATTCATCCAGATTACGCAGAAACAACTGTTACCTGCTCTTGTGGAAATACTTTTCAAACTCGTAGCACCGCACAAAATGGTGTTATGCATGCTGAAATTTGTCAACAATGTCATCCGTTTTACACCGGTAAACAAAAGATTTTGGATACCGCAGGTCGCGTATCAAAGTTCGAAAAACGTTACGGCAAAAGCGCCAACAAATAGCTAAACTTAGGGACGTCGGTTTTGAAACACATTTTTGTGTTTTGGATAAACCGGCGTCCCTTTTGTTTTACCACTAATAAAAGCGGAGAAGGGGTGAGGACACATGTTTGAAGGTGTGGTTGATTTAGCAGCTGAATTAATTGAACTTGAAACAAAAATGTCTGATCCTAAACTTCACTCTGATCAAAATCAGGCCCGTCAAGTTGGTCGACGATTTGCTGAATTAAAACCCATAGTTGCCACTTGGCGCCAATATCAAAAAGTTGTGGAAGATCATGCTGCAGCAGTTGAATTATCAATGGATGACTCCAGCTTTAAAGCAGAAGCAGAAAAAATAGCAGAAGAACTTCAAGCTTTAGCTGACAAATTACAACTGATGTTAATTCCTCGAGATCCACTTGATAGCAAAGATGTGATCGTGGAAGTTAAATCTGGCGAAGGAGGAGAGGAGTCTGCTTTGTTTGCTGGAGACTTAGTTCGCATGTATTTACGATTTGCTGAAAAACGTGGTTGGAAAGCATCTTTAATTGATGCAGTTGATTCTGATATGGGTGGGTATAAGAGCGCATCTATTGCAATTAAAGCTAAAGCAAATCCTGAATTAGGTAACGCACCTTATGCGTGGATGAAACATGAAGGTGGAGTTCATCGTGTGCAAAGAGTTCCCGTTACAGAATCTCAAGGTCGAGTACACACTTCAGCTGCCGGAGTTTTAGTTTTTCCTGAAGCAGAAGAAATTGATGTTGAAATTAAAAACGAAGAAATTCGAGTAGATGTTTATAGATCATCTGGTCCTGGTGGACAATCTGTTAACACCACAGATTCTGCAGTTCGCATCACACACATTCCAACTGGCATAGTCGTATCTTGTCAGAATGAAAAAAGTCAATTACAAAACAAAGAATCTGCCTTAAGAATTTTAAGAGCAAGATTACTTTCAGCAGCTGAAGAAACCAGAGCCCAAGAAGAATCTGCTTCCAGAAAATTACAGGTAAGAACAGTTGATAGATCTGAAAGAATTAGAACTTACAATTTTCCAGAAAATCGTTTAACGGATCACCGTACCGGTTACAAATCACATAATTTAGATCAAATCTTAAATGGTGACCTTGATCCTGTTTTGCAGTCTTGCGTGGATATGGAAATTACTCAAAAGTTGGCTGAGGTTGGGGAAACCCGGTGAGTAAACCCACTAGAAGTGTTCTGGTTGACATTGAATTAAGACTAAAAAAAGCTGGGGTACCTAGTCCGCGAGTGGATGCAGAATCATTGGTGGCTTTTTCGTTAGGAATTGAAAGAAATCGTACTGGACTTGTTAGAGAAATTGATGATGATCAATATAGAGAAATTGAAAAACTTGTTGAAAAAAGAGTCAGAAGAATTCCGTTGCAACACATTTTAGGCGAACAGGGTTTTAGAAGATTAGTTTTAGAAGTTGGACCTGGGGTTTTTATTCCTCGTCCTGAAACAGAATTATTGGTTGAATCTACAGTTAGATATTTAAAAGATAAAAAACAAGACAGAAATATTGTGATTGATCTGTGTGCTGGTTCTGGAGCAATCGGCTTAGCTCTTGCTACCGAAGTTGGTAATAGTGATGTTTATGCGGTGGAGAAATCTGTGGATGCATTTAGCTATTTGGCGAAGAATGTTGCAGCACACCAAAATTTAATGAAAACAGTTAATTCAAAATTTGTAGCCTTAAATGCCAACATCCTAGAACCAATAACTGAACTTGAAAAACTAAACGGCACAGTAGATGCACTTGTTTCAAACCCTCCTTATATTCCAAACAAAATGATTCCCCGTGAACCAGAAGTCAAAAATCATGAACCAGAAATGGCGCTTTTTGGTGGCAATGACGGATTAGATTTTGTCCGAGTGGTAATAAAACTTGCCCAAGATTTATTGAAACCAGGTGGCTTTATTGCCATTGAACATGCTGATGTGCAAGGTTCAACTGTGGAAGAAACAGGTGTTCCTTTTTTATTACTGGAATCAAAAGCTTTCACTAAAATTGAAGATCGAAGAGATTTTAATGGGTTAGCTCGTTACACCGTGGGAATAAAAATATGATTCGTAAATTTGCTATGAATAATGAAATTGAAAGAAAAGATGGCATCTCCGCAGCCATTGCTGCTGCAAAGCGTGGCGATCTGGTGGTTTTACCAACAGACACTGTTTATGGTCTAGGCACTGATGCGTTTTCTAAGAATGGTCCACAAAAATTATTAGCCGCTAAAGGTAGAGATCGTAATATGCCAATTCCTGTTTTAGTTGGGCACGTTAAAGCATTAGATGGGTTAGCCCACAGAGTTGATGCTGTTACTAAGGCATTAGCTGAAGCTTTTTGGCCAGGTGCTTTAACAATTGTGGTGAAAGCCCAACCAACACTTAGCTGGGATTTAGGGGAAACAAATCAAACCGTGGCTTTAAGAATGCCGCTTAATCCAATTGCTATTGAGTTACTAAATGCAGTAGGTCCTATGGCAGTAAGTAGTGCCAATAAAACTGGTCAACCAGCAGCAACCAATATTGATGAAGCTATTTCACAGTTAGGTGATGCGGTGACTATTTACTTAGATGGGGGACCAACCCCAGGAAATGTGGCATCAACAATTGTTGATGTTTCATCTGGTGGAATGAAACTGCTCCGTCAAGGTGTCATTTCGCTTGAGGAGATTCGTCTGGTCGTGCCAAACATTGAAGTTCTGCCATAGTATTTAGTGCAAGTGAAATAGAGAGGCAATTTAAAAATGGGTAACAGCACATTTTGGGGTCCAGATTGGGATTCTCTTCAAAACCAAGATCCAGAAATTGCGTCTTTATTACTTAAAGAATTAGAACGAGCTCGTGGCGGTTTGCAATTAATTGCCAGTGAAAATTTTACTTCCCCTGCAGTGTTAGCAGCTTTAGGAAGTACTTTCAGTAATAAATATGCCGAAGGTTATCCTGGCAAACGTTATTACGGTGGATGTTCAGTTGTTGATGAAGCAGAAGTTATTGGAATTGAAAGAGCTAAAAAACTTTTTGAGGCAGATCATGCAAACCTGCAACCACATTCTGGGGCAAGTGCCAACATTGCAGTTTATGGTGCTTTCACCAAACCTGGTGACACAGTTTTGGCAATGAGTCTTGCTCAAGGTGGACACTTAACTCACGGATCTCCAGTAAGTTTTTCTGGTAAATGGTTTAACCCAGTTGGTTATTCAGTTGATCCCAAAACAGAATTAATTGATTATGACAATGTGCGTGATTTAGCAAAACAACACAAACCAAAAATGATTGTCGCAGGAGCAACTGCTTATCCTCGTTTAGTTGATTTCAAATTAATGCGTGAAATTGCTGATGAAGTAGGCGCAATTCTTTGGGTGGATGCAGCACATTTCATTGGCTTAGTTGCAGGTAAAGCAATTCCAAGTCCTGTTCCTTATGCTGACGTTGTTTCATTTACAACTCATAAAGTTTTGCGTGGACCACGTGGCGGAATGATTGTGTGTAAAGCACAACATGCTCAAGCAATTGATAAAGCAGTATTTCCAATGATGCAAGGTGGCCCATTAATGCATGGTGTTGCTGCAAAAGCAGTCGCACTTAAAGAATGTGCCACACCTGAATATCAGCAATACACAAAGAATGTAATTACTAATGCGCAAGCTTTATCTGAAGGATTAAAAGCCGAGGGTATGCGACCAGTAAGTGGTGGCACAGATACTCATCTTGTGTTGCTTGATTTAACACCACTTGGTGTTAACGGAAAAGATGCTGAGAAGCGTTGCGATGCGTCGCGAATTACTTTAAATAAGAATCCAATTCCAAATGATCCACTGCCACCAATGACTGCAAGTGGTATCAGAGTTGGTTCACCATCTGTTACTACCCAAGGAATGGGTGTAGCTGAAATGAGGCAGGTTGCTTCATTTATTGCTCAAGCTGTGAAGAGTGAATCAGGTCATGACAAGATTGCTGATGAAGTTAACAAACTTTGCAAAGCATTTCCCGCTTACCCACAAAGTAAATAACTAATAAGAAAGTAGTAAAACTTTGCGCGAGTATTTGTTAGTACTCTTGGCGACTGCTTTCATTACCTATTTAACAACTCCCATTGCGCGATACTTTGCGCTTCGTTTCGGTTTCATGGCCAAAGTTCGCGATAGAGATGTGCATGATCGTCCAATTCCACGTTTAGGTGGATTAGCAATGGTGGCAGGGTTATTAGCAGGACTTTCTCTTGCTTCGCAATTACCTTTAATTAGTAATGTTTTTAAAGACGGCAGCCAAATAAGAGCATTACTGGCTGGTGCAGGAATTTTGGTTTTGTTAGGTGTTATTGATGATAAATGGTCAATTGATGGCCCAGTTAAATTAGCGGGACAAACTCTTGCCGCAGCGGTAATGGCATCGCAAGGAATTTCTTTGATTTGGTTGCCACTGCCTTTTGTGCAAGGAACATTAAGTCTTGATCCTTTAACTGGAGTTTTATTAACCGTGTTAATTGTGTTAATCACAGTCAATGCAGTGAACTTTGTGGACGGCTTAGATGGTTTAGCTGCCGGAGTTGTTGGTTTAGGGGCTGCTGCATTCTTTGCTTACAGTTATTTGTTGAGTGTGGAATACGGTTTCTCTCGAGCTACCTTGCCTACTTTAATTTCTGCACTATTAGTGGGTATGACTTTAGGGTTCTTACCGCACAATATGTTTCCGGCGCGAGTGTTCATGGGTGATACCGGATCAATGTTGATTGGCTTAATGTTGGCCGCTTGTGCCATTACCTTGACAGGGCAAACCGATCCAGGTGCACTGGAATTAACTTCAGTATTACCAAGCTTTTTGCTTATTCTTTTGCCATTAGCAGTCATTGCTGTTCCACTATTTGATTTAGCTTTAGCGGTGATGAGAAGAACTAGAAGGGGAGCAAATATTTTTACTCCCGACAAAGAACATTTACATCATCGTTTATTAGAAAGAGGACACTCTCATAGAAGAGCTGTGATGTTGATGTATGCCGGTACTGCGCTCTTGGCTTTTGCCACCGTTAGCACTGCATTTATTCCTTTTCTGTATTCACTGTCAGCCCTTATTGCAGGTTTAGCGTCGTTGATTTATTTTGGAAGAAGAAGAGAATCCCAGAAAGTGGTTGTGGTTTAAATGACAATTGAAAACAAAATCATTTTGTCGGGGTTGATTCCCACCACAGTGGTTGGAATTCTTTTTGCAATAGGTTCAACAATTTTCACAGACGCAC
This sequence comes from Candidatus Nanopelagicales bacterium, assembly GCA_016463095.1. Lineage (GTDB taxonomy): Bacteria > Actinomycetota > Actinomycetes > S36-B12 > UBA5976 > ATZT02. Next base: position 44,024 of record JAEMSA010000004.1, read on the forward strand.
AAGCAGGTTATGCGGCTTTGGGTGGAATGGCTTTAACTTTGGTGTTTTTTGTGTTTGGCCAATACATCATTGGTCGGGTGCTGTTAACTAAGCCTGAAATTGGTTTAGGGGTAGCCATGATCGTTTACTTAACTCAATTAATTGTGTTACTTGTGTTAATAAAGTTACTAAGAGATGCGCCCTGGCTGGATGGAAAGAGCTTTGGCATCTCAATTCTTGCCTCCACACTTTCCTGGACCGCCGGTTCGGTTTGGGTGATGGCAAAACACAAAAATGTGGTCATCGAACCTGTATCCCCCCAGGCTTTGAAGTTGTCAAAAGACGACTAGCCTTTTATCGGTGAGCGAACAGCAAAACTTTCGAACCCGAAAATCAACATCAGATGATCCATGGGCAATCTTTGGACGTCTAGTCTCCGGAATATTAATTTACGGTGGACTTGGTTGGTTAATCGGAAGTTGGTTAAATAAAGTTGAAATGTTTGTCGCTGCTGGAGTAATTCTAGGAATTTCTTTAGCGCTTTACATGACTTTTAAACAATTAAGTCTCAAGTAATAAGAAAGGTAAGTAAATAAAGTGAAGCCAAACAAAGGTGTTGGGCGTGGCTAACTTTATTTCTTTAAGTGAAGTAACTTGTAAATTCGGTGACAATGAATGTCCGTTTCCAGCTCCAGGAGCAGGAATATTTGAATGGCAACCTTTAGCTTCTTTTAATCTTTTAGGTTTTACCTCTATTGAAATAACAAAACCAGTTATTTTAGCAATGCTTTGCACTGTGATTGTTTCTGTTGTTTTTATTGCTGCTTTTGCTAAACCAAAGCTTGTGCCAACTGGTTTACAAAACGTTGTTGAAGTTGGTTATCTATTTGTAAGAGATAATATCGCTCGAGAAATTATGGGCAAAGACGGTGATCGTTTTGTGCCATTATTAACATCTCTCTTTTTCTTTGTGTGGTCCATGAACGTGATGGCAATTATTCCTGGTGCACAATTTCCTGTTTCGTCTCGTTTTGCATTTCCAGTAGTCCTTGCACTTGTTGTTTGGGTTGTTTACATGTACTTGGGTATGAAAAATCAAGGAGTAGTTGGTTATTTCAAAAACATTGCGTTTCCTCCAGGTATGCCAATTGGAATTTATCCATTGCTTACACCCATTGAATTGCTCTCAACTTTGATTATCAGACCTGTAACGTTGGCCATTCGTTTGTTTGCCAACATGTTTGCTGGACATTTACTTATTACTGTCTTTACTGTTTCTGCCTGGTATTTGTTAAATCTGTCAAATTTCGTTGGTTTTGTCTCAGTAATTGGCTACTTAGGATCTGTGGTTTCTTTCATTGTTACTATCGTCTTAACTGGATTTGAAATGTTTATCCAAGCACTACAAGCCTTTATCTTCACGTTGCTAACGGCTGTATTTATTTCCAGCTCGTTGCACGCGGAGCACTAAAGAAAAGAATTCCTGCAACAAATAGTTGTGGGATAAAGAAAGAAAAGGAAAAGGGAAACATGATGATCCTCGCGGAAATCACTGGTTCACTTGGTTCGATCGGTTACGGTCTTGCCGCAATTGGTCCAGGTGTCGGTATCGGCATCATCTTCGGTAACGGTGTGCAAGCAATTGCCCGTCAACCTGAGGCTTACGGTGTTATTCGCCAAAACATGATTTTGGGTTTCGCACTTGCAGAAGCTTTAGCATTGATTGGTTTCGTTGCACCATTCGTTTTCGGCGCATAACTAACAAACCAAAAACTGGAGTGTGAATATGAACTGGATCCTCGCAGCAGAGGGTGCAGAAAGCGGTAGCAATGTTTTGTTACCACCGACCTATGAGTTAATCATTGGTTCTATTGCTTTCTTTGTGATCTTCTTTGCTCTTTCTAAGTTTGCTTTGCCAAACATTAGAAAGACTTTGGAAGCTCGTACAGAATCAATTGAAGGTGGAATTGCTAAAGCTGAGAAGTTGCAACAAGAAGCATCAATTACTTTGGCTCAATATCGCCAACAGTTATCTGATGCCAGAAGCGAAGCAGCAAAAATACGTTCCGCTGCTGAAGCTGAGCGAACTAATCTAATTAATGAAGCCAGAAACGAAGCTCAAGCTGTTGCACAAACTGTTACTCAACAAGCAAATGCTCAAATCGAAGCAGAAAAATCAAAAGCGGTTAATGAACTACGCCTAGATGTTTCAAAATTAGCTATCGATTTAGCAAGCAAAATCGTTGGTGCCTCATTGCAAGATGACGCACGAGCAAAAGCAGTAATTGATCAATTTATTAAAGATCTTGAATCTGCTGGAGGTAAACGCTAAATGTTAGGTGCCAGCAAGAACGCTTACCAGTCATTAATCAAACTTGTGGATTCCAATAAGAATCTGCATTCATTTGAAAACGGCGAAAGCATTCTTTTGTTGGCCGATGCCATCACCGGTAGCAAAACTCTTTTGACAACATTGACTGATTCAGGAATTTCACCTGAAGCAAGAGCAGGTGTTGCTAAAGATGTTTTGGCCAAGATTGGTACTAATGACGCAGTTTCATTAATTGCTGAAGCTGTGAAAATGCGTTGGAGTCAAACCCAAGATTTAGTGCAAGGTTTGGAAGCAAGTGGTGCTAGAGCACTATTTGCAGCCAGTGAAGTCAAAAATGAACTAGATCGAGTGGAAGATGAAGTATTTGCATTTGAGCGAGCAATAGCAGCAAGTGGTGAACTTGAACTATTACTTGCCGATCCTAATATGACAACTTCTGCTAGAAATAGTGTGATTAATGATTTAGTGGGCAAAACATTTAGTGCCACCTCAATCTTGTTAGTAAATCACGCCATAAGTCATCGCCATGGAAGATCAATTACTTCCACTTTGGGTGATTTACAAAAACTAGCTGCGGCAAGACGTGGTCGTGTCTTAGCTGAAGTGACAAGTGCGATTGCTTTATCAACAGACCAAGAACAAAGACTCACAACTGCATTAACTGCTATTTACAAGCAGGAAGTGCAAGTACAAGTTGTGATTGATAAAAAAGTTATCGGTGGAGTAGCTGTGCGTGTTGGCGATGAAGTAATCGATGGCACAGTGGCAAACCGTTTAGCTCAAGTAAGACGCCAGCTCGCTGGTTAAAACCAAAAACTTCCTGCTGTTGCAAAGTTTGCAAGAGCAGATTAAAGAAAAAGTAGAAAGGCAGTATCAAAGATGACCGAACTCCAGATCAAACCTGAAGATATCCGGAGTGCAATCGAGCGCAACGTTGCCAATTTCAATCCGAAAACTTCCAAGGATGAAGTAGGACGTGTAGCTGAAACCGGTGACGGTATTGCCCGCGTTGAAGGATTGCCATCAGCAATGACAAGTGAATTACTTGAATTTGAAGGCGGACTATTAGGTGTAGCTCTTAACTTAGACGTTTCAGAAATCGGCGCTGTGCTTTTAGGAGATCCTTCAGGTATCCAAGAAGGACAAGAAGTAAGACGAACTGGTCGTGTTTTAGAAGTTCCAGTGGGAGATGCGTTCTTAGGAAGAACTGTTGATCCACTAGGAAATCCAATTGATGGTTTAGGTGCAATCAAAGCAAGTGCACAACGTGCTCTTGAATTACAGGCACCAACAGTAGTTGAACGCCAACCTGTTAAAGAACCACTTGAATTCGGTATCAAAGCAGTAGATGCAATGACTGCAGTGGGTCGTGGACAACGCCAATTAATCATTGGTGATCGCGGAACTGGCAAAACTGCATTAGCAATTGATGCGATTATTAACCAAAAACAAAACTGGCTATCAGGAGATCCTAAGAAACAAGTTCGCTGTATTTATGTAGCGATTGGTCAAAAAGGTTCAACTATTGCGTCCGTTAGAGCAACGCTAGAAAAATATGGTGCACTTGAATACACCACCATTGTGGCTGCAACTGCCTCTGATCCTGCAGGTTTCAAATTCATTGCACCTTATGCTGGTTCTGCAATTGGTCAGCACTGGATGTATGAAGGGAAAGCAGCACTAATTGTGTTTGACGATTTAACAAAACAAGCTGAGGCTTATCGCGCAGTTTCTCTCTTGCTACGTCGTCCACCAGGTCGCGAAGCATATCCTGGTGATGTGTTCTATTTGCACTCCCGTTTATTAGAACGTTGCGCCAAATTATCAAACGAATTAGGTGGCGGTTCATTAACTGGTTTACCAATTATTGAAACTAAAGCTAATGACGTTTCTGCATATATTCCAACCAACGTTATCTCTATTACTGATGGACAGATCTTCCTAGAAACAGATTTGTTCAACTCAGGAATTAGACCAGCTATCAACGTAGGTATTTCGGTTTCACGTGTAGGTGGATCTGCTCAACCAAAAGCTATGAAAAAAGTTGCGGGACGTCTTCGTCTTGACTTAGCACAATTTAGAGAACTTGAAGCATTTGCTGCTTTTGGTTCCGATCTTGATGCTGCTTCAAAATCACAGCTTGAACGTGGTTCACGTTTAGTGCAACTGCTAATTCAAGGTCAATTTGCACCACTTCCTATGGAAAAAGCAGTTGCATCCCTATGGGCAGGAACAACAGGAAATCTTGATGATGTTCCAGTGGATGACATTGGTCGCTTTGAAGTTGAATTCCATAACTATCTGGATCGCGAACATGCTGCAACCTTGGCAGCAATTAGAGACACTCGTGATTTAAGTGATGACAATGTGGAAGACATTAAAAAAGGTATCAGTAACTTCAAGAAACAATTTGTGAAAGCAAATGGTCAACCACTATTGGTTGATGCAAATGTTGACCCAATGGCTGTTGAAGATGTTGAACAAGCTCAAATCAAAGTTAAGAAAAGAGCTTAAGACTTAAATCATGGGTGCCCAATTACGCGTATTTAGAAGACGTATTCGCTCGGTGCAAGCGACCAAGAAGATCACTAGAGCAATGGAATTAATTGCCTCTAGTCGAATCATCAAGGCGCAAAACCAAGTGGCTGCGGCAACTCCTTATGCAACAGCTCTTTATAAAGCTGTGTCTTTGGCTGCCTCAAATGCTCGCGGAAATCATCCTTTGTTGTTAAACAAAAAAGATGGCAAACGTGCAGCTGTTTTATTAATCACAGCTGATCGTGGTTTGGCTGGAGCGTATTCTGCCAACATTTTGCGTGAAGGCGAAAGATTAACTGAATTACTACGCGATGAACAAGGTAAAGAAGTAATACCTTTCATCGTGGGTCGAAAAGGTGCTGGTTATTACAAATTTCGTAACCGTGAAGTAGCAGCAAGTTGGACCGGAATAACAGATCGACCAACCTATGACAATGCTCGCGAAATTGCTAAAGCATTGCTAGAAGTTTTCTTAAAAGAAGAAGCACAAGGTGGTGTTGATGAAATTCAAATCATTTACACCCGTTTTGTGAACAGAATTTCTCAAGTTCCAGTGGTGCAAAGAATTGTGCCCCTAGAAATTGTAGAAGAACTAGTTCAATCATCAGCAAAGATGACTGAAGTTGAGCAACATAAACCAACTTTGCCTCTTTATGATTTCGAGCCATCAGCAGATGCTGTGCTCGATGAACTATTACCTAAATACATTGAATATTTGGTGTATGCAGGTTTGTTGCAAGCAGCAGCTTCAGAACACGCTGCTAGACAACGCGCAATGAAATCAGCAACAGAAAATGCTGAAGATCTAATCAAGAGTTTGACTCGTCGTGCTAATCAAGCACGTCAAGCCGAAATTACCCAGGAAATTAGTGAAATCGTCGGTGGCGCCGACTCACTAAAGACCGCCAAATAGGAGAAAACAAAAAATGAGTAGCACAACAGAAACAAAGAATGTAACCGGAAGAGTTGCACGCGTTACTGGACCCGTTGTTGACGTGGAATTTCCAGTAGATGCGATACCTGAATTGTTTTTCGCACTGCATGTCGAAGTGACATTGCCAGGTGCTGAAACTAGAACACTTACTTTAGAAGTTGCTCAACATATTGGTGATGGCATGGTTCGTGCTATTTCTATGCAACCAACAGATGGTTTGATTCGCGGCGCCACCGTGAAATCAACTGGTTCTCCAATTTCTGTTCCAGTAGGAGATGTAACCCTGGGACACGTTTGGAACACTTTAGGTAAACCACTTGATGTTGAAGAATCAAGCTTAAAAATTACTGAACGCTGGCCAATTCATCGTCAACCACCAAAGTTTGACGAACTTGAACCAAAAACAGAAATGTTTGTGACCGGTATCAAAGTTATTGATCTTTTAACACCTTATGTAAAAGGTGGAAAGATCGGTTTGTTTGGTGGAGCAGGTGTAGGAAAAACTGTTTTGATTCAGGAAATGATTTATCGTGTATCTGAAAACTTCGGTGGTGTGTCAGTATTCGCCGGTGTTGGGGAAAGAACACGTGAAGGAAACGACTTATTTTTGGAAATGACCGAGTCAGGTGTTATTAACAAAACTGCACTCGTGTTTGGTCAAATGGATGAGCCACCTGGCACTCGTATGAGAGTTGCCCTTTCAGCTCTAACCATGGCTGAATATTTCCGTGATGTGAAAAATCAGGACGTGTTGTTGTTCATTGACAATATTTTCCGTTTCACCCAAGCAGGTTCAGAAGTTTCCACATTGTTGGGACGTATGCCATCTGCTGTGGGTTATCAGCCAACACTTGCTGATGAGATGGGTCAATTGCAAGAACGTATTACTTCAACTCGTGGTAACTCCATTACCTCGATGCAAGCAATTTATGTTCCAGCAGACGACATCACAGATCCAGCACCGCACACCACGTTTGCGCATTTGGATGCCACAACAGTGTTGAGCCGTCCAATTTCAGAATTGGGAATTTATCCAGCTGTGGATCCTCTTGATTCAACTTCTCGTATTCTTTCTCCACTTTATTTGGGTGAAGAACACTACGCAGTTGCACAAAGAGTTAAAGAAGTGCTACAGAGATACAAAGATTTGCAAGACATCATTGCAATTCTTGGTATTGATGAACTAAGTGAAGAAGATCGAGTGTTAGTGGGCCGTGCTCGAAGAATTCAAAGATTCTTGTCACAAAACATGTTCGTAGCAGAAGCTTTCACCGGCCAAGCTGGATCATTTGTGCCTTTGGAAGAAACCATTGCCTCATTTAGAGCATTAACAAATGGTGACTATGACCATCTTCCAGAACAAGCATTCTTCATGGCCGGAAATATTGAAGATGTTGAAAAGAACGCTGCTAAATTGGCAGGAAAGTAACTAACACATGCCATTAAAAGTTGAAGTTGTTGCAACTGACGGACAAGTTTGGTCAGGTGAAGCAAGCACGGTAGTTTTGCGAACTAAATCAGGTGAAATTGGTTTACTTCCAGGACATGCACCAATGCTTGCTTCTCTGTCTGATGGACCGATCACAATTAGACCTGTTGAAGGCCCAGAATTGAAAGCAGCAGCACACGGTGGATTTGTAATTGTGGATAGCAATAACGTCATCGTGTTGGCAGAAACCGCAGAATTAGCAAGTGAAGTTGATGTAAAACGTGCCCAAAAAGCTAAAGAAGAAGCCGAAAAATCTGGCGACAAAGACGCACTAAGAAGAGCAGAGTCAAGACTAACTATTGCGATAAGTTGAGATTAGAAATCCCACTAAAGGAGATCAAGAATGGCTAAGCAAGTTCAAACGAAGTTGATTATAAAAATGCGACAAAGAAACAGGGCAACAACTTTCTTTCGCCCGTTATTGATTTTACCGATGTTGATATTTGTTGGAACTTTTACAACCAGCAACACCGGAGCAGTCAGTATCGCCTTTACCCTAGCTGTGCCTGTGCTACTGGCATTAGTTTTCAGAAATAAGTACCCCAGTTATATTTATGGGTTTAATCACTCATTTATGGAACTACAAAACCGCATAGCAATCTATGCACTGTATTTAACAGACGTTTTTCCAACTATCGAAAAGAACAGAAGCGTAGTAATTACTTTGCCTGAAATTAGAGGCGGCAAAGCACTAAATCGTTGGTTACCACTTGTTAAATGGTTTCTAGCTATTCCGCTTTATGTTGTGGGCATAGTTTATTTACTAGTTACAATTATCTACACCGTGCTTGCCTGGTTTAGCATTGTGTTTACTGGTAAATATCCAAAATTTGCAATCGATTTTGTGGTCGGAACCGTAGATTATTGGAACCGAGTAAGCGGTTACGCCTTCATCTTGGTAACTGATGAATACCCATCTTTTTCGTTAACTGCATAACATAAAAGACATTTAAGAGGGTGCCTACTAATTAAGTAGGCACCCTCTTCTACATTTCTACGCGTTTAACGTTGGCACCAAGTCCATTTAAGTTTTCCACAAAATTTGAATAGCCACGATCAACGTGGTGAACTTCAGTTACATAAGTTACATCATCGGCTACTAATCCTGCTAACACCAAAGATGCACCAGCTCTGACATCAGTTCCCTCGACAGGGGCACCTGATAAATTCTTAATTCCTTTAACTAAACAATGATGACCATTAATTTTCACATCAGCACCAAGTCTTGCTAATTCATTAACAAATCTAAATCTTGCTTCAAAAAGATTTTCAGTAACCATGGAAGAACCTGCGGCAATGGAATTTAGCGCAATCATTTGAGGTTGTAAATCTGTGGGAAAACCTGGGTAGGGAAGAGTAACAATATCTACAGCTTTTGGTCTGGTGTGCATGGAAACAATTAGTCGATCTTCAACTGATTTAATTTCAGCACCTGTGTCACTCAATTTTTCTAACACTAATTCCATATCACTTGGTTTAACCCCGTGAATTGTGATGTCACCTTGCGTCATGATGGCAGCAATTGCCCAAGTTCCAGCCACAATGCGATCAGGAACAACATGATGTGTGGTGGGAGTGAGTTTTTCTACTCCAGTTATTTCTAGAACACTTGAGCCAATGCCATTAATTTCGGCACCCATTTTTACCAACATGTTGCAAAGATCAACAATTTCTGGTTCACGGGCAACGTTGTCAATAGTGGAATTTCCTTTTGCTAAAACTGCCGCCATCACAACATTTTCTGTTGCACCAACGCTTGGAAAATCAAGTGCAATTTTTGCACCACTTAAACCATTTTCAGCTCTGACAATTAAGTAACCGTGTTCAGAATGAACATGACAACCTAGTTTTTCTAAACCTTGCAAGTGAATATCTAGACCACGAGAGCCAATGGCATCCCCACCAGGAAGGGCAATGTCTGCTTCACCACATCTTGCAACCAATGGTCCAAGTACTGATATTGAGGCGCGCATTTTTCTTACTAAGTCGTAATCTGCTTTATGTCCAATTTTTGCTGGAACAGCAATTGTTACGGTGGCAGTTGCGAGATCATGTTCTACTTGGCAGCCAAGTCTTCTTAAGAGTTCGGCCATAATTTCAACATCTAATATTTCTGGGACGTTTGTTAAAGTTGTTAATCCTTCTGCCATGACAGAGGCAGCCATAAGTTTTAAAACACTATTTTTTGCACCTGGAACGCGCACTTCACCCTTTAAGGGACCTGAGCGTTCAACTCTAAAAGCTTCCATGACTCACCAGAGTACCCAACCAAAGTGTGTAAACACCAATTCACACATAGGCTTTACTCATGGTAAATCTCACTCGCATCTACACCCGTACCGGTGATGATGGAACTACTGCTTTGGGAGATATGTCCCGGGCTTTAAAAACTGATTTAAGAATCGAAGCATTTGCTGATGTTGATGAAGCTAATTCATCTATCGGTGTTGTAATTGCATTGGGAAATTTGGATCAAGATATTAAAGATTTACTTACTCGAGTACAAAATGATTTGTTTGATGTTGGTGCAGATTTGGCAACTCCGGTGGAAAAAAAGAGTGAGTATCCTCAATTAAGAGTTTTACCTAGTTATGTTGATGAATTAGAAAAAGCCATTGATCATTACAACTCATTTTTGGAACCTTTAAGTTCATTTATTCTTCCCGGTGGAAGTCCAGGAGCAGCCCTTTTACACTTAGCCAGAACAATTGTGAGACGAGCTGAAAGATCAACGTGGACAGCTTTTACTGAACATAAAATTGTTATGACAGAAACTCCAGCAAGATATTTAAATAGACTTTCTGATTTATTGTTTGTGTTAGCTCGTTACAGCAATCGTGAACAAGGCGATGTGTTGTGGGTACCTGGAGCAAATAGATAATTTAAACGCGACCGCGTATTAAATTTCTTGCTTTTGTTTCATCATCGGGCCAAACCATTAATTGCGGTCCTTCTAAAGTAAATGCCAAAGTTGCTTTGATGTTATGAGCAATTAGCTCCTGTCGAAGTTTTTCTCCCTCTGCATAATTTGCAGGATTTCCTATGGGCACTAAAACTCCGTAATCATCTTTAAAACTTGCTTTGGTTGGTCTTTCAATTAGGGAAGTTTTTTTAGGACTGTAGGCCCAACGCAAAAACATAATTAAAACTAATAATCCAAATCCCACCAGTAACGGAAGAGTCAAATAGGTGGTGCTACCCCAAGTCATCATGACAGCCATTGTTGCGCATATTTAGTCATCGGGCATCATCGAGATATGCGTTTATTGGTTGCTACCTGCACTGTTGATTACGTGGGCCGGCTTACCGCCCATTTGCCCGAAGCAACCCGATTAATTCTTTTTAAAGCTGATGGATCGGTTTCTATTCACGCCGATGATCGAGCTTACAAACCACTTAACTGGATGAGCCCACCATGTTTTACCACGGAAACTAATGATGCGGATAAAAAAATAATTACGGTTGAAAATAAAGCCGGAGAAAGATTAGTAATAACAGTTAGTCAAGTATTTCATAATTCGGTGCACGAACTAGGGGTTGATCCAGGTTTAGTAAAAGATGGGGTGGAAGCACACCTACAAGAATTACTTGCAGAACACGTAGAAACTTTTGGTAAAGATTGGCAATTAGTTAGAAGAGAATATCCAACAGCAATTGGTCCTGTTGATTTACTTTGTAAGGATGAAAATGGCAAAAATATAGCTGTGGAAATAAAAAGACGTGGCGATATTGATGGAGTTGAGCAATTAACTAGATATTTGGAATTACTAAATCGAGACGGATTAATTGCTCCAGTAGGTGGAGTATTTGCCGCTCAAGAAATCAAACCTCAAGCCAAAGTCTTAGCTGAAGACAGAGGAATTCGTTGTGTTGTGGTTGATTACGATGCGTTACGTGGTTTAGATCGCAAAGACGAAAGATTGTTCTAGAATATAAAAATGCCTAGAAGAAATAGACCAAAGAATTCAAAAAAAGACGAAAGCGAAGAATTTAACGTTGATCGTTTACTAGGTATTCAAAGAAGTGAAAATTGGTCAGATGATGATTGGATCGTCAGAAGAGTCACCGGATCTGCTGCCACTAAGGCTTATAGATGTCCAGGTTGTGATCAAGAAATAAGACCAGCCACGCCACACACTGTTGCTTACGTTGTTGGTGAATTAGAAGAACGTCGACATTGGCATACCCCTTGTTGGAATAGTGATCGCAAGAAACATAAAAGAGATTTAGATGACTGAAATTGTGGCTAATAGTGTATTGCCGGCCAAGAGAGAATTAATTAATTTAATAACTTCTGATGGCGAAAATTTAATTGGAGAATTAGCTTCACCACTCCAAGGTAAAGCAATAGCAACAATTATTACTGTTCATCCGCTACCTACTCATGGTGGAAATACCGATAGTCATCTTTATCGAAAAATGTCTTGGAGACTGCCAGCTCTTGCTGGAATTAATATTTTAAGATTTAACACTCGAGGAACTTGTAGCAAATTAGGAACAAGTTCTGGTTCTTTTGATTCATCAAACAATGAAGGCAAAGATTTATTAGCCGCAATCAAATATGTCAAAGACCACAATTTAGGAAAGCCTTATATTGTTGGTTGGTCTTTTGGTACCGATGTCACACTTCGTCACGCCTATGAGCAAGACTTAACTGGAGTAATTCTTCTTTCACCACCACTTCGATATACCACCCAAGAGGAGTTAGCAAAATGGAAAAATGTTTCATTTCCGGTGGTTGCACTTATTCCAGAATTTGATGATTACTTAAAACCAGACGAAGCAAAACAAAGATTTAGTGTGGCACCCAATATACAAATAGTTCCAGCAGCAGGGGCTAAGCATTTATGGGTTGGGGAAAATAGTGTCCAGGTTGTCTTAAACGAAATTGTGAAAATGATTGCTCCAAATAAGGTTCCTCTGCCAATTTCTTGGGATGGCCCAATGGAGAAGTGGAACGATATTTAGTAATTAGTACAGTAGAAGTATCAAACTTAGTGAGGCGTAAATAAATTGAGTAGTCAGATTCCTATGAGGGGCGCAATCGATTTAGGTGCGCTGGCTCAATCTAAAAAAGATCAAAGTATGGCAACCCAAGCTTTAGCAAATGCTCCAGCTGGTGTTGTTGTTGATGTTAACGAAGAAGATTTTCAACAAAAAGTTATAGATATTTCTAAAACAGTTCCAGTAATTGTTGATCTGTGGGCTGAATGGTGTGGTCCCTGTAAACAACTTTCGCCACTTTTAGAAAAATTAGCTGCTGAATATAAAGGTCGATTTATTTTGGCAAAAATTGATGTTGATGCCAATCCCAGACTTTCCCAAATGTTTCAAGTTCAATCTATTCCGGCTGTATTTGCTGTAATTGGTGAATCTGCTGGTCCACTATTTCAAGGAGCGATTCCTGAAGCTGAACTTCGCCAAGTTATTGAAGAAGTTTTAAGAATTGCAGCTGAGCAAGGCATTAATGGAACAATCGACACAGAAGTTCAAGAAGAAGTACCAGTTGTTGAAGAAGAACAAATTGATCCCAGATTAGAAGCTGCATTTAATGCCATTGAAAAAGGTGATTTTGTTGCAGCCACTAATGCCTATAAAGAAATGCTTAATCAAAATCCGGCAGATCAAGTTGCACTAGCAGGACTTGCTCAGGTGGGATTATTGGAAAGAGCATCCAAATTAGATCCCAATACTGTTTTGCAAAAAGCAAGTGATCGCAAAGATTTCGCTAGTCAAATGGATTTAGCTGATCTTGAATTAATGAAAGGAAATCCTGGTGCAGGATTTGCCATATTAATTAATGCCATAAAAATTGCCATTGGTGAAGACAGAGACAGATTAAGAGCAAGGCTTTTAGAGTTATTTATGGTGGTGGGAGATAGTGACCCTGAGGTAATTAAGGCTCGAAGAGACCTAGCAAGCGCATTGTTCTAAATCGTCTAAACTTAAAGCCATGAGTTATTTAGATCACGCAGCAACTACGCCTATGTTGGCTGAATCTATTGCTGCTCTTAATGCTGAATTGGCACAAGTTGGAAATCCATCCTCCTTGCATTCATCAGGCAGAAGAGCTCGAAAAGTTGTGGAAGAATGTAGAGAAATAATTGCTGCCGCACTTGGTGCAAGACCAATTGAAATTATATTCACTGGTAGTGGCACTGAAGCTAACAATTTAGCTGTTAAAGGATTATTTTGGGCTGCACAAAGTAAAGACAAAAATAAGAAAAGAATATTAGTTTCAGCAGTTGAACATCATGCTGTGTTAGATCCTGTTTTGTGGTTAGGCGAACATGAAGGTGCAGTGGTAGAAATATTACCTGTTGATAAATACGGCAGAGTGTTACCAGAAACTTTAAGTAAAGCATTTGAAAAAAATCCTCATGATGTAGCACTAGTCACTGTGATGTGGGCTAATAATGAAGTTGGCACAGTGCAACCAATTGCAGAATTAGTAAAAATTGCTCATCAATATAAAACTGCAATTCATTCAGATGCAGTACAAGCGGTGGGTTGTTTAGAAGTTCATTTTGAAAACACTGATTTAGATGCCATGACTGTTACTGGTCACAAAGTGGGTGGGCCGCAAGGAATCGGTGCTCTAGTTTTGAAAAGAGATGTTGAATTAACACCGCTACTTCATGGTGGTGGGCAAGAACGAGATGTTAGATCAGGAACTCTGGCCGCACCATTAATTGCTGGTTTTGCGGCAGCTGTTACAACAGCGGTAACACAAAGATTTGCTAGAGCAACCAGATTAACTGCTTTACGAAATGATTTGATTAAAAGAATTCAAGATCAAGTTTCAGATGTGGTATTAAATGGCGATCCAGAAAATCGTTTACCAGGAAATGTTCATTTTTCATTTAAGGGTTGCGAGGGTGATGCACTCTTAATGTTGCTTGACGCCCAAGGAATTGAATGCTCAACTGGCTCTGCTTGTTCTGCAGGAATTCCACAACCATCACATGTACTTATTGCCATGGGCAGAGATGAAGTTACGGCAAGAGCTTCAATTAGATTTTCATTTGGTGCCACCTCAACACCAGATGATGTTGATGCGATCATGCAAGTTTTACCAGCAATTGTGGAAAGAGCTAAAAGAGCAGGAAAGCCAGCGGCTAAGAAATGACTAAACGCGTAGTTGCGGCAATGAGTGGTGGTGTTGATTCTTCAGGGATTAACTCCAGGTCAAATTATTGTCTTTTATGACAACACGCGAGTAATTAGTAGTGTCACTGTAGTAATAACCACTCGTAGTTAATTAAATTTAGGTCAAATGGCTAAATTAATTCCTGACTCCTCAAAAAATCGATGGTCAGAACTTGTTGAAATTATCGAAGATGCCAGACGTCAATATTATGTGCTTGATTCCCCAACCATTTCTGATGACGAATATGACAAGTCATTTAAAGAGTTAGAAGCACTTGAAACAAAATATCCAGAATTAGTAACCCAAGATTCTCCAACTCAATCCGTGGGTGGGGTGGCATCAGAATTATTTGAACCAGTTGAGCACCGTGTACGAATGATGAGTTTGGAAGATGTGTTTGATGTTGAAGAGTTAGCAGAATGGGCCAATCGAGTCAGTAAAAGCACGAATAGTTTGCCTGAAACAATTTGTGAATTAAAAGTTGATGGGTTAGCTCTTAATCTTTTATATTTGGATGGCAAATTATCTCGAGTAGCAACTAGAGGAGATGGTCGTGTTGGTGAAGATGTCACCTACAACACTCAATTTATTCCCACAGTTCCAAGATTATTAAAAGAATCCAATGGGGCCAAGATCCCCAGTGTCATTGAAGTACGTGGTGAAGTTTATTTTGATTTGAAAGATTTTGATTCTTTAAACAATGAAGTTATGGATTTAGGAAGAACCCCTTTTGCTAATCCTCGAAATGCCGCAGCCGGAACAATTCGTCAACGTGTTGATAAACGAGAAGAAGAATTAGCTTTGGCGCAAAGTGAAAATAAAACAGAAGCGCGCATTGAAAAACTTAAATCAGAATTTAATCGCTCAACTGCTTCTCTTTCTAGATTAAAACTTGTCGTGCATGGAATAGGTGCGTTAGAAGGATTTGAATTCAAAACGCAAAATGAGGCTTATAAAGCATTAGGAAACCTGGGACTTCCGGTAGCAACTACCACCAGGGTCACAAAAGATTTAGAAAGTGTGATCAGCTTTATTGAAGAATTTGGTAATAAGCGCAGAGATTTAAGCCATGAGATTGATGGGGTAGTAGTAAAAGTTAATGACATAAATGCTCAAAAAAATCTTGGTGCCACCTCTAGAACTCCTAGATGGGCTGTTGCCTATAAATATGCACCAGAAGTTGTGCGAACAAAATTAATTGACATTGAAGTAAATGTGGGAAGAACAGGACGTGTTACTCCATTTGCAGTTATGCAACCTGTCAAAGTTGCTGGATCAACAGTTTCTATGGCAACTCTGCATAATCAAGAAGAAATCATTCGTAAAGGTGTATTGATTGGTGACACTGTTTATTTGAGGAAAGCAGGAGATGTAATTCCTGAAATTGTGGGACCTGTAGTGGAACTAAGAGATGGTTCGGAAAAGAAATTTGAAATGCCTAACAAATGTCCTGAGTGTGGTACCAAACTTGCTCCCGCAAAAGAAGGTGATGTTGATTTACGTTGTGCTAATGCACAAAATTGTCCCGCACAATTAAGAGAAAGACTTTTCCATGTTGGATCACGTGGTGCCATGGATATTGAAGGTTTAGGTTCTAAATCAGCGGCAGCACTTTTAAATGACAAAATATTGGAAGATGAAGGAAATCTTTTTGAACTTATGGCTAAAGATTTAGAAAAGAGTGACTACTTCACCAGAGCTGCCGGTAAAGGAGAAACTGGTAGACAATTAAATAAAAATGGTGAGGAATTACTTTCTCAGTTAAATGCCGCTAAAACTAGACCGTTATGGCGAATATTAGTTGCCTTATCAATAAGACATGTTGGTCCAACAGCTGCCCAAGCATTAGCTCGAGAATTTAAATCATTAGAAAACATTGCGAATGCACCCATAGAAAAACTTTCTGAAGTAAATGGAGTGGGCGAAGTTATTGGGATAGCTGTCAAAGAATGGTTTAGTGAAGATTGGCATAAAGAAATTGTGGGTAAATGGGCACGAGCTGGGGTAAGAATTAAAGATGATGAAATAACAGGACCGCAGCCGTTAAAGGACATGAATTTTGTTATTACTGGATCTGTCCCAAATCATTCACGCGATGGTGCAACCAACGCAGTTCTGGAAAGAGGAGGAAAAGTTTCTGGATCAGTGAGCAAAAACACCACCATGTTGGTTTATGGCAGAGCTGATGGCAGCAAATATTCCAAGGCCGTTTCACTAGGGATTCCCAAATTAGATGCAGAAAACTTTGAAGTTTTGCTTAATAAAGGCTTTGTGGAAGCGCTGAAACTAGCAACAACTGACTAAACAATAAGATATAAATCGTGTCAAGAATAACCCGTGAAGAAGTTGCTAACTTAGCCAGATTAGCTCGACTTGATTTAGCTGAATCTGAATTAGATGAATATGCCCAACAATTAGAAATCATTCTTGAATCAGTTGCCAAAGTTAGCGAAGTTTCAACCAAAGACGTTAAACCAATGTCTCATGCCACAGGTTTAGTAAATATTTTCCGTGAAGATATAACAAAAGAATCTTTAAAAAGAGAAGAAATACTTCGTTCCGCTCCTGCTACCGAAGATGATCGATTTAGAGTTCCTCGTATTTTGGATGAGGAATAAATGTCAGATTTAACCAAACTAAGTGCTCTTGAATTAAGTAGTGAATTAACTAAAGGCTCAGTTAGTGCTGTTGAAGTAACCAAAGCTCATCTTGATCGAATTGAATCCTTAGATAAAACAGTCCAATCTTTCCTACACGTTGATAAAACAGGTGCAATCAAGCAAGCAGAAGAAGTAGACAAAAATAGAAAAGAAAAGAAAAAAGTTTCTTCTTTAGCAGGAGTTCCACTAGCACTTAAAGATGTGTTAACTCAAAAAGGTGTGCCTACAACTTGTGGTTCAAAAATATTAGAGGGTTGGATTCCTCCTTATGATTCAACTGTTGTTAAGAATTTAAAGAATGCTGGAATTGTAATTCTTGGGAAAACCAACATGGATGAATTCGCTATGGGTTCATCAACTGAAAATAGTGCATATTTTCCAACTAAAAATCCTTGGGATTTAACTAAAATTCCCGGTGGTTCATCTGGTGGATCTTCTGCGGCTGTTTCGGCATTTTTTGCACCCCTTGCAATAGGAACAGATACTGGTGGATCAATTAGACAACCAGCAGCTGTAACAGGAATTGTGGGAGCAAAACCAAGTTATGGTGGCGTATCTCGCTTTGGTTTAGTTGCATTTGCGTCTTCTCTTGATCAAGCAGGACCTTTTGCTCGCACAGTTTTAGATTGCGCAATGTTGCATGAAGTTATGGCCGGACATGATCCTTTGGATTCAACCAGCATTAATCAACCAGTTCCAGATGTTGTGAGTGCTGCCAAGTTGCAAGATGTTAAAGGAATGAAAATAGGAATTATTAAAGAATTAGGTGGCAAGGGTTGGCAAACTGGAGTTTTAAACAGATTTAATGAATCAGTTGAATTACTTAAATCAATGGGTGCTCAAGTTAAAGAAATTTCTATTCCACATTCACTTTATGCACTCGCAACTTATTATTTGATTGCCCCCAGTGAAGCTTCAAGTAACTTAGCTCGCTTTGATGGCATGCGTTATGGCTTAAGAGTTGATGATGGCAACTTGAGTGCTGAAGAAGTAATGAATAAAACTCGCGAAAAAGGTTTTGGTAAAGAAGTTAAAAGAAGAATCATGATCGGAACCTATGCTTTATCTTCTGGTTATTATGACGCTTATTACGCCCAAGCCCAAAAAGTTAGAGCATTAATTGCCCAAGATTTAACAAATGCTTTCAAAGAAGTTGATGTGTTAATTTCACCAACCTCACCAACAACTGCTTGGGGATTAGGGGAGCGAGTAAATAATCCAATGGCCATGTATTTGGCAGATCTGGCAACCTTGCCACCATCTCTTGCTGGAATTCCTGCAATGAGTGTGCCAATTGGTTTAGCAGATGAAGATCAATTACCGGTCGGTTTGCAAATTGTTGCCCCATTTATGAATGATGATCGAATGTATCGAGTTGGTGGCGCAATTGAAGCATCATTGAAATCTAAATGGAATGGTCTCTTAATTGACCAAGTTCCTGCTTTAGGTGGTGGAAAATGAGTACTTATGACGAAGCCATAAAGAAATATGATCCGGTTTTAGGTTTAGAAACTCACGTTGAATTATCAACTAATTCAAAAATGTTTTGTGGTTG
>JAEMSA010000039.1:0-4707 GCA_016463095.1 Candidatus Nanopelagicales bacterium
ATTACAAATCAGGCAAAAATTGTTATTTTTTGTACATTTGGGCAGGGAAATAACATCTTGTTTCATTTGATTTTGGGGGCAGGACTAGCATGAGGTTCACGAAATTGAGCATTGGAGCAGTTGTGACCAAAAAATTGGTAGTGGCGACTTTTACAGCCAAGTCAGACACCAAAGATGCCCTAGAGGATTGGATCTTGAAAACGGCTGCTGCTTCAAGAAATGAAACAGGTGTTGAAAAATATTTAATTAATCTTGTGGACGATCAACCGGGCCATTTTCTTTTAGTCGGTGTTTATTCTTCTGCTCAAGCTTTCGATGATCATGTGAATTCGCCTCATGTTAAAAGTTTTTTGAACGCTGTTCCTGATTTAGTCGAAGAAAATATTACCTATGTTGCTACCCCACTAGGAAATGATGCTGGCCCTAAATCAAGTATTGGTCTATCTTGACTAAAAATTATTTAAAAGGTTTTTTTCTAAAATGAGTCGTCGTTTACTTTCGATTGAGCGTCATCAAATAATTGTTGAAAAGGTTTCTGTTGAAGAGGCAATCGATTTTACAACTTTAGCTAAAGAATTAAATGTTTCTGTTATGACCGTAAGAAGAGACATTAGAGAATTAGAGAAGCAAGGTTATTTAAAATTAACTAGAGGTGGGGCTTATGCCCAGATTGCTAGATCAACAGACATTTTACTTAGTCCCAGAGCTGAGGATCAGGGTGAAGATAAAACAATTATTGGAAAATATGCCGCCAGTTTGATTGAACCTGGTGAAGTTATTTTTATTGGACCAGGATCTACAACTGCTCAGTTTGTTCAATATTTGAAACCTGATTTGAATCTAACCGTTATCACTGCTTCAATTCCGCATGCTTCTTTTCTTGCCGCCAAAGGTTTTAAAGTAATTAGCACTGGTGGAGAAATTGCTACCGATGATATTGCCCAAACTGGTTATATTGCTCATGACAATATAAAAAGATTTTTTGCATCCAAAACAATCATTGGCACTAGAGGGGTTTCTAAAGATGTGGGAATCACCGATATAAATAGTGAGATTGCTCAATTGAGTACTTTGATGGTTGCTCAAGCTGAACAAGTGCTGGTATTAGCTGATATTTCCAAAGTCGGAGTCAAAGCAAATTATGCGGTTTGTCCTTTGGCTGACATTGATGAAATCATCACCACCCAAGATGCCCAAGCGGCTTTTCAGGCTGAATGTAAGGATCAATGTGAGGTCCTGGTCTCAAAATAAGGCGCTATCCCCCTAACATCAAGTAACACTTTTGGTGTAATCTTTTGTTCCTATCAGGGAGCATGAGAAGCAATGCCAAATCAGACACGATTGCAAGCAATATTTGGCGATAAAAAGCCCGTCATCGGCATGGTCCATTTGCCTGCCTCCCCTGGTCAACCCCAATCCTTGAACCAAGCCCCGTTAGAAAAACTTGTCAAAAATGTTGAAAAAGATGTCCAAGCATTACTTGCTGGTGGAATTGATGGTCTACTTTTTTGCAATGAAAGTGACTTGCCTTATACGACACGAGTAGCCCAAGAAGTTGGATCTTGGGCTGCTTATTTCATTGGTGAAATGAGATCACAGATGGACAAACCATACGGAGTTAATCTGTTGTGGGATCCGATTGCTTCCATTGCAGTGGCAGCATCAACCGGTGCAAGTTTTGTACGCGAAGTTATGTGTGGTTCATTTGCAAGTGAAATGGGAATATTGCAACCAGACCCTGCCCTGGTGGTGCAAACCAGAACACGTTTAAGAGCCGAACACATTGCACTTTTAACAAACATTGTCCCAGAATTTGCCACAGCTTTAGCAGACAGAACTGTGGCGCAAAGAGCCCAAGCTGCTGCTTATTTTGGTTTTGATGCTTTATTAGTTTCAGGTCCAGTGGCTGGTGAAGAATTCAGCGTTAAAGATGTGCAAGATGCAAAATCTAAAAGCAACGGTGTCCCAGTTTTTGCAAATACAGGAGTAAGAATTGAAAACGTTGAAAAAACTCTTGAAATAGCTGGCGGTGTGATTATTGGAAGTAGTTTAAAAGTGGATGGTAAAACTTTTAATCCTATAGATCCTGTTCGAGTAAAACTGTTCATGGAAAAAGTTGAAGGTTTAAGAAAGCAAAAAGCATAATGAAATTAATTGAATATGTGGAAAAATACTGTTTAACCCCAGCAATATCTGGGCATGAGGATTTAATGATCAAATCGTTAAGCCAAGATTTACAGAAATTTGCTGATGAAGTTTCTGTGGATAATTTAGGAAACGTAATCGCTTTAATTAAAGGCAAGTCCGAATCTGCTCCTAAAGTGATGATCTTTGCTCATACCGATCAAATAGGAATGTTTGTAAAATCAATTACTGAAGAAGGTTTCTTAAAAATTGTTCGCCTAGGTGGTGTCCCAGAAAGAATTCTGGCTGGTGCCACGATTCAAATAAAGACTAAATCAAGTCAAATTATTAGTGGAGTAATTGGCACAATTTCTCATCACTTGACCCCAGACGATAAAAAGTATGTGGTGCCCAAGATTGAAGAAATGTATGTCGATATCGGTGCCAAGAGTAAAACTGATGCCCTAGCCCTTGGAGTAGAAGTTGGTTCGCCTGCTTTTTATGAACCAAAATTTACCAAGTTAGCTAACAACCGAATTGCGGCCACAAGTGTTGATGATCGTGCAGGTTGTGCGGTGTTGGTGAAGTTGGCTGAACGCCTTTCCACAAGTAAGCCAGCTGCAAATATTTATCTTGTCGGAAGTGTGCAAGAAGAATTTAATCTCAGGGGTGCCATGGTTGCGGCCCAACAAATCAAACCAAATGCAGCAATTTCTCTTGATTTAGCTGTTTCAACAGATACTCCAGATATGAAAGGGGTTAACGAACTGGCTTTAGATAAAGGACCAATTATTGGTCTTTACACTTTTCATGGCAGAGGTACTTTAAACGGTTTAATTCCCCACCCAAAAATGGTAAAAATTGTAGAAGATAGCGCCACCAAATTGAAAATGAATTTACAAAGACATGCCAGTGTGGGAATGCTTACTGATGCTTCCTACGTGCAATTTGTCGATAATGGAATACCTTGTGTTGATCTCGCTTGGCCAACTCGATACACCCATTCAGGAATAGAAACCTGTTCACTTAATGATCTGGAAAATTTAGAAGAATTGGCATTCAACGTGCTTAAAGATTTTCCTTTAAATTTTACAGGTTCAAGAATATAGATCATTAAATATGCAAAGTAAAGAAATTGCTAATAAAATTAGAAAATACACAGCGCAATGGACTATTAGAGCAAACGGTGGATATTTAGCACAAGCTTGTGGCACGGCCGAAATTCTTGCCACTTTATTTAATGATGTTTTAGATTTAGGTAAATCCTCAGGACCAATGATGCCGGCAGAATTCATTGGTGTTCCTAAACCAGGTGCTCCGGGTACCCGGGGTGAAACATGGTTAGGTGCTGGCCCAGATTTATTAGTAATTTCTCCTGCACACTATGCAACTGCAATGTATTCAGCATTGGTTGCAACTGGACGCATGGATGAAGAGGCGTTAATTAAATGCAGTAAAGATGGCCAACTTTTAGAAATGATCGGTGCCGAACATTCACCAGGCATGGTGGTTTCTAGTGGTTCTTTGGCCACAGCACTTTCCGTCTGCGTAGGCAGAGCTATTGCTAGAAAGAAACTAAATAAACCAGGTTTCATTTGGGTTTTGCTCAGTGACGGTGAATTACAAGAAGGTTCTACTTGGGAAGCCTTGCAACTAGCAAATGCTATGAAACTATCAAATTTGAAAATAGTTATTGATAACAACGGCATGCAGGTTGATGGTCAAATGAACAATGTGATGCCTATTGGTGCTATTGAAGAAAAACTAAAAGCTTTCGGTTGTGAAGTTTATGATATCGATGGCAACAACTTGGAAGAAATTAATTTAGCTTGTAAATCTGCTTTACGCGATGAAAAACTTTCAGTTATCTTGGCCAGAACTAAACCTTGGACTGGTTTTAGTTTCTTGTGGGATCGTTGGGAAAATAACAAACTACATTTCATTAGATTAACCGAGCTTGAAAAAGAAATTCTTAGCAAAGAATTGGCTGTGTTATGAAAGAAACGGTGAGTAAGCCTTTTGCCCATGCGTTAAAAGACCATGGCAGTATTAACGAAAAATTGGTTGTGGTGACCAATGATTTAACGGCTAGTTGCGAAGCAGATCTATTTGCTCAAGCTTTTCCTGATAGACATATTTCTGCCGGTATGGCAGAACAAGCTTTAATAGCAACTTTGTCTGGATTGAGTGATGAAGGTCTTTATCCGCTTTACCCAAGTTTTGCAGTTTTTACTACCAGAAGACCCTATGAACAAATTGCTTTAACGATTGCTTATCCCGCCAAAAAAGTTAGGTTGTTTGGATTTTTACCTGGGTTAACAACTCCTGGTGGAGTGACTCATCAAGCTACAGATGATTTGGGCTTAATGACTCAGTTACCGAACATGACTGTTTTAGAAGCTGCAGATGCAACGGATATGGCCACAATTTTAAATGCCATAAAAGATATTCCCGGTCCAGTTTATGCTCGAGGGTTAAGAGGTGATGTTCCTAAATTATTTAAGGAACCACTAGTTGTTGGTCAATCTAGAGATATTTTTCCAGGAGAACTGCGGTATCGTGCTGCTGAAGAAATATGCGGGG
>JAEMSA010000039.1:4717-5874 GCA_016463095.1 Candidatus Nanopelagicales bacterium
CTTTGAAACCCTATGGGGATAAGAATTTATTTGAAAGACTTAAGAAAGCAAAAATTGTCATAACTTACGAAAACCATTTAATTTCTAGCGGGCTAGCTAAAGCCACAGCCATGCATCTTGCTCAAAATCCTGGACCTAAATTAATACCACTTGGTATTAATGACACCTTTACTCATGGTGGATCTCAAGATTATTTGTTTAATTACTATGGGATTGGCAAAGCAAATTTAATTAATGCCGTTTATAAGGCTTTCGGTAAATCAGCACATAATGTTGATCAAGATGATGAACTTATTAAGAGTGACATAATTTTAAACAAATCTGTAGCTGAAGGACTGTAATTCTGAACGCTATTCTCGACAAAAAATATAAATTTGCCCCTAGTATTCTGGCAGCTGATCAAGCAAATATAGCTAACGAAGTTAAACGTGTACCTAATGCTGATTGGTTTCACGTTGATGTTATGGATAATCATTTTGCTCCAAATATGGGATTTAGTGCAGCAGCCTTAAAATCTGTTGCAGACTTAAAGCAAGCACCTATCGATGCACATTTGATGATAGAGAATCCAGAGAATTTTCTGAAAACTTTTATTGAAGCAGGTGCTGATTCATTAACATTTCATGCTGAAGCAACAAAAAAAATTGATGAATGCATTGACATTATTAAATCAAATAAAAAACGAGTTGGAATTGCCCTCAAACCAAACACCCCTTTTAACGAAATTAAGCACTATCTAAACAAAATTGACATGGTGCTAGTTATGACAGTAGATCCCGGGTTTAGCGGCCAAGGTTTTATGGCTAGTCAAGTAGAAAAAATAAAGGAAGTTCGTAAAGAAATCGATAAAACTAATTTAGATATTTGGTTGCAAGTTGATGGTGGAATAGGTTTAAAAACTCTTGAAACTACCCTGGAAGCAGGAGCAGATTTTTTTGTTGTTGGATCCAGTGTCTACTACGAAAAGGATCCGCAGGCTGCTCTTAACGCCCTACGTAATTTGATTTCATAGCATTTCTTGATTCAACATTGGCTAAACTTGGTTTCGCACTTTTAATATTTACCTTTTTCTGGCACTAAGCATGACTCTTTTGCAAACCGATCTGCCCTATAGCCTAAAATAGAAGCAAAACAAGGAGAAGAAAATAAATTGAATA
>JAEMSA010000085.1 GCA_016463095.1 Candidatus Nanopelagicales bacterium
TTTTCTTGAAGTATTGTCATACCATCCTCTCTCTTGCACTTCTGGCCACAATCCAATTAGCAATTAAATTCACAATTAATGTCAACAGGAACAAAACAAGGCCTGCACCAAGAAGTGCCTGAATTTCTTCTGGTGTTGCTTCTCCAAATTTGGCGATAATCATTGAAGCAACAGATCCACCCTCTGGATCTAGAATTTTGTAATAGTTAACTCTTTCAAAAATTAAATTCAATACGAAATAAATTGCAACGGTTTCACCTAATGCTCTTCCTAAGCCAAGCATCACTCCACCAACAATTCCGCCTCTGGCATGAGGAAGTGCAACCATGCGAACAGTTCCCCAAAGTGATCCACCAAGACCGCGAGCTGCGTCCAATAAATCTTGCGGAGTTTGCGCTAAAACTTCTCGAGCAACAACAGTGATGATTGGAACAATCATGATTCCTAAAACCCACGCCGTAATAAATGGTGAACGGGTAAATTGATCTTGGTTATTAACAAATATAGGAATGGAGCCTAAGTATTGGTGTATTAATCTTGCCCAACCTTCGGCAACTGGTGTAAATACTAGGAAACCCCAAATACCAATAATTCCACTTGGAATCGCAGCCAAAACATCAACAATAATAGTCAATACTCGCGAAATTTTCTTTGGAGCAATAAAGACCATAAATATTGCGAGCAAAACAGAAATTGGAACTGCAAAAATTATAGCTAGTAGTGCATTTAAGAATGATCCGTAAAGCATTGGCCATATTTGGAAAACCTGTTGAGATGGGTCATCGAGTCCACCAATCCAAGTTGAACCAGTTATGAAAGAGAATCCTTCTTTTTGTAAAGCTGGCCAAGATGAACTTGCTAAATAAAAAAGTATTGCCAACAAAATAAATAGTGATGAAAGTGCTGCGACAACTATCGAACCTGAAAAAGCTTTGTCGGATCTAG
Source organism: Candidatus Nanopelagicales bacterium (assembly GCA_016463095.1). Classification (GTDB taxonomy): domain Bacteria; phylum Actinomycetota; class Actinomycetes; order S36-B12; family UBA5976; genus ATZT02. Next base: position 946 of record JAEMSA010000085.1, read on the forward strand.
TTCTACTTTTTTCACGCCCAAAATATCGTGGAGTGGGTGATTCCGTGAGGTGATCAGAGCCCTCTGAATCGATGACAGTATTAGTGGTGGACACAATGAAAGTTTGCTAAATCAATGGGCTTCTTAGCCGACCAGCAGATTTATTGAAGAAGAAATCTAGGTTAACAATCGGTTAACAACCCAGATTCCTGAAACTTCTGTGACTCGTGGGTTCAGGCGGGTTGCCAACTAGGATTGAGCGCATGTCTGCAAAAACTCCATCAAGTGTTAGGTCTAAAGGACTTGTTGGATACATCTTCATGAGCTTGGGGCTTTTCTTCTTCGCCGTCAACGGTCCAGTAGCAAAGTTAGCTTTAATCAATGGTTTGGAATCAGCAGAACTTTCAGCTTTTCGAATAGAAGGTGCTTTCTTCTTTCTTTTAATTGCTTCCTTGTTGTTTGCTAGAAAAAAACTCAAGGTCACCAAAAAAGAAATACTCCCGCTTATTGGCTACGGATTTTTTGGTGTAGCTATGACTCAATTTTTATACTTTGTAGCAATAAGAAGAATTGAAGTTGGGGTTGCTTTAATCATTGAATACACCGCACCAATTCTTGTTGCACTCTATGTTCGATTCGTTATGAAAA
>JAEMSA010000086.1 GCA_016463095.1 Candidatus Nanopelagicales bacterium
ACGAATTCTTCCAATTTCGTTTGCCGCAGTAGGTGCCTTTATTGCACTTTGCCTGTGGGCTTTGGCTTCTCCGCCAGGTTCTGCGCCTGATGACGATTTTCATTTACCTGCCATTTGGTGCTCGCACGGAGAAGTTACAGGAATTTGTGACCCTGAATTTGCAGGCGATGGTTATGGCAAAACCCCGACTCCCCTATCTCCATCAGCAATTTGTTTTGCTTTCAAATCAGAGGAAAGTGCTGCATGCCAAGCAAAAATGTTTGATTGGCAAAACAAAGAATTATCAGGTTCAAGAACTAATGAAAAGGGGAGATTTCCCAACGGTTTTTATTGGACTCTAAATTTCTTAATTGGAGACAACACACTTCATTCAGCCATATTTATGAGAATATTTAATTCACTTCTTGCAGTCGTTCTTATTTTTGCAACAGCAATTCTTGCAACCCCTCGGTCAAGAGTTGCTTTGATTGCATCATGGGTTGCTGCTTCTGTGCCATTGGCCATGTTCTCAATCGCCTCAACTAACCCAAGTAGTTGGTCAATTATTGGTATTGGAACTTACTGGGTCTCACTTATATCTTTTCTAAGAGCAAAAGACAATCAGCACTTATTTGGAAACGGGATTTTAGTTTTTGTATCTGGACTAATCACAATTCAATCAAGATCTGAAGCTAGCCCTTACCTACTACTCTCGACTTTGATTGTATTTTTCATAAACTACAAATTAAGCGAAATATTTACGCTTAACAAAAAATTCTTGCTGCCAATATTTATTTCCTTGCTTGCAGCGTATGAATTCTTAACAACCCCTTCCACTCTTGGCTGGTCAACAGGATTGCCTGGTGGAGATCCAAACAGAAACATGGGAGAACTTTGGTTTAGAAATATTAGTGATTGGCCAACTTTTATAACAGGTTCTCTTGGTGGCTGGCCCCTTGGTTGGCTAGATGTGCCAATGCCTTCAATAGTTTATTTCTGTGCCATGTTTACTTTTTCAGGTATTTTATTTTCAGGTTTTGGATATTTAAATCTCAAGAAATCAATTTCGTTATTGCTGATTACTGGCGCACTTCTAATTTTACCTTTGAGAGTTTTGGCTTTAGGCAAAAATTTTGTTGGTGAAAATGTCCAGCCTAGATATTTCTTACCATTACTCTTCCTTTTGATTGGTATAGCGATTTTTAGCCCCAAGAAAGTTGATGCGTTTTATTTAAGTATTGCTCAAATTTTTCTTACTATTTTTCTTATTTCCACTGCCCAAGCTTTTGCGTTGCATTTCGCTATGCGCAGATATATAACTGGCTCTGACGTGGTGGATTGGAATTTAAATAAAAATATCGAATGGTGGTGGTCCTTTATGCCCACTCCGATGATTAGCTGGGCAATAGGAAGTTTAGGTTTTGCCGTAGCGGTTTCTGTTGGATTATGGCAATTAAGAAAACCTGTTAAATCAGATTATTAACAGCATCTCTAAATATTTCTGTATGACGATCGACATCTGATTCTTTTGTGACCGGACACATTAATGCCATGTTATGAAATGGTGTCATCAAAATATCTCTATTGA
>JAEMSA010000005.1:0-47441 GCA_016463095.1 Candidatus Nanopelagicales bacterium
TGCGTTCAATTCCAGGATTTGCTGTTGTTAGACCATGTGATGCTAATGAAGTAGCAATATGTTGGCTAAAAATAATGGAAGATAGAAAGCCAGCTGGAATTATTCTCTCCAGGCAAAATATTCCAACTCTTGATCGAAAAATTAATGCTCCTGCCGAAAACGCTCGAAAAGGCGCTTACATTTTGCAAGATGCCCCGAATTCAAATCCTGAGGTAATTCTTATCGCCACTGGATCAGAAATTGAACTTGCTTTAAATGCACAAAAAGAATTGAATTCACAATCCATAAACACTCGAGTGGTGTCAATGCCGTGTGTGGAATGGTTCCAAGAACAACCACCAAGTTATCAAGAAAGCGTTTTACCAAGAAATATTAAGGCCAAAATCGCTATTGAAGCAGGATCAACTTTTGGTTGGTATCAGTTTGTAGGACTTGAAGGTGGCGTTATTGGGCTTGATCATTACGGAGCAAGCGGTAAACCTGAACTGTTATATAAAGAATTTGGAATTACTGTTGAAAAGATTGTTGCCAAAGCCAAAGAATTAAAGAAATAAATCTTTAACGGTCTCCCCGTAATTTATCGATAGCTTCAGCTAAAATTGCATCGCCATCTTTATCATCACGACGTTCCTTGACATAAGCTAAATGAGTTTTGTAAGGAACATTTACCACTGGTTTCGGTGGATTATCTTGATCTTGACCTGCTGGCCAACCACAGCGGGGACAATCCCAAGTTTCAGGAATTGGTGCATCTACCGCAAAAGCTGGTCTGCTTTCATGACCGTGTGCGCAGTAAAAAGATAACCGAACTCGTGGTGCTGCATCTCCGCGCTCTGCTTCGCCCATTGGGCCTGCACCAACGCGACTTCCTCTGATTGCACTACCACCAGCCATTTATTTCTCCCTTTTTTATTAAGCGCTTAAAACTAAACCAAGGCCAATAACACTGGCAGCCCATATAAATCCGATAGCAATTGTAAAACGGTCCAAGTTTTTTTCTGCCAAAGATGATCCACCCAGTGAAGAACTAAAACCGCCACCGAACAAATCTGACAGACCACCACCGCGACCTCTGTGTAACAGAATTAAAAGTAAAAGTAAAAGATTAGAGATAACCAAAATGACACCTAAGGTCCAGGCAATAATCGTCATTATGTTTCTGACTAACCTTTCCAAAAATCGTCTAGTTAAAGGATACGACTCAGGTGTGACAAAATAAGGTCCCGGGACCTAGTGAGTCACACAAATCATGGTTGATCTGGCCATCTAATGATGCGCAAGAATTCTTCTGGATCAAGTGCTGCTCCACCAATAAGTGCGCCATCTACATCTGGTTGTTCCATGATGGATTTCACGTTTCCAGCTTTCACTGAACCACCATAAAGAATACGAACTTTTTCAGCCACATCTTGAGAATAAAGTTTGGCAACTTTTTGTCTAATCGCTATAGACATGTCTTGTGCGTCTTGTGGTGTAGCAACTTCTCCGGTACCAATTGCCCACACAGGTTCATAAGCGATAACTAATTCTCCAACATAATTTGAGCGCACATCTTTTAACGCTGCTTGTACTTGAGACAATGTGTGCTCCACCGCATTACCCGCTTGTTTGATATCAAGAGTCTCACCCACGGCAATCATTGGCACTAAGTCATTTTTGATGGCTGCTTTAACTTTGGCATTCACACTTTCATCTGTTTCATGATGATATGCACGTCGTTCGCTGTGACCGATGAGCGCATATTTTACTCGCAATTTCTTCAACATTGATCCACTTATTTCACCGGTGTAAGCACCTGAATCATGAGCACTTATATCTTGAGCTCCATAAACAATACTTAAATGATCTGCGTCGATAACTGTTTGTACTGAGCGAATATCAGTAAAAGGTGGAAAAATTGCAACTTCAGTGCGCGCATAGTCTGCATCAATAAGTGAGAAAGCCATTTTGTTCAAATATCCAATGGCCTCTAAATGATTCATGTTCATTTTCCAATTACCAGCCATCACCGGCTGACGTTTTTCGTTTGTCATTTATTCCTCTTCCAATACGGCTAAACCGGGCAAAACTTTTCCTTCTAGCAGTTCAAGTGAAGCTCCACCACCTGTGCTGATGTGATCAAACCTTGATTCATCTAACCCCAGCAATCTAATTGCAGCAGCAGAATCTCCCCCACCCACAACGCTATAGGCATTTGAGTTAGCAAGTGCCTGTGCAACAGTTTTTGTGCCCGCAGCAAATGCGTTTACTTCGAAAACTCCCATGGGTCCATTCCACACAACAGTTTTTGCTTCATTTATTTTACTTGCAAATATTTCACCGGTTTTCGGACCAATATCTAAGCCCTTTTGACCTACCGGAATTTGTTGTGCATCAACAACTGATACCGGCGCGGAGCCATCTAGTTGTGCAGAGATAACCACATCTACCGGCAAAACTATCTCAACATTTTTTTCTTTAGCTGTGATCATCAATTGTTTTACTTCGTCTATGCGATCAATTTCGAGAAGTGAATCTCCGACTTCGAAACCTTGAGCTTTAAGGAAAGTAAATGCCATTCCCCCACCAATTAGTAACTTGTCAACTTTATTGATCAGATTATTAATAACACCTAATTTGTCACTAACTTTTGACCCTCCCAGCACAACCACATAAGGACGTTCAGGGTTATTTAATACTTTTGCAAAAGCTTTTTGTTCTGCTTGCACTAAACGCCCAGCTGCTTTAGGTAAAAGTCGTGCAATATCAGTTACTGAAGCTTGTTCCCTGTGTACTACCCCGAATCCATCAATCACAAAAACATCAGCCAATGAGGCAAGACTTTGAGCTAATCTAATTCTTTCGGAAGTGTTTTTACTGGTCTCATCTTTTTCAAATCTTATGTTCTCAACCATAGCAACTTCGCCAGGCTGTAAGGCGTTAACAACGTTTAAAGTCTTGGCATCGTTTAAATTTTCAATAAATTGAATGGGAGTATTTAGTAGCTCACTAAGTCTTTTGGCTATTGGTTTTAGCGACAATTCAGGTTTTCTTTCACCTTTGGGACGTCCTAGGTGTGCCAAAATAATAATTTTTGCTTTCTTATTTCTTAAATCGTTAATTGTGGTAACACTGGCTTTTAGGCGACCATCATCAGTGATTTGCATGGCACCCGAAGCATCTTGCTTCATAGGGGCATTTAAATCAGCGCGTATTAATACGCGCTGATTTGTTACCTCAATATCATCGATTGTTTTCATTAAAGAATTAAAGATTTGAACCAACAAGTTGAGTTAAATCAACTAGTCGACTTGAATATCCCCATTCATTGTCATACCAACCCACAACCTTGGCAATGTTTCCTGCCACAACTGTTAGTTGACCATCAATAATGCATGAGTGAGCATCATGAACAATGTCACTTGAAACCAATGGGTCTTCACTGTAAGAAAGAATTCCTTTTAGTGCTCCATCTGCTGCAGCTTTAAGAGCAGCATTGATATCTGCTGCTGTGGCAGATTTCTTTAGATGCACAGTTAGATCTGTGGCAGAACCAACTGGAACTGGAACTCTCATGGCATAACCATCAAGTTTTCCTTTCAGTTCTGGCATAACCAATCCAATTGCCTTAGCTGCACCTGTTGTGGTGGGAATCATGTTGATAGCAGCTGCACGGGATCGTCTTAAATCATTGTGTGGCATATCCAGTGTTGATTGATCATTTGTGTAGGCATGAATTGTGGTCATTAATCCAGTTTCGATACCGAAGGTGTCATGAATTACTTTGGCCATTGGACCAAGACAATTTGTGGTACAAGAAGCGTTACTAATTACAATATGTTTTTCATGATCAATTTTGTCGTGATTTACACCTAACACCACAGTGATGTCTTCACCCTTTGCTGGTGCAGAGATCAGTACTTTTTTTGGTCCTGATTTAAGATGAGCTTTAGCTTTCTCAGCATCAGTGAACACACCTGTTGATTCAATTACTAAATCAACACCAAGATCTCCCCAAGGAATTTCTGCAGGATCTCTGTGTGAAGTAATTTTAATTTCTTTACCGTCGACAAAAACTGAGTTACCTTCAACATTAACTTTTCCTGGGAATCTTCCCAATGTTGAATCATATTTCAATAAATGAGCTGAAGTTTTAACGTCAGTTAAATCATTTATTGCCACAATTTCTATTGGTTCGTTACTCTTAATAATTTGGGCTAAGGCACCTTCTGGGGCTTTGCCTGCACGATCTTGTAAAACTCGAATGTAATTTCTGCCAATACGGCCAAAACCATTAATTCCTACACGGATTGCCACTTATCAATCAACTCCAGAAAATAGTCACGGGGACGAAATTTTTATTACCATTGAGGCGACCTTGCCTACCTAATTCTATCCTTCTAACATTTCCGGAGTCAGTGAGGCTTCAGTTGGCGGAATTCCCAGTTCAGATGCTCGTTTATCTGCCATTGCTAAGAGTCTTCTAATGCGACCTGCAATTGCATCTTTAGTTAAAGGCGGATCACTTAATGCACCTAATTCTTCTAAACTTGCTTGCTTATGGGTGATTCTTAAATCACCTGCCGCTTTCAAATGATCTGGTATTTCGTTTCCTAAAATTTCCATGGCCCGTGCAACTCTTGCTCCAGCGGCAACGGCTGCTTGAGCACTGCGACGAAGATTGGCGTCATCAAAGTTTGCTAAACGATTTGCAGTAGCACGAACTTCTCTGCGCATCCGTCGTTCTTCCCACGCCATCACGGCAGTGTGCGCGCCGAGTCTGGTCAACAGTGCACCGATGGCATCACCATCTCTAATCACAACTCGATCAACACCGCGAACTTCTCTTGCTTTTGCCACCACATCAAGTCTTCGCGCAGCACCCACTAATGCCAACGCAGCTTCTGGTCCTGGTGCTGTTATTTCTAAAGCACTTGATCTTCCTGGTTCAGTTAAAGAACCATGAGCAAGAAAGGCTCCCCGCCAAGCTGCTTCAGCGTCACAAATTCCACCACCGACTACTGATGGTGGTAAACCTCTAATTGGTCTGCCCGCAGCATCAACTAAACCAGTTTGTTTGGCAAGCACATCTCCGCCTTGCACAACTCGCACCACGTAACGTGCACCACGTCTTATTCCTGATCCTTGCAACACAGATAACTCTGCGTCGTGACCATAAAGTTCTACAATGTCTTTTCTTAATCTGCGCGCTATTTGCCCGGCGTCTAGTTCAGCTTCCACCACAATTTGTCCTGCTACAAGATGTAAACCGCCAGCAAAGCGCAACAATGCTGAAACTTCAGCTTTCCTACAACAAGTTTTATTTAGTTCAACTCGCGCTAATTCGTCTTTCACTGCAGATGTCATGGCCATATCTTCTATTTTGACACATTAAACTCGGCGTGTCAGATTGTTTCAAATTTTTCTTTTTAAACATCAAATTTATAGTCACATTAGTAACATTGGTTACAAAATCAACTTATTTCTTATTCTTTCCCTAAATCTCTATGTACAACTCTTACTTTTGCGCCACTATTTAATAATCCTTGAGCCACCTTTTCAGCAATTGTCACACTGCGATGTTTACCCCCAGTACAGCCAATTGCCACGGTGACATATTTTTTACCTTCACGAACATAGCCAGGTGTGGTGGTATTGATCAAATCATTTATGGTCTTAGAAAAATTCTCAGCACCGTCTTGTTTCAAAACAAAATCTTGCACCTTTTTATCTAGTCCTGTGAGATTTTTCAAATCCTCTTCCCAGAAAGGATTTGCCAAAAATCTCACGTCAAAAACAAAATCGGCATCAACAGGAATACCGTATTTGAACCCAAAAGATAAAATTGTTGCCTGAAAAGTTGCCACATCACTTTCAAAAGTTTTTTCAATAACACTTCTTAGCCCCGGTGATGACATATCTGATGTGTCAATCACTACATCAGCATTTGCTCTCAAGTCACCCAATAATTCTCTTTCATTTTGTAAACCATCTAAAACTCTGCCATCACCTTGCAGCGGATGAGGTCTTCTACTGCCTTCAAATCGGCGCACCAAAGAAACATCAGATGCCTCAAGATAAAGCACTCTTACTTGCCATTTATCTTGTTTAACCTCAGCTAAAGCTTTGTCAAGATTGGCAAAAAGTTTTCCACCACGCACATCGACTACTACCGCAATATGACTTGCTACCCCTTGCAACTTCACATCATTTAACGCCGATTTCAAAACTGAAGGCGGCAAATTATCAATAACAAACCAACCTAAATCTTCTAAGGCACGTGCAGCAGTTGATCTACCTGCACCAGACATTCCAGTGACTATGAGTACTTCTGGACTATTCATGTTTACAGTCTGCCCTATCACTCTAGTTTTCGATGATTTCCCCGGTTAAAGGATCAAACTTAGTGGGAACATTTCTTAAAGCCTGCTCAATATTTTTTGCGATCGCCTCATTTATTCCAACCACTTCGACAAGTTGGGCAACACTTTGTTCCCGAATATTATTTACCGAACCAAAGGTATCTAACAGAGCTTTGATTTTTTTCTCCCCTAATCCTTTTATTCCATCTAATTCACTTGCCAAAGAAGCTTTGCTGTGACGCATTCTGGTCTTAGTGATGGCAAATCTATGAGCTTCATCCCTGATTCTTTGGACTAGAAACAAAGCTTCACTGTTTCTAGGTAAAAGAATTGGATCTTTTACTCCCGGTTTCCATAATTCTTCTAACCTTTTTGCGATACCAATGGTTTCGATATCTGAAAGACCTAATTCGTCTAACGCATGGCGTGCAGCATTTACTTGCAACGAACCACCATCAACTAGCAGCAAACTGGGGCGATAAGCAAAACTTTTCTTATCCGTAGGATTTTCTTGGTCTTGCCCATCAACCAAATATCGGTATCGCCTAGTTACCGTTTCATGTATTGCTCTGGGATCATCTTGTCCGGTGAAGGATTTGATATTAAAAGTTCGGTAATGCTTTTTCTGTGCCACCCCATCTTCAAAAACAACCAAAGATGCAGTGGTGCTGGTTCCAGAAATATTGGAAACATCAATACATTCAATTCTTAACGGAGGCTGATCTAGTTCAAGTGCTCGTGCTAACTCTTCCAAGGCTTTAGTTCTACTCAATAAATCAGCAGAACGTTTCAACTTATGCATTGTTAAATTCTGTTCAGAATTTTTTTCACTGGTTTCCATTAGTTTTCGTTTATCGCCTCGTTGTGGTCTTCTGATCTCCACACTTTTTTGGGCATTTTCAGAGATCCATTTTGTGATAGCAACAATTTCACTTAAATCTTGATTGATAAGAATTTCTTTAGGAATCCCGTCCCCTGTTAATTCACCATAAATTTGAACTAATAAATCTTCAAAATGTTCGGGCATTGTTTTGTGATCTATTCGATCTGAAACAAAGGATCTCTCACCCTTAATTTGACCTTGTCTGACATGAAAAATCTGGGTAGATAGATGTAAATCATCTGAAGTTAACGCAATTAAATCCGCATCAGTTTCATCATCAAAAACGATTGCGTTTAGTTCCACTACCTTTGTAAGAGCACCTAATCGGTCTCTCAATCTGCCAGCTTTTTCATATTCTTCATTGGCACTGGCCGTTTTCATTTCTAATTCTAAATCTTTGAAAATTGTTTTAGTGTTACCATTCAAAAAATTCACAACATTATTCACAATCGACGCGTATTGGTCTTTATCAACTCTTGCCACACATGGGGCAGCACATCTTTCAATGTCACCTAAAAGACAAGGTCTTTTCATTAATTGGTGGCGCCGATAAACAGTGTCCTTGCAGGAGCGAATCGGGAAAACTCGAATTATTTGCTCCATGGTTTGTCTAATCGCCCACACATGGGTAAAGGGTCCGTAATATTTATTTCCTTTTCTCTTAGCACCCCTGGTTACTGCTATTTGAGGAAAATCATCTTTCAAAGTCAAAGTTAAATAAGGATAGGTTTTGTTATCTCTAAAGCGAACATTAAATCTTGGGTTGAAAGCTTTTATCCAAGTAAATTCGAGTTGCAATGCTTCAACTTCGTTATGAACCGTAACCCAATCAACCATGGCTGCAGTTTTAACCATCATTGCTGTTCTAGGATGCAAGTTAGTAATATCTGTGAAATAACTATTTAACCTGTTTTTTAGATTTTTTGCTTTACCTACATAAATAACTTTTTCATCTTCTGTTTTAAATCGATATACACCTGGAAGTTCCGGAATATTAGTTGGCCGATATTGAGAAGGATCTGCCATTTCTAACCTGCTTTACTAGATGACTTCTTTAGAATCTGAGCCAAGTATTGTCCTGTGTAACTACCACCGGCTTTAGCAATTTGTTCTGGTGTGCCTTCGGCAACAACTGTTCCACCTCTAAAGCCTCCTTCTGGTCCCATATCGATAACCCAATCAGCATTTTTTATAACGTCAAGATTGTGTTCAATCACAATTACAGTGTTACCTGAATCCACTAACCTTTCAAGTACTCCCAGCAGTTTTCTAACATCTTCAAAATGTAGCCCAGTGGTTGGTTCATCCAAAACATAAATTGTTCGACCGGTACTTCTGCGTTGTAGTTCTGTAGCCAGTTTTACCCGCTGAGCTTCACCACCAGAAAGTGTTGGTGCTGATTGTCCTAAGCGAACATAGCCAAGTCCAACATCAACCAAAGTTTTTAAATGTCTGGCGATAGCTGGAACAGATTCAAAAAAACCTAATGCTAATTCGATTGGCATATTGAGGACATCACTAATAGTTTTTCCTTTGTAATGAACCTCTAATGTGTCCCTGTTGTATCTGGCACCCTGACATATTTCACAGGGCACATAAACATCAGGTAAGAAGTTCATTTCAATTTGAATAGTTCCGTCACCAGAACATGGTTCACATCGGCCGCCTTTGACATTAAAACTGAATCGACCTGGTTGGTAACCACGAATTTTTGCTTCACTTGTTTCGGCAAACAATTTTCTAACATTGTCAAAAACACCTGTGTAGGTTGCAGGATTACTGCGTGGTGTTCTTCCAATTGGGCTTTGGTCAACGTGTACAACTTTATCTAAATGTTTTATACCCTCAACTTTTTTGTGCTGACCTGGTACACCGCGTGCTTGCTGCAGATCTCTTGCCAAAGTTGTGTACAAAATGTCGTTAACCAGGGTTGATTTACCTGAACCACTAACCCCTGTTACTGCCACAAAAACACCTAAAGGAAATTCCACAGTTACTTTCTTTAAATTATTTTCTGCAGCTTCAACAACTCTGATCATTCGTTCTTTATCTATTGGTCTTCGCTTTTTAGGAATGACCACACTTTTTCGACCTGAAATATAATCACCGGTAATGGATTTTTTATTGTTTTCTAATTCTTTGACTGTGCCACTTGAGACAACATAACCACCGTGTTCCCCTGCCCCTGGGCCTATATCAACAACCCAATCAGCAGCACGAATTGTTTCCTCATCGTGTTCAACCACAATAAGAGTGTTTCCTAAATTTCTTAACCGAATTAAAGTATCAATTAATTTCTTATTGTCTCTTTGGTGCAAACCAATACTTGGTTCATCAAGAACATAAAGAACTCCAACTAAACCAGAACCAATTTGTGTAGCTAAGCGAATTCTTTGTGCTTCTCCCCCAGATAAGGTCCCAGCAGCTCTATCAAGTGAAAGGTAGTCCAGACCCACATCGAGTAAGAATTGCAATCTTTCAATTACTTCTTTCAAGACTCTTTGCGCAATTGCCATTTCCCGTTTACCAAGTTTTAGTGAAGAGATGAATTCGGTTACTTCACCAATTGACATTGCACTCATCTCTGCAATGTTTTTAGTACCAATTTTTACTGCTAGAGAAACTGGTTTTAGTCTTGCTCCTTTACAGGTTTTACAAGGCTTTTGTCTCATGAAACCTTCTAATTGTTCACGAGCTGAATCAGAATCAGATTTCTCGTGACGGTTATGAATATTTTCTATTACTCCTTCAAACTCAGTCCAATACGATCTTTGTCTGCCATAAGAGTTTTTGTATTTAACATTAATGTTACTTTCATAACCGTAAAGTAAGGAATGTTTTACTTTTTCGGAAAGTTTATAATATGGCGTATCCATTGAAAACTTTAGATCTTTTGCTACAGCTTCTAATAAACGTGCCCAATATCCTTCCGCAGAAGAGGTGGACCAAACCGCAATAGCGCCATCACCGATGGATATGTCTTTATCAGGAATTACTAAGTCTTCATCAACCTCTAAATGATTACCTAAACCACTACATTCAGGACAAGCACCAAAGGGTGAGTTGAACGAAAAAGATCTAGGTTCAAGTTGATCAAAAGATATCTCACAGTTGGTACAAGCCAAGTGTTCTGAATAAACTTTTTCTTTATTTTTTGATTTTGCTGGTTCATCAACAAAATCTAAAACCACGGTTCCGTTTGCCAATCTTAAAGCTGTTTCAACAGAATCTGTGATTCGTTGTCTTGATTCAGCTTTAACACTTAAACGGTCAACCACAACATCTATATTGTGTTTTTCTTGCTTCTTTAAGGCGGGCACTTCAGTCAAAGCGTAAGTTTCGCCATCTATTCTGGCACGGGAGAACCCTTGGGCTTGTAGTTCTTTGAACAGATCTTGATATTCACCTTTACGTCCACGTATTACTGGTGCCAGTACTTGAAATTTAGTTCCAGCTGTTAGTTCCAGAACTTGATCAACTATTTGTTGTGGATTTTGTCTATGTATAACTTCGCCACACTTAGGACAATGTGGAGTTCCTGCTCTGGCAAACAACAATCTCAAATAATCATGAACTTCGGTTATGGTGCCCACAGTTGAACGTGGATTTCGATTTGTTGATTTCTGATCTATAGATACCGCCGGTGATAAACCTTCAATGAAATCAACATCAGGTTTATCCATTTGGCCTAAGAATTGGCGCGCGTAAGCTGAAAGACTTTCCACATATCTTCTTTGACCTTCAGCAAAAATTGTGTCAAATGCTAGTGATGATTTACCCGAACCTGATAATCCTGTGAAAACAATTAGTGCATCTCGAGGTAACTCTAAGGACACATCTTTGAGGTTGTGTTCTCTTGCCCCACGAACAATTAATTTATCTGCAACAGCTGAACCGTGTCTCTTGGTTTCTGTTTTTTGAGGAGTTGTTGCAGTCATTTAACAAAGATTACTTCTTAAGCGTTAGTTACGCTTGTTCAACGTCTGGATGATCCCTTTTTATGTCGGCAATTGCTGAGCCGGCTGCTTTTTGGCCTGGCTTGTGCGCAAGTTCGGGATGAAGCTTTGTTTGGCGAAGAGAGGCAAAAACCGTAATTGCTAACACACCAATAATCACAGCTAAGGAAATCGGAGTGGTAATTTCGGGAGCCGACTTGAACCCGTTTTCATGTGCTGCGTGCAGGATTAGTTTTATTCCAATAAAACCTAAAATAACTGACAAGCCGTATGAAAGATAAATTAATCGGTCTAATAAACCATCCAACATGAAATACATTTGACGAAGTCCCATTAAAGCGAAAGCATTTGCGGTGAAAACAATATACGGATCTTCTGTCAAACCAAAAATTGCTGGAATAGAATCTAGTGCAAACAAGATATCGGTGGTAAATATTGCGATCATGACCACAAATAATGGCGTGAAATATTTTTTACCATCAATTTTTACCCTAAAAGCACCTTCGTGATATTTCGGGGTAACTGGCAAATACTTTTCGGCTAATTTAAGAACCTTATTTTGGGATGGGTCACTTTCGGTTCCATGATTGGAAGCTAATTTATAGGCGGTGTAAAGCAGGAAAGCACCAAACAGGAAAAATATCCATGAGAATTTAGCAATAGCTGCTGCACCCACAATTATGAACAAGAATCTTAAGACAAGTGCACCAATTATCCCTACCTGTAAAACTTCTTGCTGATATATAGCAGGAACTGCGAAAGCAGAAAGAATAATTACAAACACAAATAAATTATCAACACTTAAACTGTATTCAGTTATCCAGCCAGCAAAAAATTCCACACCAGATGCTTGACCTTTTACTAACCAAATTCCGATACCAAAAAGAATTGCTGCACTGATATAAACAACAACCCAAATGGCAGCTTCGCGAAATTTAACTACATGAGGATGTTTCTTGGCATAAATAAATTCAGCGGTGTAAACAGCAAAAAATGCTGAGACTGTGACTATCCATACCCAAAGTGGCTCTTCCATATATTTAACCTAGCCGATTAGGCATGGCCGGCAGCGACCATCTGGCGCAATTCTTTTTTAAGTTCGTGAATTTCGTCACGGTACCTGGCAGCCAATTCAAAATTCAATTCAGAGGCAGACAATTTCATTTGGGCGGTCAGTTCGGTTATTAAATCAGCTAAATCTTGGGCTGGGCTTAGGCCATCTTTTTTGTCTTTGCGTAACTTTTTGATCGACATGGCTTCTTCTAGGACCTGCTCAGTATCTGCGTCTTCTTTGATTATCGAATCATTAATATCTGAAATCTTCTTACGTAAAGGTGTGGGATCAATTCCGTTTGCCAGGTTATGGGCCACTTGTTTTTCGCGGCGTCGGTTTGTTTCTTCAAGAGCTTTTTTCATTGACTTAGTTATATTGTCGGCATACATAATTACTTTGCCGTCAACATTTCGAGCGGCACGACCAATAGTTTGGATTAGTGATTTATCTGATCTCAAAAATCCTTCCTTATCCGCGTCCAATATCGCCACTAAGGACACTTCAGGTAAATCTAATCCTTCTCGCAAAAGGTTAATTCCAACTAAACAATCAAATTCGCCAATTCTTAAACCTCTCAATAATTCGACTCTTTTCAAAGTGTCTATTTCTGAATGCAAATATCTGACTCTCATATCTTGTTCCAAAAAGTAATCTGTTAAATCTTCGGACATCTTTTTTGTCAAAGTGGTAACTAAAGTTCTTTGACCTTTTTCAGCTCTGATCTTTATCTCGTGTACTAAGTCATCAATTTGACCTTTTGTGGGTCTGACTTCAACTTCGGGATCAACTAATCCTGTTGGTCTAATTACTTGTTCGACAACTGATGTTACTTTTCCTAATTCGTAAGGTCCAGGAGTCGCAGACAAATAAACAGTTTGTCCAACCCTTTCTTCAAATTCAGCAAATCGTAAGGGACGATTATCCATTGCACTTGGTAAGCGAAAACCGTATTCAACCAAAGTTCTCTTACGCGAGGCATCCCCTTCATACATTCCCCCAATTTGAGGAACTGCAACATGTGATTCATCAATTACTAACAAAAAATCTTCAGGAAAATAATCCAACAAACAATTAGGTGCACTTCCTGGGGCTCTATCATCAAAGTAGCGAGAATAGTTTTCAATTCCTGAACAAAAACCTAATTCTCTGATCATTTCCAGATCAAAAGCGGTACGCATTTTTATTCGTTGAGCTTCCAATAGTTTATTTTGACTTTCTAGTTCTTGTACTCTATGCATTAATTCAACTTCAATACCTGATAAAGCTTTTGCAGTTTGTTCTGGACTAGCCACATAATGTGAGGCTGGGAAAATAAACATTTCCTCATCATCGGTCAAAATTTCACCAGTCAAAGGATGCAAAGTCATAATTCTTTCAATCTCATCACCAAACATTTCAACTCTCACCGGGTGTTCTTCATAAGCCGGATAAATTTCGACAGTGTCTCCCCTAACCCGGAAGGTACCTCTTTCAAACGCATAATCATTTCTTGTGTATTGAATGCTAACTAATTGTCGAAGTAATTTATCTCTGGAAAAATCTTGATTCTTACGAATTCGAACAGCTTGTTTGACATATTCCTCAGGTGTTCCTAAACCATAAATACATGAAACCGTGGCTACCACCACGACGTCACGTCGTGTTAGTAATGAACTGGTGGCCGAATGCCTGAGTCTTTCGACTTCCTCATTAATACTCGAATCTTTTTCGATGAAAGTGTCGGTCTGGGGCACATATGCTTCTGGTTGGTAATAGTCGTAATAAGAAACAAAATATTCAACAGCGTTATTGGGTAACATTTCACGCAATTCATTAGCAATTTGTGCAGCTAAGGTTTTATTTGGTTCAATAATCAATGTGGGTCTTTGTAATTTTTCAATTAACCAAGCAGTAGTTGCTGACTTACCTGTTCCAGTTGCTCCTAGTAAAACAATGTCTTTCTCACCATTGCGTATACGTTGTTCGAGATCCTTAATCGCTGCAGGTTGGTCTCCGGCAGGTTGGTAATCGGCTACAACCTTAAAAGGCGCAACTGTTCTTATTAAATCGTTTACTGGTCTCATTTAAGACTGATATTTTCTTTCTTGTAGTGTTTGCCATATTTTTTGCACATCTGCTTCCAATTGCTCGAGGCTGCCATCATTTACAATTAGAAAATCTGCTGCTGCTTTGCGGGCTTCGTCATCAACTTGTTTAGCCATTCTAGCTTTTGCTTGCTCCAGATTTATTCCATTATCAACTAATCTTGCCAAACGATTCTTCTCACTTGAAATAACGATAACTAAGAAATCATAAATTGATTGCATTTGTTTTTCAAGCAGCAATGGTACTTCGTTTACTATTATAGTTTCAGGTGTTTGTTTATCCATTATTTCATTTGTTTTATCCCTCACCAAAGGGTGGATAATGTTTTCTAAATCCTTTAAAGCCTTATCGTCACTAAAAACAATTTGGGCAAGTTTGGTCCGATCAATATTTTGGTCTTGATCAACAATTTCGGAACCAAATAAGGCTACAACTTTTTGAAATCCGGGTGAGTCATGTTCAATGACTTGTCTGGCTAACTGATCTGCGCGGATAATTACCGCACCTTTTTTTGAAAACAAGTCAGCAACGGTGCTTTTTCCAGCACCGATGCCGCCTGTTAATCCAACTTTCATGTTGGCTTTTAAATCTGAACTAGTTTGAATCTAATTTGTCGCTTAAAGCGGCAAGATCAGGGTTAGCAACTTTTCCATCTTTTTCATCTTGCCATTTGGCAAGTGCGTCAGAATATTGCTTTTCCCATTCTTTCTTTTGATCTTCAAAACCAGATTTCCATTCGCCAGTTTCAGGATTGAATCCTTCTGGTCCAATGTATTTTCCAGCAGAATCGTAAGCAGGTGGCATGCCATAGGAATACGGATCAAACGAAGCTCTTGCTTCACCTGTTTCGCCAGCTTGCTTAACAGAAAGAGAAATTCTTCTGCGTTCCAAATCAATGTCAATGATTTTCACAGTGACTTCTTGATTTACTTGCACAACTTGTTCAGGGATTTCTACTTGATTATCTGAAAGTTCAGAAATGTGTACAAGTCCTTCGATACCATCAGCAACTCGGATGAATGCTCCGAATGGAACAAGTTTGGTAACTTTTCCAGGAACAACTTGGTTTATCTGATGTGATCTTGAGAATTGTTGCCATGGATCTTCTTGAGTTGATTTCAAGGAAAGAGAAACTCTTTCACGTTCCATATCAACTTCTAGTACTTCCACAGTTACTTCTTGGCCAACTTCAACAACTTCTGAAGGATGTTCAATGTGTTTCCATGACAATTCAGAAACGTGAACCAAACCATCAACTCCACCTAAGTCAACGAAAGCACCAAAGTTAACAATGCTCGATATTTGACCGGTACGAATTTGACCTTTTTGTAATTGGTTTAAGAATGTGGAACGAACAGCAGATTGTGTTTGCTCTAACCAAGCACGACGAGATAACACAACATTGTTGCGATTCTTATCTAGTTCAATAATTTTAGCTTCAATATCTTTACCAATATATGGAGTTAAATCTCTTACTCTACGCATTTCAACCAAAGATGCGGGTAAGAATCCTCGAAGACCAATATCAACAATCAAGCCACCCTTAACAACTTCGATGACATGACCTTTAACAATTCCATCTTCATTTTTAACTTTTTCGATGTCGCCCCAAGCTCTTTCATATTGAGCTCTCTTTTTGGAAAGAATTAAGCGACCTTCTTTGTCTTCTTTTTGTAACACTAAAGCTTCAATTCGATCACCTGGTTTAACGATTTCACTTGGATCGATGTCGTGCTTTATGGAAAGTTCACGGGAAGGAATAACACCTTCTGTTTTGTAACCGATATCTAAAAGAACTTCATCACGGTCAATTTTAACAACTATTCCTGAGACAAGGTCTCCATCGTTAAAATACTTTATGGTCGCATCAATTGCGATTAATAATTCTTCTGGTGTTCCAATATCATTTACTGCCACGATCGGACTTGCGCTAGTAGTTGAGGTCATTTACTTCTTCTCTATAGTGACTCGGACCTTCCGAGCCTGTGTAAAGATTAGTTGAACCTGATTTGGCCTCATCTAAGTGGCTAGTGTGCAGCCTCATCCCACGAAGAACCCACACCAATTGATACATCTAATGGAACCAAAAGTGAAGCAGCTTTTGCCATAGCTGTTCGAGCAAGTTTCTCTACCTGGTCTTTCTCCCCTTTGGCAACTTCGAAAACCAATTCGTCATGAACCTGCAAGAGCAATCTTGATTGCAATTTTTCACTCTTTAACAGCGCATCAGCATTCAGCATCGCGTTTTTAACAATATCTGCGGCACTTCCTTGTATTGGAGCATTTAGTGCCATACGTTCAGCCATTTCTCTTCTCTGACGATCAGGATTGGTTAGGTCTGGAAAATATCTTCTTCGCCCCATAATTGTTTCGGTGTAGCCAAGTTTTCTTGCAACCTCAACGACTTCTGCTAAATAATCTCTGACACCCCCAAATCTTTTGAAGTATTCATCCATCAATTTTTGAGCAGCACCAACTTCTATATCTAAGGATTGGCTTAGTCCGTATGCGCCCATGCCGTAAGCCAATCCATAAGAGATGGCTTTTATTTGTCTTCTTAGTTCTGCATCAACTTCAGCTGGTTTGACACCAAATACTAAGGAAGCAGAAGTTGTGTGTAAATCTTCACCAGATTTGAAAGCCTCAATAAGACCAGGATCTTTTGAAAGATGAGCCATAATACGCATTTCAATTTGACTGTAATCAGCAGTTAGTAAACACTCATAATCTTGGGCTGAAATAAAACAATCTCTGATTCTTTTACCTTGATCTGTCCTGATTGGAATATTTTGCATATTTGGTTCAGTGCTGGAAAGGCGTCCTGTAGAGGTAACTGTTTGATTAAACGTGGTGTGAATTCGATTATCTTTTGCAGCCAAGGGGATTAAGGAAACAACGGTTTGCTTTAATTTCGTAATATCTCGCCAACTTAATATTGAGGAAAGCACAGGATCTTTTGTCTTAGCGAACAGATCCATTAAGCCTTCAGCGTCTGTGGTAAAACCTGTTTTGGTTTTCTTGGTTTTCGGTAATTTTCTTTCGTCAAACAGAACTGTCTGTAGCTGTTTGGGTGAACCCATATTGAATTCATGACCTACAATTTTGAATGCATCCTTCTCGAAACCATTGGCTAATTTCTCAAATTCAGTTGATAAATTATTGAGCTTATTCATATCTACGGCGATTCCAGTAACTTCCATCTCTGCTAAGACTTTCACTAAAGGAAGCTCAAGTTCTTCTAATAATTTACTTAATTTTTTCTCTTCAATTTGGGGCATAAGTGCGAAGTGAAGTTGATAAATGGCGTTTGCTCTCTTGGCTAAACCTTCTACATTTAAAGAATCATCCCCCAGTGCTAATTGACCATCATTTTCATTAGCAAGTTCTGGCACAAATCCCAGGACTCTCATGGCAACATCTTCTAGTTCATAGCTTCTTAGACCTGGATTTACCAAATAAGCACTAATTTCGGTATCGGCAAGTAGACCTTTAAATTCAATTTTCTTACTTAGCGCTATCTGGTAAAAGTCTTTTGCGTTGTGAACAATTTTTTGTTTACTGTTATCGGTAAGTAATTCGATTAGAGCATTTTTATCTTCAGCAGAAAGCTCTTCGTCACTAAAGGCTATTCCTGAATTGGAATTGGCTAAGCCCCACGCAATACTTGTAATATTTTGTGCAAACCCTTCAGATTGCACATCAAGTGCTATTGCTTCCCCGGCATGAGTTGTAATCCATTTCTTCAATTCCCCCGACTTATAAGTTGTGACTTGAAACGAACTAGCACTACTTTTCTTGACTGATTGCTTCGCAACAACACTATTTCCGAGTAAACGCTCTCTTAAAGACTTGAATTCAAGTTCAGTGAAAACTTTATTTACTTCATCAACATCTGGGCCCTTCACGGCTAATAGATCCACAGATATATCAAGTGAAACATCTTTAACTAATTCAGTCATTTTTCGGTTTAGTTTCACTTGATCAATATTTGCTCTTAAAGCTTCCCCAACTTTTCCAGATATTTGATCAGCGTGCTTAATCAACTCATCTAAATTACCGTATTCCTTTATCCATTTAACAGCTGTTTTTTCACCTACACTCGGAACCGATGGCAAATTATCTGAAGGATCACCTCGCAATGCTGCAAAGTCTGGGTATTGTGCAGGTGTTAATTCATATTTATCTAACACAGCTTGCGGAGTCATACGTGCAATATCTGAAACACCTTTACGCGCATATAAAACTGTTATTGAGTCATTTACTAATTGATAGGAATCTCTATCTCCAGTAAGAATTGAAACTCTCATGCCTTTTTTCTCACCCTGTTTAGCCAAAGTGGCGATGATGTCATCAGCTTCAAAACCTTTTACTTGTATTCCAGGAATTTGCATCGCTTTTATCACTTCAGTAATCAAGGGCAGTTGTGATCTAAATTCGTCAGGACTTTTTGCTCTATTTGCCTTGTACTCAGGAAACATCTCTTTTCGAAAAGTTTCTCTTGAAACATCAAAAGCAATTGCTAAATGAGTTGGTTTTTCATCTTTAATTGCATTGATGAGCATTGAGGTAAAACCAAAGACTGCGTTTGTGGGCTGACCTGAACTGGTTGCGAAATTGTCCAATGGCAATGCATAAAAAGCTCTATAAGCCAAAGAATGACCATCAACTAGTAATAAATGTTCGGGGTGTTTCATCTCAACCATAAGTGTGATCCTAGGCTTGCGATATGGCAAATAGTGATGGCGCACCGCAAAATAAAACTCGCTCTGAGATAGCTATGTCTGAACTTTCACCTGAAGATTTAACTAAGGCGCTAAACGAATTCGGTCTAGGCGAATTGGCAGAACGTATGGGAATTAAGTTAATAGAAGTTAGTGCAAATAAAACTGTTGGAACAATGCCTGTAGAAGGAAACCGTCAACCGTTAGGACTTTTAAATGGTGGCGCAAACGCTCTCTTAGCTGAAACTCTTGGTTCGATTGCTGCAAATGTCGCAGGTTATCCTGATCGCTTCGCAGTCGGTGTGGATATAAATGTTACGCATCACAAAGGTGTTAAAGAAGGTTTCGTAACCGGAATTGCAACTCCAAGTCACTTAGGTAAGTCAACTGGAAGTTATGTAATTGATATTTTTAACGATAAAGATGAAAGAACAGCCTCAGCCAGATTAACCGTATTCTTTAAAGAGAAAAATAAATGATTATTGGATTAGGCACAATAATAAATTTTCTGGCAATTGTTGCTGGAGCACTCATCGGAACACTATTAGGTGATCGTTTACCAAACAAGACAAGAGATGTAGTCACCGATGCACTAGGGCTGATGACTCTTTTAGTTGCTGGACTGTCAATTATTGACATTACAAAACCAGAATTTAAAGAAGCAGTAGGTCCAGGAATGGGAGTGTTAATCGTCTTAGGAAGTCTCATCCTTGGTGGAATCACTGGTTCTTATTGGAAACTGGAAGATCGTTTCGAGAACATTGGCAAAAAATTAAAGAAATCACTTAAGACCAGAATTAGATCAAAAGATGAAAACTTTGTTGAAGGCTTTGTAAGCGCCTCCCTGCTATTTGTTGTTGGTCCACTGGCAATTCTTGGTTCAATTTCAGATGGACTAGGAAAAGGTATTGAGCAATTAGCGTTAAAGTCTTCCCTTGACTTTTTTGCCTCAATTGCATTCGCTGCATCCCTAGGAATTGGTGTTGCGTTTTCTGCTTTGGCAGTTGGTGTTTATCAAGGATTATTTACAATTCTTGGTTTTGGTTTGGGAGATGTCTTAAACGAAGCTCAAGTTATTGCCTTGACTGTAACTGGAGGATTATTGCTGGTTGGTGTCAGTTTCAGATTATTAAAAATAAAACAACTGCCTGTTGCCGATTTGTTGCCTGCTTTGTTTTATGCCCCAATATTGGTGGCATTAGTTACTGCACTTAGATAATTAAGCGCCAGTTCCTAAGTAAGCTTTCTTAATTGCATCGTCATTTAACAAGTCTTTTCCAGCGCCTTCTTTAACAATGTTGCCTGTCTCCAAAATATAAGCACGATTCGCGCAAGAAAGTGCTTGGGCAGCGTTTTGCTCAACCAATAAAATTGATACACCTTGAGTTTGAATTTCTCGAATAATGCTGAAAATTTGTTGAATAAACATTGGCGCAAGACCCATTGATGGTTCATCTAAGAGTAATAATCTTGGACGAGACATTAAAGCTCTTCCAATGGAAAGCATTTGCTGTTCTCCCCCAGAAAGAGTTCCACCAAATTGGCTTTGTCGTTCTTTTAGTCTTGGGAAAAGTATGTAAATACGATCAAGGTCTTCCGCTAATTCGTTTTTCCAATTGGGACGAGCGTATTTACCCATTTCGAGATTTTCTAAAACGGTCATACCAGGAAATATTCCGCGACCTTCCGGTGCTTGACACACGCCTTCTAATACACGGTTATGGGGAGCAATACTTTGAATGTCTTTGCCCTCAAAATTAATTACACCAGCTGAAGGTTTTAAGATTCCTGAAATTGTTTTCAATAATGTTGTTTTGCCAGCACCATTAGCACCCACAAGGGTAACAATCTCGCCTTTATTTACATTAAGTGAAATTCCTTTAATGGCCTCGATTTTGCCGTAAGAAACTTTTAAGTCTTTAACCTCAAGAAGCATGGTCGGCAACTCCTAGGTATGCATCAATAACTCTCTGATTATTTTGAACTTCGGAAGGTGTTCCTTCAGCAATTTTTTGACCAAAGTCAAGCACAGAAACGCGATCAGAAATTTTCATCACCAGACTCATATCGTGTTCAATCAAAAGCACAGCAAAACCTGCGTCACGAAGCTTTTTGATTAATTCACCAAGTTCTACTTTTTCCTGAGGATTAAATCCTGCAGCTGGTTCGTCAAGTAATAAAACTTTTGGTTCAAGTGCAAGTGCACGAGCTATTTCTAATCTTCTTTGATCACCGTAGGGAAGATTTCTAGCAAGTTGTCCTCCGCGGTGACTTATCCCCATGAAATTTAATAACTCAGCTGCCTTTAGGTGAGAACTTTCTTCATCTCTTCGACTTTGAGCTGTGCCAAACATTGAACCAATTAAACCAACTTTATTTCGAGAATCAGCACCTGTCATTACGTTTTCTAAAGTAGTCATGTCACCAAAAAGTCTGACGTTTTGAAATGTTCGAGCCAAACCTTTTCGGGCAATTTTGTGTGGTTTTAATCCGATAATTGATTCGTTATTTAGTAAAACTTCACCTGAAGAGGGAGTGTAGTAACCAGTTGTTACGTTAAAAACTGTAGTTTTACCTGCACCGTTTGGTCCAATTAGAGCCGCGATTTCACCTTTAGATACATGCAAATTAACTTCTGATAACGCTGTAACCCCACCAAATTGCATTGTTAAATTACGAACTTCAAGTAAACGATCACTCATCGTGATACCTCCTTACCTGTGTTCTTGTCATAAACTTTTTCACGTTTCTTTCTGGGAATTATGCCGTCAGGTCGTATGTTCATCATGACAACCATTAGTAAACCGAAGAATAAAATACGAGTGTCAGATAAAAATCTCAATTTTTCTGGGAAATACCCAAGTAAGGCTGCGCCAAATGCTACGCCCCATAGATTTCCCATTCCACCAAATACCACGCAAGCAAGAATCATGATGGAAACGTTTAGGTCGAATAATTCAGGAACAATTGAAGTTACTTGTGATGCATAAACAGCACCTGCACCTCCACCGATTGCACCACCTAATACGAAAGCCCAAAGTTTATATTTAGTTGTCGCAATTCCCATAAATTCAGCAACGTCTTCATCTTCTCTAATTGCTTCCCATGCTCTTCCGGGACGACGTTTTATTAAACGCATGTATGCCCAAATCACAAGCAAAGTCAAAGTTAAAACTAACCAATAATACGGACGAGGATCATCCACTAAGAACTCAACGCCGAAAATACTTGGTGGTGCAGGAATTCCAGCAAGTCCTGCTGCTCCTCCTGTGAAATTTACGTTGATAGCCACAATTCGAACGATTTCACCAAAACCTAAAGTAATGATTGCCAAATAATCTCCACGAAGTCTTAAAGCTGGAAGACCTAGTAATACTCCGGCAAACATGGCAAAAGCCATACCCAAAACAACGTTAATCCAGAAGTTGAAACCAAAACTAAGTCCCAAGATCGCATGTGTATATGCACCGATTGCAAAAAAAGCTACATAACCTAAATCAAGAATTCCACTCTTTCCAACCACAATATTTAAACCAATTGCCATCAGTACATACATGCCCATTGGATAGAACAAAACTGAGGAGAAATCTGATTCTGTTGTTCCAAAGACCGGGTTATCTAAGAAAGGCAGAATGTAAAAGAATGCGATTAATAAAACACGGAAGATAATTCTTTGGTTCCTAGTGGTTCCTTCCCACCAGTCACCAAATTTATCGCGCAAATTGAATTTTGGTATTGAAATTTTTGATGTACTCATACTCGAGCCCTTTGTATTGCCTCACCAAATAATCCAGTTGGTTTGAACAAAAGCACCAAAACCAAAATTAAAAATGTCACAACATCTCTCCAGTTATAACCAAGAATGGCTGAAGAGAATTGTTGGATCAAACCTAAAGCAAACGAACCAGCTAAAGCGCCACGAATATTTCCAATACCGCCCAGAACTGCTGCAGTGAATGCAGATATTCCTAGTAGGAATCCAACGTTAAATTTTGTGGCTTCATAAAACAACATATAAAAGGCGGAGGCAACTCCTGCTAGAACTCCTCCTATTAAGAAAGTGAAGGCAATAACTTTATCAACATCTACACCCATCAGCACTGCAGTTTTCTCATCTTGTGAAACTGCTCTAATTCCTCTGCCAAGTCTTGTTCCTTGAATGATCCGATCAAGTGCAAACATCAAACCGAAGGCACCTATCAACACAACTAATTTGTCTGCAGTGACATATGCGCTGCTTACTTCAAAAAGTGAGTTCTTATCCAATAATCTTGGGAAATCCCAATCCTTTGAATCAGTTAATAATCTAAAAAGTTCCACTAAGAAAAATGAGGCACCAATTGCTGATATCAGTGAAGAAAGTCTGTTAGCACCTTTTCTTCTCAATCTTCTGTAAGCAACTACTTCCAAAAGCATTGCAGCTGAACCTGAAGCTACTGCTGCAACAACGGTGATCAATATAAATGTTACTAGAAAAAGTCCAATACCAATTGGTTCTTCATAACCGGTGTAACCAAGCAGCATGGTCACGCCTAAACAGGCAAATGTGCCAAGCATGAATATTTCTGAGTGTGCAAAGTTAATTAAACGAAGTACGCCATAAACAAGTGTGTAACCAAGAGCAACTAGTGCATAAATTGCACCTACAACAATTCCATCTAGAAATAGTGAAGCGAATTCGCTTACGACTATCGAAAAATCCACTAAAGCTCCCTAGATATTGATGAGGGTGAGGTACTTAATGTACCTCACCCTACAACTTTAAATACGTAATTACTTAATTGCTCCTACGTATTCGATCTTGCCATTTTTGACGATGAATTCGTTCATCACCTTAGTGGCTGGTTCACCTGCAGCGTCGAATTTTAGAGTTTGACCAACACCCTTGTATGAGGTTTTGTTGATGTAATCCAAAATTGCTAGACGATCGGTTTTACCTGCTTTAACTGCTGCAAGGAAGAATCCTGCTGCGTTATATGCCTCAAGGGTGTAAACCGCTGGAGCAACGCCGAATTCTTTCTTGTAGATAGCTGTAAGTTTCTTGTCTGCACGTTCCATAGGAATGTATGGAGCGGTCATAGAAGTTCCTTCAGCATTTTTCTTAGCCAACTTGATGTATTCGTTGTCTAATACTCCGTCGCCAGCAATGAACTTAACGTTCTTTGTAGCAGCGTTGTCGCGAAGTTGCTTCACAAATTTAGCAGCTTCTGGGTAGTAACCACCGTAAAATACAGTGTTTGCACCAGACTTTTTAACCTTTGCAACTACTGAAGAAAAGTTTGTTGTTCCTTCAGTTACAGAGTCAGATCCAACTTGGCTAGCTTTTGCAAGTTTTTTCTTAACTGTTGTTGCTAGATCTTTACCGTAAGTTGTTTGGTCATCAACGATAAATACTTTCGCATCTGGTTGATTTCCTGCCAACTTAGCAAGTGCTGGACCTTGTACGTCATCATTTGCTACTACACGGTGGAATACGTCGCCACCAACTGTAGGCAAAGTTGCGTTTGTTGCAGATGGAGAAATCACTGGAACAGCTGCCTTTAGGTAAATAGGCAATGCTGCACGAGTTTCACCTGAGTACATACCGCCAACTACACCGATAACACACTGGTTGTTAACGGTTGCTAATGCAAGAGCTGGAGATTGTGCAGGATCTGCTTGTGTATCGATAAAACCTGGTTCAACTTTTGGAGATGATCCACGCTTTTCGTTGTATTGCAATACTGCAAGTTTGAAACCTTGGTATTCACCAATACCGGTTTGAGCGGCTGGGCCGGTCAAAGCGCCTTGGAATACCAATTTCAAATCACCGGAGCAACCAACTGGTGCTGCTTGTGCAGGTGCAACGAAAGTTGCAAATGCAACAGCCACAGAAGCTGCAACGCCGATAGTTTTTTTAACTAATGACATTACTCCTCTTTCTATTTCCCTAGGGCACAGAATTTCCAAGACCAAAGCCTCAGCCATTCCGTGTGTGAATTGACAATACCTGAAGTTCACCTTTTGTTCACTTCGAGTGTGACCCCCTGCACAATTACCGTCATTTCCCCCACAAAAGGCTGCTATATAGATAGTCTCGGAGTCATGAAAACCCTGATCATCGATCACCCCCTGGTCTCAGCCAAGTTGACCACCCTAAGAGACAAAAATACGGACACTCCAACCTTTAGAAAACTTGTTGAAGAATTAGTGACACTTCTTTCTTACGAAGCAACTAGACATTTAATTGTGAAAGAAACAGAAGTTGAAACACCAATCACAAAAACTAAAGGTTATGTAATAGCAAAGCCTAAACCACTTGTTGTACCAATTTTAAGAGCAGGATTGGGAATGCTTGATGGCATGATGCGCATCCTTCCCAATGCCGAAGTTGGCTTCTTGGGAATGGTTAGAAATGAAAAAACTTTACAACCATCAACTTATGCGGAACGAATTCCAAAAGAAATTAACAACCGCCAAGTATTTGTGCTTGATCCCATGCTGGCAACAGGTGGAACACTGGTCGCTGCAATCAAGCTACTTATTGATCGTGGGGCCAAAGATGTGGTGGCAATCTGTTTACTGGCAGCACCAGAAGGTTTAAAAAAAGTTGAATCAGCATTTGGCAATGAAGTAAATGTCACCATTGTTTGTGCCGGTCTTGATGAAAAACTTAACGAAGTTGGTTACATCGTTCCTGGTTTGGGCGATGCTGGCGATCGTTTATACGGCACGGCCGATTAGTTCTTTTCGAACTCATCCATAACTAATTGAGCAACATCTGTCATAGATCTTCTTTTATCCATTGCAGTTTTTTGCATCCATTTGAACGCTTCGGGCTCAGTGATACTTAAGTTCTTCATTAAAATTCCTTTAGCTTTCTCTATCATTTTTCGTGCTTTCAATTGTTCTTGTAAGTCAGTAACTTCAGCATCTAGTTGCTTTATTTCTTGGAATCTGGACACAGCTAGTTCAATAGCGGGCATCAAATCATCAATTGTGAAAGGTTTTGTTAGATAGGCCATAGCACCAGCATCGCGGGCTCGCTCCACTAAATCTTTTTGCGAAAAAGCAGTCAAAATAACTACCGGTGCAATTCTTTGATTCGCAATTCTTTCGGCAGCACTAATGCCATCTAACTTAGGCATTTTGACATCCATCACCACAAGATCAGGTTTTTCTTTTTCAGTAATTTCTATTGCTGCTTCCCCATCACCTGCTTGCCCAACAACCTCATAGCCAGCTTCGGTCAACATTTCAACTAAATCAAGACGAATCAATGCTTCATCCTCGGCGACAACAACTCTTAATGATGGCTTCATATGTGTTCAATAGCCTAGGCGAACTAGGAATCTATCTTTTAAGTGTCGTAGAGTTAAGAACGCAATATTGAAAAATTGGCTTTGGCCCCGGTAGCCCAACTGGCAGAGGCATACGACTCAAACTCGTACCAGCGTGAGTTCGAATCTCACCCGGGGCACAAGATTTAGATTTTTTTACTTATGGTTCCTAATGTTCCGTTTACAAATGCTGATGATTCGGCTGTACTCAAGGACTCAGCTAAAGAAACTGCTTCGCTGATGACCACATTGGTGGGAACATCTTTTTGATAAAGCAATTCATAAACAGCGATTCTTAAGATATTTCTATCAACTCTTGGAATTCGATCAAAAGTCCAATTCTGCAGTGAAGTGGAAATCATCTCATCTATTTGAACCTGGTTTTCTTTAATACCTTTGATCAAATCTTGCGAATAATTTGTCACTTCTTGATCTGTTTCATCATTGGTATTTGTGGCAGGAATTGAAATACCTTTTAGATCTGCTTCGAAGATTGTGTCGAGAGCACGTTTACGAGCTTTACTGCGTGCGCTCAATTTGGTTACCTAATTATCTTTTAAGCGCGACCAAGATAAGAACCATCGCGAGTGTCAACTCGGACCTTCTCACCTTGATTAATAAATAGTGGCACTTGAATTTCGAAACCTGTTTCTAATCTGGCCGACTTTGATCCAGCATTTGATCTATCACCTTGTAAACCAGGTTCGGTGTATTCGATTGTTAATTCCACGTTTGCTGGCATTTCAATGTATAGCGGGTTACCTTCATACATCGCCACCATAAGTTCTTGGTTTTCTAACATGTAATTAGAAGCTTCCCCAACAGTGGTGTTACTTATTGTGATTTGGTCGTAATTGGTGGTATCCATAAATACCCAATCTTCGCCATCTTTGTAGAGATATTGCATATCTCTCTTATCAACTTGTGCTGTTTCAATTTTTACTCCAGCATTGAAAGTTCTGTCTACTACTTTGCCGCTCATTACATTTTTTAATTTAGTGCGAACAAAAGCCCCACCTTTACCAGGTTTTACGTGTTGGAAATCAATAATGTTCCATAGTTGTCCGTCAATGTTTAAAACCATGCCATTTTTTAGTTCATTCGTTGATGCCACTTAATTACTCTCCTATTTAATATTTTCTAGCATTTAAGCCACACAAATAATTTCGTGGGAACCTGTGGTTAACACTTCTGCATCACCCTCACTGACTAAGCACGTATCTTCGATACGAACTCCACCTTTACCTGGTAAGTAAATTCCAGGTTCAACAGTGATGCAACTTCCTGTCGAAAGTTTAGTCTTAACACCTTTGGCTATGAACACAGGTTCATGAATTTCTAAACCAACACCATGACCTGTGCTGTGCACAAAAAAGTCCCCATAATCTGCATCTCTGATAACTTTTCGAGAAGCTTCATCAACATCCTCCGCGACTGCACCGGTGACAAGTTTTTTTCTTCCAGCAGCTTGTGATTCCATGACTAGGTTGTAAATATCTTTTTGCCAATCAGCACATGAACCAATGAATATTGTTCTAGTCATATCGGCGTGATAACCATTTAGTAACGCACCACAATCAATGGTGATCATGTCACCTTTTTCAATAATTCTTTTGGAAGGTTCATGATGAGGGGTGGCACTGTTTACTCCACTAGCCACAATTGAGGCGAAAGCTAAACCGTCAGCTCCACGTTTCAAGAAGCCATCTTGTAATAGATTTGAGATTTGTTTCTCGTTCATTCCAGGTCTTAGATCATTGATTAAAAACCACAAGGTTTCTGCAGTAATAGCACAGGCTTTTCTAATTTGGGCTATTTCATATTCATCTTTTATGCTTCGAAGTGGTGTTAAAACGTTCTTCATTTTTATTAATTCAAATTTACCTTCATCAGCGATAGCTTCGCCTTGGGAAATGTTCATCAAAAGTGGATCGACTGCTATTTGCTTAACTGACTTATCTTGCAAACGCTTATGAATCAATTTAATAAATTCGCCATTTATTTCAATCTCGATATCAGGTGATTCATCTTTAGCTCTTTGGGTGTAGCGCGAGTCAGTTAAAAGTAAGTCAACGTCTACTTCTTCACCAATTACTAGGGCTGCATTACTGCCTGAAAAACCTGACAAATACCGAATGCTTATGGGATCTAAAAAAACTGCTGACTGGGCATTGTTGGCAAGAATTTTTCGAAGTGAATCTCTTCGTTTGAGGTAATCAACCATGATCACTATTTAACCAACTTTTTAAGTGCAGTTAGAGCTAAACGATAACTATCAATTCCAAATCCTGCAATTGCCCCATCAGCAACACCAGCCAGCACACTAAAATGTCTGAACTCTTCTCTGGCTTGTGGATTGGAAATGTGAACTTCAATTAGGGGTGCTGTGTGCATCGCGGCCGCATCTCTCATGGCGTAACTGTAATGAGTGAAGGCGGCAGGATTAATTACCACAGGAATTTTTTGATCTGCAGCTTCATGCAACCATTTAATAATGGTTGCTTCGTCATCTGTTTGACGAAAATCGATATCAAAATCTTGGGTTTTTCCAAATTCCAAACAGGCATTCTTTAAATCTTCAAAAGTATCGGAACCGTAAACTTCTGGTTCTCTAGTACCTAATCTTTGTAAGTTTGGGCCATTAAGTATCAAAACCTTGATCATTTAGACACCTTCTCCCAAGCTTGGTTCAATATTTTAAAACTAGGATTTTCTAACCTTGCTGGTTGAGCAATATCTTCTAGTATCACAAATCTTAATGTTGCTCCACGACTTTTCTTATCAAGAGCCATGATTTCAATTAACTTCTTAAAGTTACCAAACTTGTAACTTGTGGGCAGTCCCACTAATTTCAAGATATCTCTATGGCGCTGCACAACTTCTGGCGCTAATTTTCCATCAGCTAAAGCTAGTTCTGCCGCAAAAACCATACCCACAGAGACTGCATCACCATGCCTCCATTTATATTTCTCATTTTTTTCAATTGCATGGGCCAAGGTATGACCATAATTAAGGATTTCTCGTCCTGTTTTAGAACTGGAAGTTTCTTTGAAATCTTTTGCCACTGTGTCAGCTTTTACTTGAATAGATCGGGTGACTAGTTCTGGTATTTCTACCCCATCATATTTCTTACATTCTTGAGGATAGTTTTCAATAATATGTAAAATTCTTTCATCAGCAATAAATCCGCATTTGACAACTTCTGCCATGCCAGTTGTGAAGTCGTGTTTATTAAGAGACTTCAAATTATCAAGATCAACAATTACTTGAATAGGGTTATGAAAGGCACCAACTAGATTTTTTCCAGATGCAGTATTTATGCCAGTTTTTCCACCGACAGCAGCATCAACCATGCCCAGTAATGTTGTTGGAATCGAAATAAAATCTATTCCTCTTAACCAGGTAGCAGCCACGAAGCCTGCTAAGTCAGTGGTAGCTCCGCCACCTATAGCAACAACTAGGTCTGAACGAGTGAATTTACTTTTACCTAATTTGTTCCAACAATTTCCTATAACATCGATGTTTTTAGCAATTTCAGAATTAGGTACCTTAATTTCGGTTACTACAAAGCCCATTTTTGTGATTAGTTTAGTTACTTTTTTGGCAATTTTTTCTACATGACTTGTATAGATAATTGCTACTTGATTGACTGTTTCATTAACTTTGATTGTGTCCAAAATGTCATTGCCAATAATTACTTCATAATTAGGTTGGGCATTAACCGTGATGGTTTTATGAATTCCCACTAATTAGCCTCACTTGTTTTCAAAATTACTTCTTGGACTACTTCTTCAATACTTTTTCCTGAAGTGTCTATTTCCCAGTCTGCCACTTCTTCATATAAAGGTGTTCTTTCTTCAAGTAGTTTCACCAAAGTAGATCTAACATTTCCCATTAAAACTGGTCGAGACAGTCCTAAACCGACTCTGGATGAAGCATCACCTGGTGAAACTTTCAACCAAACCACTGGAGCAATAGCTAAAGCCAGGCGAGTTGTTTCATCAAGCACTGAGCCGCCCCCTAATGACAAAACTCCTTGAAATGAATTGAGTAATTCGTTTATTTTGTTTCTTTCTAATTGACGAAAATATGATTCACCTTTTTGCACAAAAATCTCAGAAATGGTTATTTTTTCATCCATTTCAATTTCATGATCAACATCGATGAAATCAGCTTCTAAGTTTTTAGCAACAATTTTTCCGATAGTTGTCTTCCCTGATCCGGGAGCACCCACGAAAATTAAACGTGGTGACATGTTTATCGAACCTTTAGGTTCGAAATATAGTTTTCGAAGTTTCTTTTTGTTTCAGAAACTGCATCTCCACCGAATTTTTCTAAAAATGCATCAGCTAGCACAAGTGCCACCATTGATTCGGCTATCACTCCTGCTGCCGGAACTGCACAAACATCTGATCTTTGGTTATGGGCCTTGACTGCTTCACCAGTTGTGGTGTCTATTGTTTGCAACGCTTTAGGAATTGTTGAAATTGGTTTCATCGCAGCTCTAACTCTTAAAACTTCACCAGTAGTCATTCCACCTTCGGTGCCACCAGCACGATGAGTTAAACGCTTCACACCATCTTTGGTGTTTACAATTTCATCATGCGCTTGTGAACCACGACGTGATGCTGTTGTGAAACCATCTCCTACTTCCACACCTTTAATTGCTTGAATGCCCATAAGTGCACCTGCTAATTTCGCATCAATTTTGCGGTCGTGATGAACATAAGAACCTAAACCTGGTGGTAAACCATAAACCACAACTTCCACAACTCCACCTAAAGTATCGCCATCTTTGTGTGCCGCTTCAACTTCTTGTTGCATTAATTGACTAGTTGTTGGATCAAAACATCTTGCTGGATCTTCATCAATTTTGTTTAATGAACCTGGGCTGGGAATTATTCCATCTGGTGATTTAACTGTTCCCAGTTGCACAACATGACTCATTATTTCTATCCCGGCAACTTGGGCTAAGAACTTTTTAGCCAAACTTCCTAAGGCAACTCGTGCAGCTGTTTCTCTGGCACTGGCACGTTCTAAAACTGGTCTTGCATCTTCAAAACCATACTTTTGCATTCCCACAAGATCAGCATGGCCAGGTCTTGGTTTAGTTAACGCTGCGTTTCTTGCTTGTTGGCTTAATACTGTTTCATCTACTGGATCAGCAGACATTACGTCTTGCCATTTTGGCCATTCAGAATTATTTATTTTTATTGCAATAGGTGCACCAATACTCAAACCGTGTCTAATCCCACCCAATATTTCAATTTCGTCTTGTTCAAATTTCTGTCGAGCTCCTCGACCAACACCAAGTCTTCTTCGAGCTAATTCATTTTGAATGTCTTGTGAAGTAATGGATATACCTGCAGGTAATCCTTCAATTGTGGCAACCAATGCAGGACCATGGGATTCACCCGCTGTTAGCCATCGAATCATATATTTATTGTTTCATCATCCCAACATTGAGTTACTTATCCCCCTACAAATTAAGCACAAGAAACAAAAAATATGAAACTGACATGAACGGACCAAAAGCAATTGCATGATTTTTGGGAACTTTTTTGAAAACCATCAACCCGATGGCAGTAATGCCACCGAGGATAAAACCAGTCAAATGCATATTCCATGCTTGGTTGAAGCCAAATACATAGGTGCTGGGAATGCTCAAAGCGAAGCTATATTTAACGTCACCTAAACCAAAAGATTGTTTCGAAATGAAGAAGATTACTAAGTAAACAAGAAATATCAAGAATGATAATAATATTATCATCAAAAGTGATTCAAGAGTTACATCAGGAGCTAAACAGATTAAACCTAAATTTGTGATGATCATAATCAAAACATATTTATTAGGTAAAAGTTTAGATCTGTAATCGATAATGCCAAGTAAAATTGCAAAAATTGAAGTGTTTAAAAGAATCAGCAGATCCCAATTCAATTCTTCCTCAGCTCTTAAAAAGCGCCTCCCGCATTTGCTTGAGTGGTGCTTTTTGTCCGGTCATTAACTCAAACTGCTTGGTAGCTTGATGTAACAACATCTCTAAACCTGAGACGACAAAACCGCGTCGAAGGATCCATTCTAAGGCAATTTTTGAAGGCCACGGTGAATACGCAACATCAAGTAGTGAGCCAGGAATCTCTGGTCCCATGGCTGCAAAATCATCCAATGCTCCGCTTGGCAACGTGCTAATCACTGTGCTCGCTGCCAATGCTTTGTAAATCTGATTCCAAGGGACATCTGTCACAGTTAAACCAAATTCTTGCGCTACTTTTTTTAACTCTGTAATTGTTTTTTCATTCCTGGCACACAACATTACTTGTTTAGCACCTAATTGAGAAAGGGCCGCTATTGCAGATCTAGCAGTTGCCCCACTGCCAATTATCGCCGGATTAGAAACATCAAGTTGCTTATTTGTTTGTAATGCAGCAACGATGCCATAAATATCAGTATTACCGGCAAAAACTTTTCCATCTTTAAATAACAATGTATTTGCCGAATTAACTTGTTTTGCTAGCTCGGTAACAGAATCGGCAAGAGTAATTGCCACTTCCTTTAAAGGCATCGTCAGAGACATTCCTACTAGATTTGTATCTCGATTTTTAACAAAATCTGGCAACGTGTCAATGTTCAAATCATATTTAAAATAATCCCAATCCATATTTAAAGCAGCATAACCTGCCTTATGAATTTCAGGACTTAGCGAATGTTCAATGGGAGATCCTGCAACACCAGCAAACTTGTTGCTCATTTGTTTTGGTTGTACCATCTTAAGAATTCTTGCTTGTGTATTAAGAATTCGTTATTGGTTGAAGCAAATTTTGTTTCCTTGGTGTCAAGATTGACCGTCACCCAATACAGCCAATCACCATCTTCAGGATTTAATACTGCGTTAAGAGCAGCTTCTGAAGGATTAGAAATCGGTCCTGGTGGTAATCCATCATTGGTATATGTGTTGTACGGGGAATCTTCCTGCAGTTGTTCACTAGTCAAAATAATTGCATTTGAATCTAATTCATAATTAAGTGTGCTATCTAATTGCAATCTCATTGGCCTAGCTAATCTATTAAGAACCACCCTTGCTGCTTTTGGTTGATCAACAGGTGCAACTTCTTTTTCAATAATGCTGGCTATGACCAACACCTCATATGGGGTTAAACCATTTGCTTTAGCTGTTGCTTCTAATTGCTGTTCAGTTGCTGCTTGAATAAATCTTTTGATCATTTGTTGCAAAACTTCTTTAGGAGTTATTCCCTGATCAAACCTGTAAGTTGCAGGATAAAGAAATCCTTCAACGTTTTTGTTGGCATATTCAGGTAAGCCTAAGTCGGTAGGATTTTTAGCCAAAGATTCAAAATCGCCAACTGAAACACCTAGTGCTTGAGCTGCTGCTGCAAAAACATATTTTGATCTAGAACCCTCTGGAATAACTACTTTGATACTTACTTTGCTTTCTGGATCTAATAAAGCAAAAATAGCTTCTTTGGATCCCATGCTTTTAACTAAGTTGTAATTACCCGGGCCAATGGCACTTGATTGAGGAATGTCTGCTGCTGCTGTAACAAATTCTAAATAATTATTAACTACCCCAGCACTGGCCAAAGTTTTACCAATTTCTGTTAACGAAGAACCAGGGGCAATTGATACTTGTACTGGACCACTTCCGCCTGGACCATTAATTATTTTTACTCCGCCACTGGGAATAAAAGAGAAAATAACAATTCCAACTAAAACCGCAAAAGTAATTAAACCCATTTTCAAATAGGGTGCAGGGTGAAGATCTGATTTGTAACTATTCTGCTCTGATTTAAAATCATCCAAAATAGATTTCATTTACTTCACCTCTTTCAAGTCTTGCCCAGGAATCTGGTTATTACGCTTCTCAAAATCCAGTGCTTGCTCTAATAATTCTATGGCGGCAGCCTGATCAATCAAGCCTTTCTGTGCGCGAGTATTCACACCACTTTCCTGTAAACGAGCACTAGCACTTGAGGTGGTTAATCTCTCGTCCATCATTCTTATCGAAATATCTGGTAATTGTTTACTTAATTGTTGTGCGAAATTGAGAGCTTTATTCGCTGATTGTCCAATGGCGCCTGATAAATGTTTAGGTAAACCAACATATATTTCTATACAACCAGTTTCATTGATATGTTCGATAATATTTTTTAACATGTTTTGATCATTTTTTATTGTTGCCACCGGAACCGCCATGATGGCGTCAATATCACTTTTTGCCAAACCGACTCTGGCATCGCCAAAATCTATGGCGTATCTGATTCCTTTGCGCACTTTCTGACTATCGGATCAAAGAATCGACACCGGCAATAACTTTTTTCGCATCACTGACGTTACTTCCCGCACCTTGAGCCATGTCTGCTTTACCGCCACCTTTGCCATCTAATTTAGACAAAACTGCATTCAATATTTCCCCGGCATTAAGATTATTTTTTCTAGCAGCATCATTAGTTGCGACCACAACATTTACCTTGCCACCACTAATCCCTGCCCCGATTACCACTGCAGCACTTTCTCCTAGTTGGCCACGCACATTTGTCACAAGTTCACGCACATCATTAGCACTGAGTTCACCTTCGGCTAAGAAGTTAGCAACCTTAACCCCATTTACCTCATGGGCGGATTTCAAATAATCATTGATACTGCCGGAGAGTTGATTCTTGCGAGATTTTTCGATTTCCTTTTCAGCATCTTTCAAGCGTTCCATTAAAGAGGAAACTTTGTCAGCTAATTCTTCAGGTCTTCCTTTTAACATTTCTTGCAAGTTGGAAACAATTAAATGTTCTCGTGCTAAAAATTGGTAGGCATCAGTTCCTACTAAAGCTTCCACTCGTCTCGTGCCAGCACCAATACTTTGCTCACCTAAGAATTTAATTACTCCTAGTTGTGCTGATCGTTGAGCATGAGTACCGCCACATAATTCGTGAGCCCAATCTCCCACACTAACCACTCTGACTACGTCACCATATTTTTCACCAAATAATGCCATCGCACCTAATGATCTTGCTTGATCTTGGGACATTAGTTGTGCACTAACACCAAGATCGTTTAGCAAGACTTCGTTAACTCTTGCTTCCACATCATTTAAAACACTTAATGGAACTGGTTTTGGTGAAGGAAAATCAAAACGTAATCTGCCCGGAGAATTTTCGCTTCCTAATTGTGTGGCAGTTTCTCCTAATGCTTCGCGGAAAGCTTTATGAATTAAGTGAGTCGCAGTATGTGCTCTAGAGATTGCTTTTCTTCTTAACAAATCGACATGGCCCACACCTTTTAATCCAGTGACAGCCTCACCCTTAGCAACACGACCACGGTGCACATAAAGACCAGGCACAGGTTGTTGCACATCATCAACTTCAATTTCAGACCCGTTACTTAAAACCAATTTGCCACTATCAGCTAATTGTCCACCACCCTCTGCATAGAAGGGAGAACGATCCAACACAAATTCGACTTCTGATCCTTGGTTAACACTCTTGGCAACAGCACCGTTTACTAACAAACCTTTCAAATTAACTTCACTGCTTGTTTCTGAGTAACCTGTGAAATCAGTTATGCCCGCTAAATCAGCCAAAGCTCTGTATTGCTGCACATCTGCTAAACCTTGCTTTCTTTCTTTAGCATCTGCTTTAGCTCTATTTTTTTGTTCTAACATCAAACGTTTGAATCCTTCAGCATCAATGGAGATACCGGCTTCTGTGGCCATTTCCAAAGTTAGGTCATAAGGAAACCCATATGTGTCATGAAGTTCAAAAACTTTCTCACCTGACAAGGTTTTTGATTTCGACTTACCTAAAACATCAATTGTGTTTTCAAACAACATGGTTCCAGTTTTAAGAGTTTGCGCAAAAGAGGTTTCCTCACCAATTGCTATCTCTAAAATTCTTTTTTTGTCACTAACTAATTCTGGATACTGTGGTCCCATTGCTTTAATGGTTGCTTCAATTAATTCCTTCATCACCGGATTATCGGCACCTAAGATTCTCATATTTCTGATTACACGTCTCATCATGCGGCGAAGCACATATCCGCGTCCTTCGTTGCCCGGAATAACTCCATCACCAATCAAAAATGCTGCGGTTCTGGTGTGATCGGCTACCACTCTTAACCGAATATCAGCTGAAATTTCGGCACCGTATTTAACACCAACAATCGCAGTTGCCTTATCCAAAATTATTTTTGTGGTATCAATTTCATAAATATTGTCCACCCCTTGCAAAATAGCGGCCATTCTTTCCAAACCCATTCCAGTGTCAATGTTTTTTGCAGGAAGTTCACCATTTAATGGGAAGTCATCTTTAGTTCCACCTTCCCCGCGGTTGTATTGCATGAAAACTAAATTCCAAACTTCTAAATAACGTTCCTCATCAGCAATTGGTCCGCCTTCTTTGCCGTGTTCAGGTCCACGATCAAAGTAAATCTCTGAACATGGTCCACATGGGCCTGGAATTCCCATTGACCAATAATTATCGGCCATGCCTCGTCTTTGAATTTTGTTTTCTGGTACTCCAACTTTGTTTCGCCAAATGTCGTAGGCTTCTTCGTCATCTAAATAAATTGTTACCCACAGTTTTTCTGGATCAAAACCGTATCCACCATCTTTAACACTTGAAGTTAATAATTTCCACGCCATAGTGATGGCGCCTTCTTTGAAATAGTCTCCGAAAGAAAAGTTTCCAGCCATTTGAAAAAATGAGCCGTGACGTGTAGTTTTGCCAACTTCTTCAATGTCTAATGTTCTAACACATTTTTGAACAGAAGTTGCTCTTTTGTATGGTGCAGGTGCTTCACCTAGGAAATATGGTTTAAACGGAACCATTCCAGCGTTAACAAGTAACAGTGTTGGATCATTGGCAATCAATGAAGCTGAAGGAACAATGGTGTGACCATTTTTTTCAAAGAAATCTAGGAATCGGCGACGAATGTCTGCTGAATCCACTTTTTTAACTTCCTTTGCTAATTAACTACTTAGATGACCTTAGTACCTGACGAATACGCTCCCATAAATCGGCAAAGCGTTGTTCTGCTCCACGACTTCCAGGTTTGTAATAAGTCTTATTCTTCAAGTTATCTGGCAAATATTGTTGACTTGCCACACCTTCTTCAAAATCATGTGCATATTTATAACCTTTTCCAGCACCAGTGTCTCTAGAAGCAGGCAATGAACCGTCTCTTAAATGCTGCGGTACCGGCCCAGCGTTGCCTTTTCTGACATCATCAAGGGCTTCATTGATTGCGTTATAAACAGAGTTCGATTTTGGAGCAAGGGCTAAATAAGTTGTAGCTTCGGCCAAAATGATTCGTGCTTCAGGCCAGCCCACAAGTTGAGCTGCCTGCATGGCAGCAACTGCCATTGTTAAAGCATTGGGATCTGCTAAACCAATATCTTCACTTGCCAAAATTACTAATCTGCGGGCA
The DNA here is from genome assembly GCA_016463095.1 of Candidatus Nanopelagicales bacterium. GTDB lineage: Bacteria > Actinomycetota > Actinomycetes > S36-B12 > UBA5976 > ATZT02. The sequence goes on from JAEMSA010000005.1 coordinate 37,794, forward strand.
ATAAATTTTGGGTCTTCCCCAGATTCAACCATTCTGGCTAAGTAATGAATTGCAGCATCAACATCACTGCCTCGGACACTTTTTATGTAAGCACTAATTACGTTGTAATGCTCATCTCCTGCTTTGTCATATCTCAACGCAGCTCTTTGCACAGCGACCTCTGCATCAGCTAAACTTATTTCTAATCTTTTTTCAGCATCAGCAACAGCGGCCGCAGTTTCTAAAGCGATAAGTCCGCGTCTGGCATCACCGCCACTTGCCCGAGCAATATGTGCCAAAGCTTTCTCATCACACTGGTATTTGCTTTTTAAACCTTTGTCGCTGGTTAAAGCTTTTTTCAGAAGTTCAATAACATCTTCATCTTTGAGTGGATTTAGTGGCAGCACAAGTGATCTACTCATTAATGCTGAATTTATTGAAACAGAAGGATTTTCAGTTGTGGCCGCAACTAAAGTAACCCAACCTTCTTCTACTCCGGCCAGTAATGAATCCTGTTGAGATTTTGAAAACCTATGAATTTCGTCAATAAATAAAACTGTTCCTACTCCTCGCGCAAATCTTCTGCGCGCTAAGTCAATTACTTCTCTAACTTCTTTTACTCCACTTGAAGTTGCAGATAGTTCCACAAAAGATCTACCGGTAGAAACAGAAATAACGTGAGCCAAAGTGGTTTTACCACTCCCCGGTGGTCCCCACAGAATCAAAGAGGTGGCAGCTAATTTGTTGTCATCATCTGGATTTAATAAAACTCTTAATGGTGAATCAGCTCTGGTGACTTGATTTTGTCCAACTACTTCATCTAAAGAACTTGGTCTCATTCGCGCAGCTAAAGGTGCGGTTACAAATTTATTGTTTGCAGGGACTTCAATTGGTTCAGCGTCAAACAGCGCATCATCCATGATTATTTTTCAGGTTTAAAATCTATGCCAGCTTCTTTTCGTTGCGCTGGGGTAATTGGTGTTGGGGCACCTGTGAGTGGGTCTTGTCCGCCACCACTTTTGGGAAACGCAATCACATCTCTAATGCTGGTTGCTCCAGTTAATAACATCACCACACGATCCCACCCAAATGCAATTCCAGCATGTGGTGGTGGACCGTACTTAAATGCTTCTAATAGGAAACCAAATTTATCTTGAGCTTCTTCCTCATTGATGCCAAGAATTTTAAATACTTCTTTTTGTACATCTGCTCTATGAATACGAACAGATCCGCCGCCGATTTCATTTCCGTTCAAAACTAAGTCATATGCCCAAGCCAGAGCTGATCCAGGATCTTTCACAAATGTTGCTAACGATTCAGCATTTGGTGAAGTAAAAGGATGATGCACTGCAGTCCACACCAGTTGTCCTTGATCATTGGTTACTTGTTCAAACATCGGTGCATCAACTACCCAAACAAAATTCCATTCCTTCTCATTAATTAATCCCAGTCGTTGCCCAATTTCTGATCGTGCCGCACCAAGAAGTCCTAAGGCCTCACTTCGAGAACCGGCGGCAAAGAAAACAGCATCACCTATTTTTGCTCCAACTGCATTCATCAAACCATTTCGTTCTTCATCACTTAAGTTTTTGGCAACCGGGCCAGCTATTTCACCATCTGCAGAAAATACTGCGTATGCCAAACCTTTGGCACCACGTTGTTTAGCCCACTCTTGCCAGGCATCAAATTGTTTTCGAGGTGTATCTGCACCACCAGGCATAACAACTGCACCTACATGATCTGCTTGGAAAACTCTAAATGGTGTTGCTTTGAAATATTGTGTTAAATCTACTAATTCAAGTGCGAATCTTAAATCTGGTTTATCTGAACCATATTTTCTCATCGCTTCGTGATAAGTGATGCGAGGAATTACACCAATTTCGTGATCTAGAATTTCACTCCACAGTTTTTTAATAACTTTTTCGCCAACTTTGATGATGTCTTCTTGATCAACAAAAGACATTTCAATATCAAGTTGGGTAAATTCTGGTTGACGATCGGCTCTAAAGTCTTCGTCTCGATAACAACGAGCGATTTGGAAATATCTTTCCATCCCACCTACCATTAGTAATTGTTTAAACAATTGGGGTGATTGTGGCAGTGCATACCAAGAACCTGGTTGCAAACGAACTGGAACTAGGAAATCTCTGGCACCCTCAGGGGTAGAACGAGTTAAAGTTGGTGTTTCTATTTCTATGAAGTCATCATTCAATAAAACATCTCGAGCATATTGACTTACTTTGCTACGAATTCTTAACGCAGCTCCTGGACCACCTGGTCTTCTTAAATCTAGATAGCGATATTTCAATCGAGATTCTTCGTTAACATCTACTTCTTTATCTATCTGAAAAGGAAGAGCTTGGGATTGAGATAAAACATTAACTTCGCTAGCAAAAACTTCAATACTTCCAGTAGGTAAATCCTTATTTTCATTACCTGCAGGGCGAAGCTTTACTTGACCAGTTATTTGTACACAAGTTTCTGGTTTTAAATCATGGGCAAGTTTTTCATCATGAACTACTACTTGCACTATTCCTGAGGCATCTCTTAAATCAATGAAGGCAACTCCACCATGATCGCGACGGTTTCCAACCCAGCCCGCCAATGTCACTTTTACTTCAGCATCAATTGGTCGAAGCGCATCTGCCACATGTGTTCTTAACACTTAAATTTCATCCTTTTTTTGTAACAAAAAACTTAGTTTTTTATTAGTTCTCAGTCTGTCGTATCACTTGAATTAAGTGCGCAACCATGTCACCTAGAGCGACTTGAACTTGTGAAGATTCCCCTAAATTCTTAATTTGCACCTGGGCACTTTTTACTTCATCCTCGCCAATCACCACGGCATATTTCGCACCACTCTTATCAGCTGCCTTCATCGCACCTTTTAATCCTCGATCACCATAAGCCATATCGGCTCTTATTTCTGCTGCTCTAATTTGTTGCAATAACGAAACAGCTAACCTGTGTGCATTATCTCCAATTGGTACAATGAACACATCTACCAAAGTGGTATCACCCACTATTAAATTTTCCACTTCGCAAGCCATCAAAGTTCTATCTGTGCCAATACCAAAACCAATTCCACTTAAATCTTGACCACCAAGTGATTCCATAAGACCGTCATATCTTCCGCCACCACCAATACCGGATTGGGCACCCAGTTCTGGATGGTCGAATTCAAAAGTGGTGCGGGTGTAGTAATCAAGTCCGCGCACAAGTCTTGGAGCAGGAGTAAATGCAATTTCTGTTGCTTTAAGTAAATCTTCAACTTCATCGTGATAACTGGAACACTCAACACATAATTCGTTAATAATCAAAGGAGCATTCGTTAATTGTTTTTGTATTTCTGGTCTTTTATCATCCAACACTCTTAACGGATTTATGTTAGCTCTTGTTTTTGTTTCATCATCAAAATCAAGTTTTGCTAAATAACCAGATAGTTTCTCTCTGTATTTTGGTCTACAAGTTGCACATCCCAAAGAGGTTAAAAGTAGTTTAAAATTTCTTAAACCAAGGGATCTAAATGCATCATCAGCAACACTTATGACTTCAACATCTAATGCTGGATCTGGTGCACCAATTGCTTCAATACCAACTTGTTGTAATTGTCGGTATCTTCCTAGTTGCGGACGTTCTGCTCTAAAGAATGGACCTTTGTACCAAAGTTTTACTGGAAGTTGGCCACGATCTAATCCATGTTCAATAACTAAACGTGCTACACCAGCTGTACCTTCAGGTCTTAAGGCAAGAGTTCTGCCACCTCTATCTTCAAACACATACATTTCTTTGCTCACCACATCGGTTGATTCACCAATTCCTCTAACAAAAAGATTTACATCTTCAAAAATTGGTAATTCGACATAACCATAACCAGCTAAAGCTGCTGCATTACCAATTGCGTTTTGAACAGCTAAAAAAGAATTTGAGCGGGGAGGAAAATAGTCTGGAACTCCTTTAGGCGCTTGAAACTGTCCAGCCACTTTTTATCTACTCCTCAGGAAAATATTTCTAAACCAAGTGTCGCAGGTAAGGGTTACTTGTGCGCTCATCTTGGATTGTTGTTGATGGTCCGTGTCCTGGGTAAACGCTCATTGCATCAGGGAATTTAAGAATTACATTTGCCAAAGTGTGATCCATGGCGCTGGCGTTTCCGCCCGGTAAATCAGTTCGCCCGATTCCCCTATTGAATAAAACATCACCTGAAAACAAATGGTCACCAGTTTCAAAAACTGTGGAGCCTTCAGTGTGGCCTGGTGCATGATGAGTTTTGAATTTAATTCCTGCTAAATCTAAATTTCGGTTTTCTTTAATTAGTTTTAGCTCATCAGGTCTGTAATCAGGGACACCACCGGCCATATTAACTATTTCTTGCCAACCTGATTTTGAATAAGCTTTTTCTGGAGTGGTGATCATCCATTCATCATCAGTGTGTAAATAAGCAGCAATGTTGTGATGTTGACACAGTGGGACAACAGACCAAACATGATCCATATGGCCATGAGTTAACAAGGTGGCAACAGGATGAAGACCAAACTGTTCTGCTATTCGCTTTATTTCTGGTAAGGATTCAAAACCTGGGTCGATGATGACACATTCAGCATTGGCTTCATTGGCAACCAAATAGCAATTAGTAGCCCAAGGACCAGCTGGGAAAGACTTGATCAACATTTACTGTATTAATCCTCTACTCGGATTTATTCCTGACCTGCGTACAGCCTAGACTTTAGTTAATCCCTAAATCCTAAAAGTGGCTTTGAAAGGTAACGATGTCTGACCAAAATCGCTCTAACGCAACTAAGAAGTCAACAGTTTATATTGCATTAATAACCGCCTTAGCGATAATTATCGGTTCCGTAATTCTAGGTCTGGGTGGACAAACCTCAACCCAAGATGTCACCGCAGAATCAACTCCTGCTGCTGCACTACCAACAGCTGGTATTACTGCCACAAATAAAGCGGTAATAACTTTTACTACCAATCAAGGTGAAATTGTGATTGACACAATTCCTGCACTAGCACCACAAACCGTTAACGCTATTTCATCACTTGCTCAATCAAATTATTTTGATGGCACAATTTGTCATCGTTTAACAACTGAGGGAATTTATGTTTTGCAATGCGGAGATCCAACAGGCACAGGTTCGGGTGGACCAGGATTTAATATCCCGGATGAAAATCTTCCCGAAGCTAAAGAAAATAATTACCCAGCCGGAACTGTTGCTATGGCAAATGCTGGTCCAGGAACATCGGGTTCTCAATTCTTTTTGGTGTACCAGGACACCACCCTTGGCCCTGATTACACAATTTGGGGCACAGTCACCAGTGGTTTAGATATTTTGAAGACAATTGCAAGTGCAGGCGTGATTGACGGGGGTGCCGATGGTGCACCCAAGACCAGTGTCACGATTGAATCTACAAAAGTTACAATTAGTTAGCAATAGAAGCAGAAAGTAGTAACAAAGCCCGATGACCACCAGTACTAGTTCAACAGACTTCGGTCGAGTTGAAAATGATGGCACTGTCTTAGTGAAGATGCCTGATGGATCTGAGAAACAAGTTGGCCAATGGGCCGCTGGCGATCCCAATGATGGTTTAACTTTCTTTGTTCGCAAATTTCATGAAATTGAGAACGAAATATCTTTAACTTTACAAAGACTTAAAGAAGGTAAAGGTAACGCAGAAGCTGCTTTTAAACTCATTGAAAGAGTTAAAACTAATCTGGAAAATCCCACCTTTGTGGGAGATTTATCAATCCTTTCAACCAAAGTTGAAGAACTCCAAGTAATTGCTGCAGTGAAAAAAGCAGAATTTTCTGCCGCCAAAGCTATTGCTAAAGAAAAAGCAATGGAAAAAAGAAACCAACTTGTCGCAGAAGCTGAAAATTTAATCAATTCCAAGCAGTGGAAAGTTACCACCCAAAGATTTAAAGAAATAGTTGAAGAATGGAAGAAACTTCCCCACGGAACAAAATCTGAAGAACAAATTTTGTGGAAAAGATTTAGTTCTGCCCGATCAGCCTTCGATAAGACCAGAAGACACTATTTTTCTACTCTTGAATCAGGTCGCAAAGAAGCCAATAAAATTAAAGCAGAAATTGTTTCTCAAGCAAAAGCTATTGCTGATTCTAAAGACTGGTCTGATACTGCTAATAAGTTTAGAAATTTGATGGTTAAGTGGAAAGCAGCCCCAATTTTAGATCGCAAAGAAGAACAAAAACTTTGGAAAGATTTCAAAGTTGCCCAAGATGTATTTTTTGCTGCTCGTACTGCTGCCCTATCAGTGCTTGATGAAGAACACACAAAAAACTTAGCCGCGAAGAAGTTATTAGCTGAAAAAGCTGAAAAGATTCTGCCCATCACAGACATGAAATCAGCTCGACAAGCCTTAAAGCCTATTCAGGAAGAGTGGAGCAAAATTGGTCATGTTCCCCGCAAAGACAAAGAACAAATTGAATCAAGATTAAAAGCTGTGGAAGAAGCAATAAAAAATACTGAAAAAAATGAAATTAATCGCACCGATCCAGCAAAAAGTGCTCGTGCTCAATCAACACTGCAATTACTTGAAGTAAAACTTGCCAAGACTGAAAAAGAACGAGAAGCAGCACTGGCTAAAGGTGATAACAAAAAGGCTGAAACTCTTTCCATCACAATTGAAAGTCAAAAAATGTTACTTGATGCCACAAAATCAGCTTTAGCTGAATTAACTCGCTAAACGCGATAAACGTCGTAAACTCCCGCAATATTTTTTACTGCCGCTAATACACTTCCCAAATGCTTTGGGTCAGCCATTTCGAAAGCAAACCTGGAGAGAGCAATTCTGTCTCGGGATGTTGAAACCGAGGCATTCAAAATATTTACATGATGCTCAGACAATGTTCTTGTGACATCTGAAAGCAAACCATTTCGATCTAATGCTTCTATTTGAATATTAACTAAATAGATTCCCGAACTAGATTCTGGCCAAGTAGTTTCCACTATTCTTTCTGGTTCATTCTTCAAATCTGTTGCGTTGGTGCAATCAATTCGATGAACTGATACTCCTTCACCTCGGGTTACGTAACCAAATATTTCATCTCCCGGAACAGGTGTGCAACATCTGCTCAGTCGGGTATAAACATCATCGATTCCTTTAACATTCACACTTGGGGAATTTGTTATATTCCCACTTCTTCTAACTCTGGTAGGAGCAATTGCTTCTGAAAGATCTTCACTCGCACCTTCTTCCCCACCGTGGAGTTGTAATAGTTTTGCCACCACACTTTGGGCACTAATCTTTCCTTCCCCAACAGCTGAATAAAGTTCATCAATTCCTTTTATTCTTAATTCGTGAGCAACACCAACCAGGGCTTGATTTGCCATCAGTCGATGAAGTGGCAGATTTTGTTTTCTTAATAATTTAGCTATCTCATCTTTTCCTTGCTCAAGATGTTCTTCACGTCTTTCTTTAGTAAACCAGGCTTTAATTTTACTTTTAGCTCTTGTCGATACAGCAAAGTTTAACCAGTCATGGGAAGGACCAGCAGTTTCAGATTTTGTGGTAAAAATTTCAATATTATCACCACTCGAAAGAGTTGAATCTAATGAAACTAGTTTTCCGTTAACTCTTGCTCCCACACAATGATTTCCTACCTCGGTGTGAACTGCGTAAGCAAAGTCAATTGGAGTAGCACTATTGGGTAATGCAATCACATCACCAGCTGGTGTGAAAACAAATATTTCATCTTGCTGACCTAGGTCATAGCGCAACGAATCAAGAAATTCATCTGGGTCTTCTGTTTCTTTTTGCCAATCAACGAGTTGACGTAACCATGCCATGTCATCAGTTGGTTTCGCATCATTTCCTTGACGTTCTTTGTATCGCCAATGGCTAGCTACACCGTATTCAGCTTCCTTATGCATGTCTTGGGTTCTGATTTGAAATTCAATTGGTCGACCATTTGGTCCCATTACCGTGGTATGAAGTGAACGATAAAGATTAAATTTTGGCATTGCTATGTAATCTTTGAATCTGCCCGGCACTGGATTCCAGCGGGAATGAATTGTGCCTAATGTGGCGTAACAATCTCTCACATCTTCTACCAAAATTCTTATTCCTACCAAGTCATAAATTTCGTTAAAGTCCCTGCCACGCACAATCATTTTTTGGTAAACCGAGTAATAATGTTTTGGTCTACCACTTAATTCAGCTTTTATTTTGGCATCACTTAAATCTTTTTGAACAAATTCCACAACTTCTGCGATATCACGATCTCGTTGCGGGGCTCTTTGCCCAACTAGGTGCACAATTTCGTCATACATTTTGGGATAAAGACCAGCAAAAGATAAATCTTCTAATTCCCATTTGATGGCATTCATGCCCAAACGATGAGCTAAAGGAGCAAATATTTCTAAAGTTTCCCGAGCTTTTTGTTCCTGCTTATCAGCAGGTAAAAATTCAAGGGTGCGCATGTTATGTAATCGATCAGCTAATTTGACGAGTAATACTCGGATATCTTTGGCCATGGCAACAACCATTTTGCGAACAGTTTCTGCGGCACTTGCATCACCGTATTTCACTTTATCTAATTTGGTAACTCCATCAACTAATCGGGCAACCTCTGTTCCAAAATCGGCTTCAAGTTTTTCAATTGAGTAACCGGTATCTTCCACAGTGTCGTGCAGTAACGCAGCCGCCAAAGTTTCACTAGACATTCCCAAATCAGCCAGAATGGTTGCCACAGCTAAAGGATGAGTTATGTAATCCAGACCGCTTAGGCGCTTTTGACCTTCATGCTGTTTCTTGGCCACAACATATGCTTTGTTAACTAATTCAATATTGTCTTTAGAGTGATATTTTTTAAGCGTTTTTAAGAGTGGATCAAGTTCAGGATTCTCAGATTTCCAACCAGTTATTTTGGCTATTCTACTGCGCGTGTCTGGAGCATCAGTCATGTTTGATGCCTCCCAGGAATTTCTTCAACTGTTGGCTCTTTAGTTTAGCAATGAATAAATTGCAATTAAAAACTACTTAAGATTTCTTTCTTTTTGAGCGCGTAAAGCGTTTAGGTTGAGTTCTTGGTCCTGCTTGCATGAGTTGATTGGCCAAAATTGGGCTACCAGTTATCTTCATATTTTCTGGTCCATCCACTCCCGCATTAACTCTTCTAGCATGAACTCGTCTTGCTAAAGCTTGAATTTCTGGTTGACGTTCTTTTAGTTGCACCAAAATTGGGGTGGCAATAAAGATTGAAGAATATGTTCCGGCAGCAATGCCCACAAATAAAGCTAATGCTAAATCTTTTAGGGTTCCGGCTTGAAGAATTCCTACTCCCACAATCAAAATTGCCGCCACTGGTAAAAGTGCCACGATGGAGGTGTTAATAGATCTAATTAAGGTCTGGTTCAGTGCCAGGTTGGAAGATTCACGGTAATTCAATCTTGATTGGGCAATGATTCCCCTAGTGTTTTCTTTTACTTTGTCAAAAACAACCACAGTGTCATAAAGTGAGTAACCAAGAATTGTTAGAACACCAATCACAGTGGCTGGTGTTACCTCAAAGCCAGTGATGGCATAAACACCAATTGTGATCAACAAATCGTGTAGTAATGCAACTATTGCTGCTGCTGCCATTCTTAATTCAAAATAAGCAGTTAAAAAGAGAATAACTAAAAGCACAAACACACCCAA
>JAEMSA010000005.1:47541-62410 GCA_016463095.1 Candidatus Nanopelagicales bacterium
CCACCTTTGAATTCAATGCCCAGATTTAATCCACGACCAAACAAACCAAAAGCTGCTACCGCAATGATGATGAACGAAATAAAATACCAAAGTTTTCTTCTGCCCACAAAATCAATTGAGGTTTCACCTGTATAAAGTCGGTTTCCAACTTCATTAAATTTCATCATTTGTCACTTCCATTCAAAATTGTGCTACCGGCGATAAGTCGCTTACGTGAAACCCCGGTTAGGATTCCGCCAGTTTCAGCCCAACTGGATTTACCAAAATAAGTAACCAAAGGATGGGTGAACCAGAAAGCAACCAAAACATCTATCACTGTGGTTAATCCTAAAGTAAAAGCAAAACCTCTCACACTTCCCACACTTAGGGCATAAAGCACAACTGCTGCCAACAGCGAAACAAAGTCTGCCGCTAACAATGTTCTTCTTGCTCTAACCCAAGCCAATTCAGTAGCAACTCTTAATGATTTACCATCACGGATTTCATCACGGATTCTTTCAAAATAAACCACAAACGAGTCAGCCGTAATTCCAATGGCCACAATCGCACCCGCGATACCTGCCAAAGTTAAAGTAAAACCAATTGATCTACCCAAAGCAATAATTAGTAGCCACAAGAAACCTGCGGCGACAATTAAGCTGAAAACTGCCACAAAGCCCAATGCGCGGTAATAAATAAGTAGATAAATTACTACCAAAATCAAACCAATAGCTCCAGCCAATAAACCTGCTGACAATTGATCTTGTCCAAGTGTTGGACTAATTGAAGTTGATTCGGCAATATTTAATGTCACAGGTAGAGCTCCATAGCGCAGCACTTGTGAAAGTTGTTTAGCTTCTTCTGCTTTAAATGAGCCTTCAATTTGTGCTTTCCCACCCAAAATAGGTTCAGAGAAAAATGGTGCCGAAACTACTAGCCCGTCTAACACAATTCCAAAACGATTTTGTGGTGAAGGAAGTTTACTTAAAGTAATTGATGCTTCAGATAATTTAGTTGCACCTTGAGAATCAAAATCTAAAGTAACCATCCATCCACCAGCGCCTTGTTGGGGCAAACTGGCTTGAGAGTCAGAAACTTGATCACCAGTGATGAATGCAGGTGCTAACACAAATTTTTCAAAACCATCTTTAGAACAGGTGAGCATATATTTAGTTGGATCATCTGCCCTACCACCTTGGAGAAGTCCAGGGGTAAAACAATTTAATGACAAATATTGTTCATAAAGTTCGTCAGAAGTTGCTGCTTGAATTGGTAATTCTGTTGGTTGCACAACAGCCTTAGGGCTGACACTTGGAGATGCACTGGGAGAAGCACTAGGAACAGCAATTTCAACTCCATTGCCAGCAGCCAGTACTGCACGAAAATCTAGTCGTGCTGTTTGTTTAAGTAAATTAGTAATTCCTTCAGGATTAACTCCTGGAACGGTTACAACAATGGCCGCATTTGCGCCACTTCCTTGCACAGTTACTTCTGCTTCTGCCACACCAAAACCGTTAACGCGTTGGCGAATAATTTCAACAGTTTGATTTATCTGATCTTGTGTTAAAACACCTTCAGTGCCGGGTGCTAATTCTGGTGTCAAAATAACTTGTGTACCACCACGTAAATCAAGTCCTAATCTTGCTTCGTGTGATGCCCCAGGCCAAAAAGCCCACAATATTGTGGCACCTAAAACCAGTGTTATTAAAATTAGTAATCTACCTGGACGTGCGCGATTTGCGGCAGACACTTTTTAATGACTCCTAGGAAAGATTATTGTGTTTCATTCAGTATTAATACCGTGCTTACTAAGTATTCCGTATGCCTATATTTATTGACCCAAGAGGTCTAATTTATTCGGTTATATCCAAGACTTGTTGAGCAGGAACACTTTTACCCAACAATTGGTAGGCCGAAGGTGTGGCAATTCTTCCTCGAGCAGATCTAGCTAAATATCCAATTCGAACTAAGAACGGTTCACACATATCTTCCACAGTTTCAGGTTCTTCCCCAACAGCAACAGCCAAAGTGGAAAGACCAACTGGTCCTCCCCCAAATTTGTTAATCAAAGCATCAAGAATTGCTCTATCAATTCGATCCAGGCCACGGTCATCGATTTCAAATAAAGTTAATGCTTTTTTAGCAATGGTGATATCTACTTGGCCAGTTGCATGAACTTGGGCATAATCTCTGACTCTTCTTAACAATCTGTTAGCAATTCTGGGTGTTCCTCGTGAACGTTTACTTATTTCCACAGCTGCATCTTGTGTGATTTCAACTTTCAATAATCCAGCGGATCGGTGCACAATTTGTTCTAATTCAGCTGCTTCGTAGTAATCAAGGTGAGCGGTGAAACCAAAACGATCACGTAATGGACTTGGTAATAAACCAGCTCTTGTGGTTGCGCCGATCAAAGTAAAAGATGGTAAATCTAAACCAATAGCGTTTGCTCCAACCCCTTTACCAACAACAACATCAACTCGATAATCTTCCATTGCTAAATAAAGCATTTCTTCAGCTGGTCTTGCTAAACGATGTATTTCGTCTATAAACAAAATTTCACCAGGTGTTAAAGAACTTAAAACTGCCGCTAAATCTCCGGCATGCTGAATTGCCGGACCTGAAGTAACTCTGATTGGTGCACCTAATTCTGAAGCAACAATGGTGGCCAAAGTTGTTTTACCTAAACCGGGTGGACCGGATAGTAAAACGTGATCTGCCGAGTTTCCTCTTTGTAAAGCTGCTCTCAGAATTAAATCTAATTGTTCACGAACACGATGTTGTCCCACAAATTCTGCCAAAGTTTTAGGACGAAGTGCACCTTCAACTTGACGATCTTCTTCACTTACCTCAAGACGAATAATCTCTAAGCCCACATCTTCTGTGGCTTGATCATCAATGTTCATCTGGTTTTACTTAATAATTTTAACGCAGTTCGAAGAGAATCTGAAAGATCTGCTTCATTTTCTGGTGTTGGCACTTGTTCAGCCGCACTTGAAGCATCTTTGCGATTCCAACCTAATCCAACCAGGGCTGTGATCAAAGATTCTCGCCAAGAAGTAATAGCCGAATTCTTAGGTGAAGCAATTTTGTCACTTAATTCTAAAATTAATCTTTGAGCACCTTTTTTACCAATTCCAGGCACAGCGGTTAAAGATCCAATATCTGAATTAGCTATGGCGTTACTCAACTTTTGTTCACCCATCACAGAAATTAGATTTAATGCCATGCGTGGCCCCACTCCAGAAATTGTTTGCAATAACAAAAACATATCTTTTTCATTCGCGTCAGCAAAACCATAAAGTGTCATGTGATCTTCTCGCACCACCATCACGGTAGGTACTTGAACTTGATCTCCAACTTTTTTTCCTTTTAAAGCATTTGCTGAAGTTAACAAATTCATTCCCACGCCACCCACATCAACAACTGCTCCTAGGGCAGAAATATCTGTCAATGTTCCTTTTACAAAGGCAATCACGAAACTGCTCTCTTCCTAATTTTTTCGTCTGCTCCACCACGCCATAAATGGCATATTGCTAATGCAACAGCATCAGAGGCGTCTGCTGGCTCAGGCGCAGAGGAAAGTCCGCAGATTTTTGCAATCATGCGACCAATTTGACGTTTATCTGCTTTTCCGGAACCGGTAACAGATGCTTTAACTTGGGTTGGGGTGTAAGTGAAAACTTGGCACCCATGTTTAGCTCCATTAACCATTGCTATGCCAGCTGCTTGTGCTGTGCCCATAACTGATTTCAAATTATGTTGACTAAAAACTTGTTCGACTGCTACTACATCTGGTTTGTATTCTTTGATGATTTGGCTTAAAGCAGTATCTAAAGCCAAAAGGCGATCAGCTAAAGCATCAGTTGGTGATGTTCTAAAAACCATGACCGTTTTAAGAATTACTTTTCTACCTGGAGCTTCATCAACAATGGCCAAACCACATCTAGTTAAACCAGGATCAACACCTAAAACTCTCATGTTTAGTTACTGACCCTTCAAATAATTATTTAACTAATATTACCCAACTTGTGCCATAACTTCATCTGAAACATCAAAGTTTGCCCAAACTGTTTGTACGTCATCTAAGTCTTCTAAAGACTCAATTAAGTTAAAAATCTTTTTTGCAGCCTCAGCGTCAAGTTCTACGCTCACCGATGGAACAAATGATGTATCTGCAGAGTCATAGTCAATTTTGGCATTTTGTAGAGCTGTTCTTACTTGTACTAGATCATTAGGTTCACTTATTACCTCAAATGATTCCCCTAAATCATTTACTTCTTCAGCACCTGCATCTAGCACAGCTGATAAAACATCATCCTCAGTTAATGATCCAGTTTTAGAAAGTAAAACAACACCTTTTCGAGAAAACATGTATGAAACAGAACCAGGATCTGCCATATTGCCATCATTTCTAGTCATGACTAGCCGAACATCTCCTGCTGCCCTATTTCGGTTATCGGTTAAGCATTCAATTAAAACAGCAACTCCGTTTGGCCCATATCCTTCATACATAATTGTTTGGTAATCAGCAGCACCTTCTTCTGTGCCACTACCTCTTTTTAATGCTCTATCAATATTGTCGTTTGGTACTGAATTTTTCTTAGCTTTCTGAATTGCATCAAATAGTGCTGGATTGCCCTCAATATCTGGGCCACCAAGTCTTGCTGCTACTTCAATTTTTTTAACCAACTTGGCAAATAGTTTGGCACGACGAGAATCAATAATAGCTTTCTTATGTTTAGTCGTTGCCCATTTACTATGCCCTGACATATTTAATCCTTTTTATGAATTAACTCTTGAAACCGATTTTGCCATCTGCACAAAATACTCGTGTATTCGGTTGTCGTTTGTTAGTTCAGGATGAAAAGATGTGGCTAAAAGAGCACCTTGTCGAACCATAACTGGATGTTCTTGGTTATTTTCAGTTTTATAGGTGGCAAGAACTTCAACTTGGCTTCCTACTCTCTCAACCCAAGGAGCGCGGATAAAAACCGCTTTAAAATTGTTTTTGAAATCTTTTAGTGCTAAATCTGTTTCAAATGAATCAACTTGTCGACCAAAAGCATTTCTTCTAACAGTGATATCTATTCCACCAATAGTTTCTTGATCACTTCTACCATCAAGTATTTCTTCAGCCAACATAATCATTCCGGCGCAAGATCCATAAACTGCAAATCCGTCTTTTACAAATTTTCGTAAAGGATCTAATAAGCCAACTCTTTTGGCCAACATACTTATTGTGGTTGATTCTCCACCTGGAATTACCAAAGCATTAACTGTTTTTAACTCTTCAGGGTTTCTAACTTTTTGCACAGCAACATTAAGCGAAGTTAAGGAATTAACGTGTTCTCGAACATCACCTTGTAGCGCTAAAACCCCGACTCTTAACAAGAGTTACCAGCCGCGTCCGGCAAACCTTTCGGAAGCTGGCAAGATTTCAATATTTATTCCCACCATGGCTTCACCAAGTCCGCGTGAAACTCTTGCAATAACTTTTGGATCATCAAAGTTCGTGGTTGCTTCCACAATTGCCTTGGCTCTTTGAACAGGGTCTCCTGATTTAAAAATTCCTGATCCCACGAAAACACCATCTGCTCCTAGTTGCATCATCAATGCAGCATCGGCTGGTGTGGCAATTCCACCGGCGGTAAATAACACCACTGGAAGTCTGCCCAGTTCTGCAACTTGAGCAACTAATTCATATGGTGCTTGCAAATTTTTTGCAGCGGTATATAACTCTTCTTTATCTAAACCTTTTAGTCGAGCAATATCTCCCCGAATTGTTCTCATGTGTCTAACAGCTTCAACAACGTTTCCAGTTCCTGCTTCACCTTTGGAACGAATCATGGCTGCACCTTCAGAAATTCTTCTTAATGCTTCACCTAGATTTGTGGCACCGCAAACAAATGGAACTGTAAATAGTCGTTTATCAATGTGATATGCCTCGTCAGCTGGCGTTAATACTTCTGATTCATCTATGTAATCAACACCAAGACTTTGTAAAACTTGTGCTTCAGTTATGTGGCCAATTCTTGCTTTTGCCATAACTGGAATGGATACTGTGGCAATGATTTCATCAATCATGTCTGGATCGCTCATTCGAGCAACGCCGCCATCTTTACGAATATCTGCGGGAACTCTTTCTAAAGCCATAACTGCAACTGCACCAGCGTCTTCAGCAATTCTTGCTTGCTCAGCATTGATGACATCCATAATGACGCCGCCTTTAAGCATTTCTGCCATGCCTTGTTTGACTCTTGGTGTTCCAGTGCTGTTGTTTTGGTTAGCCACGATTTCCTTAATTTTTGGGTATCCCAACTCTAGCCCAAGATAGTAATTCCACAACTTATATATAAGTCTTATTGCAAAGACTTAGCAATACTCCAAACCATGAGGAATCTGCACATCTAAATCCAGTAGAACTGGCATGCGGGCCCGACCAAAGAGTCGGAAGCTGCGCACGATCCATCTTTTTCTTACTTTGATTACAGATGTTGCCGCATCGTTGTAAAAAGTTAACGCATATTGCACTCGTCTGGTAGCTCCGGCTGCTTCTTGAATCAAGTTTTTATGATTGGGATATTTATTAATATCAAAATCTTTATCAAATAATTCACCTAAGGCTTTAGTTACTTCACTTTCTATTTTCCACTCGTTTGGTGTGTGAACTTCTAAAGTTTCTTCACTTATTGATGCGTGAATTGCGTTTGCTAACCTTGATCGTAATTTTTCATCAAGTAAATCTAAACCTGCGATATCTGAACAAATTGCTGAGCGAAGAGCAAGTTGGCGATCAAGGGCATTTCGAGCATTCTCAACTTTTAAATGTAAACGATCTAATCTCCCGGCAACATTGGATAGATATATTGCAAAAAGAATTAATCCTGAAGCGATTAAAACCCAATTACTTGTGTCCACAAACCTATTCTGTCAGAAATGAGTTCTTAACTCGTCTGCGGTCAAGTCTTCCAGTCTTAGTTAAGCGACCATAAAGTTGACCTCGAAAGTCTTCTCTCACATTTCTGCCTTCAACACTTTTAACCGCTTCGTAAACATCAAGTATTTGTCTAACAATTACAGACCAATCAAATTGCTTAGCTCTAGTTAAACCTTGTTTTGTTAGATTTTCTCTTTCTGATTTATTGCGTAAAAGTTCAATTAAAGATGTGGCTAAATCATTCACATTATTTGTTTCAAATAGTTTGCCATATTTGCCGTCTTCTAGTACTTGTTTAAAAGCTGGTAAGTCTGATGCTAAAACTGGTGTTCCAGATGCCATTGCTTCCAATAAAACTATTCCAAAAGATTCCCCACCCAAGTTTGGTGCCACATAGACAGTTGCAGATGCGTAACATGATGCTTTTACTTCACTAGAAACAAATCCTTTAAATTCAATGTTGGAATGATATTTTGCATCGATAGCTTTCAGAATTTCTTGCTTATCCCCAGGTCCCACGAGAAGTAGTTTCAAATCAGAATATTGTGCAAAAACTTGGGGCATGGCTTCTAAAAGATTCTGTAAACCTTTTCTAGGTTCATCTAATCTGCCAACAAAGACTATTGTTTTGTCTTGATCAAATCCGGATAATTTAGTGGCATTACTAAAATTACTAACTCTTACTCCATTTGGAATTACCACAGCATCTCCACCGAAATGCTCAATCATGGTGTCTTTTGCTTCTTGACTTACCGCAATTCTGGCAATAACTTTTTCCATCATTGGTTGTAATAGAAATTGCATGTTCTTCACGGCATACATTGAGTCATTAGCAGTGTGATGAGTTGCCACAATTGGTCCTCGAGCTGACCAAGCCGCAATTATGGCAGGGCTAGGACTTGTTGGTTCATGCAAATGCAAAATATCAAATTTTCCCTGTCGTAACCAATTTCTTGTTCGGGTGAATGCAGCGGGATCAAATTTTATTCGGGCAATAGATCCGTTGTAAGGCAAAGCAATGGTGCTGCCGGCATTGGTCGCATAACTGGGTAATAATTCTTCAGCGCTGGTAGGGGTTAATACATTTACATAGTGACCAAGTTCAATTAATGATTCTGTTAGATCCTGGATGTGTTGTTTAACTCCCCCAGGTACCGACCAGTCATAGGGACAAACTATTCCTATACGCAAATCTATTTCACTAATCCTTCATTGATTCTTTTTAATGGTTGAACGTCTTTCCAAACTCTTTGTAACATATGCCAATCTTGGGGATATTTTTTAATCTCGCTTTCAAACACATTAGCCAGTCTTTGTGTTAAATCATGAATCTTTTTTTCTTTGGTTTCGCCTTGACCCGGACTTAATGGGGGCAAAAATTCCATTACCAAAACATTTTCTTGGTTGTAATAAGTAGCTAAAGGAATAACCAAACCATCAAGTGTTACCGCTATTGCTGCTGGGCCCACTGGGAAGAACGCAGTAGCAGGACCATATTTAACTTCCATACCGTTATTTGTGATGTCTCGATCAGCAACTAAGGCAACCATGCGACCTTCTTTGGCTCTTCTTAAAAGTTTCATGAAAATATCTGACTCACCACTGGTTGGGATAACTTCTATTCCAAAAGAATTACGAAATGCCACAAATTTTTTATATAAAGATTCAGGTTTAAGTCTTTCCACCACTGTGGTGATTGCACCATAATTCGCGGTGTACCAAAAACCTGCCCCATCCCAATTACCCATGTGAGGTGTTGCGGTTACCAACGGTTTCTTAGAGGCCAAAGCCATATCTATATTGTCTGTTCCAATACAGATGACATGTTTTGCTAAATTATCTTTTTTCCAAGTAGAAAGCCTGAAAGCGTCTTCCCAATAACGAAGATAACTTCTCATCCCATCTCTTACTAATGTTTCTAGTTCAAGTGAGTCAGCAGCAATACCAGTCATAAAAGCTAAATTTGCTCTTAATTGTTGAACACCAGTGATATCTTTTTGATAAGACCAATCAGCAATTTTTCTAAATAGGTTTCGCGCTATGCCGGGTGGTAAACGTTTAACAAGAACCCAACCTGCTTGGTAACCAAAATCAACTAAAGAAATCATTTAAAGTATTTTAGTTTGTTTTAAAACAAATAACATTCTTTGGACCACAGTAATAACACTTATTGCCGCCAAAACCCAAATTGAGGCAAGTAGCATCCAATTTATTCCTATTCCAGCTAAGAATGTTCCCGCCACCACCACAATTACTCGCTCAGGGCGCTCAGCCAAACCTGTATCACAATTTAAGCCTAATCCTTCAGCACGTGCTTTTGTGTAAGAAACAATTTCACTTGCCACCAGGGAAATTAAACTTAAAACAAAATAGGTGACATTTTGTTCACTAGCAAAATAGAAAGCAAGACTTCCCAATACTGCACCATCTGCTATACGATCAAGAACTGAATCAAAAAAAGCGCCCCATTTAGAATTTCGGTTAAGTAATCGGGCTACTGTGCCATCAACTGCATCTAGCCCAACAAAAAGCATAAACAAAACTGATCCTATTAAGAATTGACCTTGGGCAAGAAAAGTCACTGAAACTAGGACCACTCCTGTAGTTCCCAACAAAGTAATTGAGTCTGGGGTGAAACCTAATTTTATAAATATTTTGGCAAAAGGGGTAGCAATTATTTTTCCTAAATTTCTAGCTTTGGAATTTCCAAGCATTAATCATTCCAAGCTTCAGCAAGGAGTAATTGGGTATCTTTAAGTAATTGTGGGATTGATTTAGCTCTGCCAATAATGGGCATGAAGTTGGTGTCTCCGCCCCAACGAGGAACAATGTGTTGATGTAGATGATCTGCAACACTAGTGCCCGCAACTGGTCCTTGGTTCATTCCAATGTTGAAACCTTGCGCACCACTTACTTTTCTTAACACTGACATTGATTTTCTGGTCAGTTCACTCATTTCATTTGATTCTTCTTCAGTGATAGTTGTGTAATCAGCAAAATGTCTAAAAGGTGCAATCAAAAGATGACCTGCGTTATAAGGATAAAGATTTAGCACCACATAATTTAGTTTTCCTCGGAACACCACTAATGAATCTTCTGCTTTGACTTTAGGTGCAGAACAGAACGGACAGGTTTGATCTACTGTGCCATCACTTCGCACATCTTGTAAATATTGACCGCGATGAGGGGTCCATAAACGAATCCAGGCATCAGGTAAGCCGGTTTCTGGAAATGACATCTAAACCTGAATTCTTTTTTCTATAGCATCAAGGATGCGCTTAATCGCATCATCAACTGAAACACTATTTTCTTGAGTTCCATCTCTGAATCTAAACGACACAGCGTTAGCAGAAATATCCTGATCCCCAGCAATCAACATAAAAGGAACCTTTTGGGTTTGAGCAGTTCTGATCTTCTTTTGCATCCGCTCATCACTTGAGTCAATTTCAACACGTATCCCTTTAGCTTTTAATTTGGTTTCAATTTCTTGCAAATATGAAACATGGGTGTCAGCAATTGGAATGCAAACCACTTGCACAGGGGCAAGCCATGGTGGAAATGCTCCCGCATAATGTTCCAGCAGCACACCAAAGAATCTTTCAATAGATCCAAAAAGTGCTCTGTGAATCATCACTGGACGTTTCATGGAACCATCTTTATCTTTGTATTCAAGTTCAAATTTTTGTGGCAATTGGAAATCCAGTTGAATTGTGCTCATCTGCCAAGTTCTACCTAAAGCATCTTTAGCTTGCACAGAAATTTTAGGTCCATAAAAAGCTGCTCCGCCTTCATCCATAACCAAGGGAATGTTTTGTGCTTGCGCTGCTTTTCTTAAAGTTTCTGTTGCCTGCAACCATTCAGCATCTGTGCCCACAGACTTGGTGGAATTTTTAGTTGATAGTTCTAGGTAAAAATCATCTAAACCATAATCTTTGAGAAGTCCTAAAACAAACTTCAATAAGGCATCTAATTCTTGTGGCATATTTTCTAAAGTTGTGTAAATGTGAGCATCATCTTGAGTCATCCCTCTTACTCTGGTTAAACCATGAATCACACCAGATTTTTCGTAACGATAAACACTGCCAAATTCAAAAAATCTTAACGGTAAATCTCGATACGATTTAGCACTAGATTTGTAAATCAAATTATGGAAAGGACAATTCATTGGTTTTAAGTAATAATTTTGGGCAGGTTTTCTAACAGTCCCATCCTCATTGAATTCAGCATCTAGTTGCATAGGTGGAAACATGCCATCGGCATACCATTCAAGATGTCCTGAAGTTTCAAATAAAGCAGACTTAGTTATATGAGGTGTGTAAACAAATTCGTAACCTGATTCTTCGTGACGTTTACGTGAATAGTCCTCCATCACTTTTCTTATAACTCCACCTTTGGGGTGGAAAACAGCTAAACCTGATCCGATTTCATCAGGAAATGAAAACAAATCTAATTCCACACCAAGTTTTCGATGATCTCTTTTTTCGGCTTCTTCCAGTAACACCAAATGATTAGCTAGTTCTTCTTTGCTGGCCCAGGCGGTACCATAAATTCTTTGCAACTGAGGATTTTTTTCATCGCTTCTCCAATAAACACCAGCGGTTCTCATTAATTTGTGTGCACCTAAATATTTGGTGGAAGGAACATGTGGTCCGCGACATAAATCTGACCAAACAACTTCACCACTTCTAAAATCAATATTGTCATAAATTGTTAATTCGGTTCCCCCAACTTCCATAACATCTTCAGCAGGGTTTCCTTTGATTCCAATTAATTCAATTTTAAGAGGCTCTGCTGCTAATTCTTTTAATAATGATTTCTCATCACTTACTCTGCGGGTAAATCTTTGACCACTTTTTATGATGTCTTTCATAGTGGATTCAATTTTTACTAAATCTTCAGGTGTGAAATTATTTTCAACTTTAAAATCGTAATAGAAACCATCCTTGATTGGTGGCCCAATTCCTAATTTGGTTTTTGGGTTTAGCTTTTGTACAGCTTGAGCCATGATGTGAGCAGTACTATGTCTAATCACTGCCAGTCCTTCTTCGGAGCTTGCCAAAATTCCTATGACTTCATCACCTGCGCTAAGTGGTGTTGCTAAGTCTTTAATGATCCCATTGATTCTTGCCACAACTATGTTTTTGTTTTCTTTATAAAAATCAATTGCGTTTATTCCCGCTGTGGCGGTTTCTTCTTTCCCGTCAATTTTAACTTTAAAATCTGACACAGTATTTATTCCTTATTCGAATCTTTGTCGAAGCTTGGTAATGGGTAAAACTGATCTGCCATTGTTGCCACTTATTTGGGTTAGTTCAATGAAACCTTTTCCACACACCACTATCGGAATTCCGTTAGTGATTTTCCAAATCTTTCCTGGTGTTCTATTTGCAATTTTTGGGTTTTCTTTACTTACCCTGCCATCAAAAATTCTTACTTCTTCGCCTGCTAGCAGACTTTTTGCGCCAACATAGGGATAACTTGAGGCATGAATATGTCGTAAAATATTTTCTGCTGGCAAGGACCAATCAATAATGAAATCTTTTTCGTCTCGCCATAAACTGTAGGTTGCTTGTTTCTGAATTTGTGGTTTACCAACAACTTTGCCTTTTTTGGCAATTTGGGTGAAAACTGTTTGTAACAATTTTTCTATCAAAGTGGAAATTATTGCCATAGCTTCAACTAAATTAATTGGGTATTTTATTGATTTACCAGCTTGAGCAATGATAGGTCCAGCATCTACTTGGCTGGTGGCAATTATTGCTGTGGCCCCAATCTTGGTATCGCCATTAATTAACGCGGTTAGCAGTGGATTCCAACCCCTATATTTGGGGAGCAAAGAATCATGAATCACAATAATTTGTTGATAATTAGCATCGATTAATTTTTTCCAACCAATGGCAAGTGCTAATTCAGATATTTTTCCAGGATCGGTTGTGGAAACCTTTATTCCCGCGCTTTCAAAGACTTGGGATATTTTTTCAAACGGATCATCCACTGTTCCAGTATCAGGTGCTATCACGACTGAACCAATAAATTTTTGATGAGAACTTATGATCACTTTGGCTGCTTCATAGCCTTTAACGCCACATAAATACAGATCAACTTTTGATTTATTCACAGAATTAATACTACCCTTAGGACCTATTTATTCAGGGTTTTGCAATGAAGGGACTAGCGCTCGAATTTCATCCAAATCCACCAGCTAGACAAGATTCCGATGACGGCGATGAGCAAGAACAACAAATAAATCCATACCGGTTTTTTGCCCGTGAGTTTTGCTTTAGCTAATTTAAGTCTTAAAGGGGCAAGAAAACGGCTGGCCCAAGTAAATTCTGTTGCCAATGTAAATAGACCAATAAATATCATCACCCAACCAGGACCAGGCAGAATCAAGAGCACAATACCTATTCCAATGAAAAAAAATCCTGCAAAAAATACTGCAGTTTTCCAGGCAGCATCAGCAATTCTGTTGGCACGGATGCGGGCCCGAATTATTTTGATGGGACTAGTTGGTCGATCTTTCATATTTACAGAATAATTCAAATCTTGATTTTGATTTACTTTGGGGTTATAACTTTCGTTGTTTTTTGCTGGCTACTTCAAATAACTTGGCACATTTCAATTCGGTTTCTTGCCATTCCTTTAACGGTTCTGAACCCCAGGTGATTCCTGCCCCGGTACCAAACAGAAGTTTGTGTTTGTCTTTCCAAAAAGTTCTAATTCCCACCGCTATGGAGGCTGTGTCATTGAAAGTGTTTATCCAACCGATAGCTCCGCAATAGGGTCCTCTATCACTTTTCTCAAATTTTTTGATTAATTTCAAAGCACTTATTTTTGGGGCTCCACTAACTGAACCTGGCGGGAAGGTGGCCTCAAAAATTTCTGCCCAACTGATTTTTTCTGTTAATTCACCGGCCACGGTGGAAACCAAATGCACTAAACCTGGGTGAGATTGGGTTTCCAGCAAACTTGGCACATTAACACTGCCAGTTTTACAAATTCGCGACAAATCGTTTCTCACTAAATCAACTATCATCACATTTTCTGCCCGGTCTTTTTCTGTTAAATCTTCAACAGTTTTACCTGTTCCCTTGATTGGGCTGGAAGTAATGTGTTGCTTATTTCTTGCTAAGAACAATTCTGGTGAAGCAGACACCAATGCCACATCTTTAGTTAATCTTTCGTGAGCATCTTGGTTAACACTTATGACACAAGAATAAGGAGCAGGGTTTCCGGTGGTAAGTAAATTAGCTAATCCTTCAATTTCATAACCTTGTGTTTGAATATCTGTTGTTAAAACTCGACAAATATTTGCCTGATAAACATCCCCCAAGGAAATGTGTTGCCTTAATCCCTCAACTGCTGATTCATATTCAGTTTGATTCATTGAGGAAACCCAATTATCAGGATCTATGCCATTCCAATTGCCTTGATAATCAATAGGGTTCTCTATTTCTGTTTCAAATTTGAGCAATAACCAAGATCCTTCAAAGGTGCCAATAATGGCCCAATATCCAGGTTCTGTTAAACGATTCAAATCAATAGCTACATCCTGCAAACCAACAAATCGTTTGGTGCCAAATTGTGCATAGGCCATTTCGCGGGCCTGGTTTTTTATGTGCACCATAACTTGAGACATTACCTGCGTAATCACAACTTAGATACTCGACTGAACCCTTTAGCCTCACCTTCGGGTATCTTGAACAGGTACAAATAGACAAATTCCTTAAAATCAAAGAAATGTCTATTTATTCGCGGACGTGGCGCAGTTGGTAGCGCATAACCTTGCCAAGGTTAGGGTCGCGGGTTCGAATCCCGTCGTCCGCTCGGAAATTTAATTATTAAATTATTCATTTATTAATTAAATTTCAAGCAAGTGGTGGAGTGGCCGAGAGGCGAGGCAGCGGCCTGCAAAGCCGCGTACACGGGTTCAAATCCCGTCTCCACCTC
>JAEMSA010000087.1 GCA_016463095.1 Candidatus Nanopelagicales bacterium
GTTAAAGGGCTTTGCAGGCCCGTGCCTAAGCCAGTCGGCCACGTCGCCAAATTAAATTGACTTGCTCACCCTACCCAATTAATTGGCTAAAGATTGCCAAACGAGAACAATCACAACAAACTAGTAGTTTATGGGCTGATGAGTTTGTCAAAAAAGCTGGTAAAAAATTGTCTGGAATGAAAAGGCAATTAATCGAGATCACCAGCGGCGGATTACCAGTTGCTTTGAGAAAAATTCGTGCCATTCCTATTTGGATTTTGGCTTTTTGCTTTTTTGTATTCATCCGATTGATCAAGAGATTAATTCTTGTCAGGTTTGACTTTATAATTCCAAGCCGAATTGGACATCTGCTAATCACGCCAGCAATTTATTTAGGGCATCGGCAAGTCGGCACAAATATGCCTAGTCAGCGCTACTTAGATTTATTTTATTTACAGAGGGCCGATGCCGGATTTGATCACAATTGGGCTGCAAATGATTTTATTTTAAAGAAAATCAGAAAAAAAATGCACTTTTTACCACGGTTTCTTCTTTCTAGAGTCGCTGTGATTAATGGAAAACTTGGCAATACTGAGCATTCGATCATCACAAAAGGGTTGCCATGTGACATCAGAGACTTAGACGATGTTTTTTGCAATACGAATCCCCCACTCTGGTTCACAACCAAAGAAGAGGCACGAGGACTTGAAATTTCTTCAAAAATGGGACTAAAAGAAGATAAACCTTTCATATGCATTTATAACCGAGACAATTCATACCTTGCCAAAGTTTCGCCGATAAGTAACTGGGATTTTTATCAATACCGTAACTTTCCTGCATCAGACCTGCTCGTTGTCGCTTCGACTCTAATTGAACGTGGTTTTGATGTAGTGCGAATGGGATCGCATGTCGAGTCAAAAATCAAGCATCTTGACCCGCGGATTATCGAATATTGCGACAGCGAATTTCAATCAAGTTTTATGGACGTATTTCTAAGTAACCGTTGCACCGCCTTTTTTGGTTCGGATTCAGGCTTGACGGTAATTCCCGAAATCTTCAAGAAGACTGTTGGCATATGCAATACGTTGCCACTTTCACTATTGACGACCAACTATTCAAAAGCAATAGTATTGCCAAAATTGCTTTGTGAAAAAGCGACGGGAAGATTATTAAGCATTCGAGAAAGTTTTGAATTCGAACAAGAAAATTCTTTGGATGAGTCAATTTTTGCTTCTAGTGAAATTTCATACAAATTTAATAGCCATGAACAACTGATCGACCTTGTCGACGAAACTATTGCGAGATCTCAGAACACATGGGTGACAACAAAAGATGACGAGATTCTTCAGCAGCGTATCTGGTCACATTTCGACGTAGATCAAATAACAGCAAGATACAACATGACTTACCATAAGACATTTCGTTCAACTTTCAGCACCTTGTTTTTGAGAAAAAATAGAGACTGGTATTTAGACCCAATTTAATCTTCTGGAGATTATTTGAGGGTTACAGGACTCTTCTTTGCGCCACCATCAACGAGCACGATCATCA